>JAVHVH010000240.1:0-4371 GCA_032160665.1 Pseudonocardiales bacterium
TCGGTGCCGCCGGAGCGCGTGTGGGAGTCCATCGCGTCTGACCGCAGCCTGGCCGACTGGGGGCTCGGGGTGAAGCGGCTGACCTGGACGACGCCGCGTCCGTTCGACGTGGGGACAACTCGCGAGGTGGTCCTGCCGTTGTCGACCATGACGGTCCGCGAACGTTTCTTCCGGTGGGACGAGGGCAAGGGCTACTCGTTCTGCGTGTACGAGGCCAACCGACCGCTGCTGACCCGCTTCGCCGAGGACTACGTCATCGAGCCGGACGGCACCGGCACGCTGTTCACCTGGACGATCGCGATCGAGCCCAAGCCCAGGGCCGCGCGGTTGATGAAGCTGCTCAGCCCCCTCAACAAGGCCTCGTTCGGCCAGCTCGCGCGCGGCGCGAAGTCGTACTTCGCCGCGCATCCGTAGGCGGCATTTGAGTAGGCGTACTCAGGTGCCGGCCCGCCCGGCCCGGCAGCCTCGTGGCATGAACACAAACCCCTCGGCCAAACCGTCCCCTGCCTACTTCTTGCAGGCGATCCTGTCTTTCGGGATCGCACTCGCCGTCGTCGTGATCGGCGAGCTGTACCTCCCCGTCCCGCCCTGGTCCCGGGCCTTTCTCGGTCTCGGCACGGTCTTCCTGGTCAGCTCGACGTTCACGCTCGCGAAGTGCGTGCGCGACCAGCAAGAGACCGAGAGCGTGGTCAGTCGACTCGACCAGGCCCGCATCGAGCGGCTGCTCGCCGAATTCGACCCGTACCGGATGCCGACGATCACCGAACCGGCTTCGGCACCGGCACCGTTCGGGGTTCCCGATGCCCCGCTCCCCCCGACCCCGTACCGCAACGGGCATTGACCGCCTCCCACTCCCGGACCCGGCCCGCACCAGCGGGCCGGGTCTTTCGCAGGTCGATTAGCCTTCCGCGCATGCACGCCGACCTGCGGGTCCCGCTCCCGGTGGGCGGTGCGCGGCTGTCGCTGTGGCGCGCGGTTGCGGCGTTCCGGGTCGCGACGCTCGTGGTCTGCATATTCCTGATCGTGCTGTGGCAACCGATCTACCGCCGACCCGGTGTCGCACTCGCCGCCGGGGCCGCGATGATCGCCGGCACCGCGATCGTCAGTTGGCTCGCCGTCCATGGACGGGCCCATCGGCCGTCCGTCGTCGTGCTCGACATCTTCGGCACGGCCGGTCTCACCTTGCTCAGCATCCCGGCCCAGACCGCGGCCCAGCAGCACGGCGGAATGGTCACGATCACCACGATCTGGGCAGCGGGGCCCACGATCGAGGCCGCGCTCCTCGCCGGCCCGTTGGGCGGGGTGGTCGCCGGGGTCCTGCAATTTGCGGCGGCGGCTCTTGTCGCCGAGGAGTGGCACGGTCGCACGCTCTACAGCGGCGTGCTCCTGATCGTCACGGGCGCGGTCGTCGGCCTGGTTTCGCAGTTGGTCGTGCGCGCCGAGAACGATCTCCGGATCGCCGCCGCCGCGCAGTCCGCGCTCGCCGAACGCGAGCGCCTCGCGCGTTCCATCCACGACGGCGTGCTGCAGGTACTCGGGCTGGTCCATCGCGCCGGCGCGGAGGCCGGCGGCCAGTGGGCGACGCTCGCTGACGCGGCGGCGGAACAGGAAACTGCGCTGCGCGGGTTGATCACGTCTCGTCCAGCGGGACCGGCGGCCGACGGACGGCGGGACCTCACCGCCGAACTGCGCGGCCTGCGCTCACCGCGCGTGACGGTCTCGACGCCCGGGGAACCAGTGTCCGTCGACGCGTCCAGGGCCATCGAGGTGCGCAACGCGGTGCGGGCCGCGCTGCAGAACGTCGTGGCCCACGCAGGGAACGGTGCTCACGCGTGGGTCCTGCTGGAGACGCTCGACCGCGAGGTGCGGGTCACGGTCCGGGACGACGGGGTGGGCTTCCCCGATGGCCGGCTCGAGGCAGCGGCCACGGAGGGCCGGATCGGCGTGGCCCGTTCGGTCCGCGGACGGGTCGCGGACCTCGGCGGTCGTTGCACGATCACTTCCATGCCGGGCGAGGGGACTGAGGTCGAGATCGTGGTGCCTCGTTGAGCGACGCCGGCGGAGCCATCCGGGTGATGATCGTTGACGACCATCCGATCTGGCGCGATGCCCTCGAACGCGACCTCGACGACGCCGGGTACGACGTGGTCGCTGCCTGCGCGGACGGCGAGGCCGCGGTGCGGATCGCGCCGGCGGTACGTCCGGACGTTGTGCTGATGGACCTGCAACTACCTGGCATGTCGGGCGTGGACGCCGCCGCCGCGCTCGTCAGCGCCGAGCCGTCGGTACGGATCCTGATGTTCTCATCCTCGGGCGAGGACGTGGACGTCCTCGCCGCGGTGAAGATCGGCGCTCGCGGATATTTGGTGAAGTCGGCGAGCCGCTCGGACCTGCTCGCTGCCGTCGCCCGCACGGCGGCCGGGGAGGCGACGTACTCCCCCGGACTCGCCGCACTGGTGCTCGGTGAGTACCGCCGCATCGGCCGCGAGGAGCCGTCTCCGGCGGCGGTCCTGACCGAGCGCGAGACGGAGGTCCTGCGTCTGGTGTCGACGGGTCTGGCGGCGCGCCAGATCGCGCGGCGCCTGGTCGTGTCACACCGGACCGTTGAGAACCACATCCAGAACGTGCTGCGCAAGCTGCAACTGCACAACCGGGTCGAGCTGACCAGGTGGGCGATCGAGCAAGGCATCGCCGAATGACGGTTCCGCAGGACCCCCCGTCAGGCGCCCGGGAGCAACACGCCGGGGTTGAGGATGCCGGCGGGGTCGAGGGCGGACTTGGCCGCCGTCAGCGCGGCGGCGAAGGGCTCGGGGCGTTGGCGGGCGTACCACGGCAGGTGGTCGCGACCGACCGCGTGATGGTGCGTGATCGTGCCGCCGTGCGTGGCGATGGCTTCGCTGACGGCCGCTTTGATGTCGTCCCACTGGGCGACCGTGCTGCCCCAGCGACCCGCGGCGTAGACGCCGAAGTAGGGCGCGGGACCGTCGGGGTATACGTGCGTGAAGCGGCAGGTGACGATGCCGGCGCCGGCGACCTCTGTGATCGCGTCGTGGGCCGCGGTGGTCACCGCCGCATGCAGCGCCTCGAACGCGTCCCACGTGCAGGCCGTCTCGAATGTCTCGACGATCATCCCCATCCGCGCGAGCGCGTCGCGCTGGTAGGGCATCCGCAGGAACGAGGAACGCCAGTCGTCCGCGGTTCCGCCCGCCTCGGGCGCATCGTCCGGGCCCGACTCCCGATGGTCGTCGGCCACCTCGCCGCCGTGCTCGCGGCACAGCTCCAGCGCCCGGGTCAGCCAGGTGCCCACCGGATGATCAGCGGACTCGAAGGCGAGCACGAGTACCCCGCCGGTGACGCTCGCACCGGCGTTGAGGAACGCCTCGCCGGCATCGAGCAGGCGGCAGTTGGCGGGGTACAGCCCGGCCTGGGCGACGGCCCGAGTGGCGGTCACGGCGGCACCGTAGTCAGCGAACCGGACCGATGCCTGCGCCCGCCAGCGCGGCGGCTCCTGGAGCCGCAGCCACGCCTCGGTGATCACGCCGAGCGTGCCCTCCGAGCCGAGGAAGAACCGGTCGGGGGACGGGCCGGCACCGGACGCGGGCAGCCGGCGTGACTCGCTGATCCCGGCCGGCGTCACGACGCGCATCGACTCCACGAGGTCGTCGACGTGCGTATAGAGCGTCGCGAAGTGACCACCGGCGCGGGTGGCCAGCCAGCCGCCGAGCGAGGAGAACTCGAAGGACTGCGGGAAGTGCCGCAGCGTCAATCCGTGCGCCCGCAACTGGGCCTCGAGATGCGGTCCCAGCGCGCCGGCCTGGACGCGTGCGGCTCGCGAGACGGGATCCACCTCGAGCACCGCGTCCAGCCGGGACAGGTCGAGGGTGACCGCGGGGCCCTCGAAGCGCGGCTCGATGCCGCCGACCACGGAACTGCCCCCGCCGTACGGGATCACGGCCACGCCGGCGCGGGTGCACCAATCGAGGACGTCCGTCACGTCCTGCTCGTGCCTCGGACGCAGGATGAGGTCGGGTACGTGCGCGAGATCGCCGTGCAGGTTGCGCACCACGTCGCGGAACGCCTTCCCATGGCTGTGCGCGGCCCGGTCGCGCACATCGGTCGACGCTAGGTCGGCCAGCCCAGACGGAGCCGACACCCGCGGCGCCGGCAGGTCGAGAGCCGACGGGTCGGGCGGGGCGTGATCCTCGAGATCCTGCCCGGGCAGCAGGCCGCCCACCCGCTGGGCCAGGGCGTCCCGTTCCGGCCCGACGACCGCGCCCTCGACGGTGCCCCAGCCCCACCAGGAACGCGTCATGGCGTCATCGTGCCGCACCCGCAACGGCAGCACCTTCGGGCAGCACCGGATCGGCCCGG
>JAVHVH010000245.1:0-58860 GCA_032160665.1 Pseudonocardiales bacterium
GTACAGCGCGGCACACGCGCAACACCGCGGCGCCGTGTTCGGCGACGACCGTCTCGAACGGTGGAAGGCTCACGTCTGGTCAACGCGCGCCGCGCCCATCTTGTGAGGTTAGCGGCGGGTCATTCCGGCGGCGTGGGGGTTGGCGCGGGGTGGCGTCCTGCGAGCCGGCCCCACCCGAATCGGGCGGCGGCGGCCACGGCCAAGGCGAGCAGCAGGAACGGCAGGACCGTGCCGAGGCCGGTCGCGAGCCAGGCGGCGGCGGCGGTGAAGCCGTCCCATCCGCGTTGGAGGCCGCCGAGGAATCCGCCCGCCTTCTCCGCTGGCGGTGGGGGCGGCTTGGGTGCGGGTCGCAACGTCAGGGTGATCGCTGCCTGAGCGGTCTCTCCTGGACGAGCGTTCGTTGCTGGGCTTGGAGCGACTCCAGGTCGGCCTCGCCGCCGTGCTTCGGCCCGAACCGGTGTGGGAGCACGCGCCGCCCGCGAGCACCGCCAGCGCCGCCGCGCCGAACACTACCGCTGGTCGCTTCATGGCCTGTCCTCCCCGAGGTGTGTCTGGAAGAACGAGGTGGCAGCGGTCAGTGGTTCGCGGCGGCCTCGCGGACGGCAGCGGCGACCGCTTGGGGCACCGCCGGATCGAACACCGACGGGACGATGTAGGTGGCGTTCAGCTGCTCGTCCGACACGCAATGCGCGAGCGCGTCCGCCGCCGACAGCAGCATCGCGGTCGTCACGTGGTTGGCCCGGGCATCGAGCAGACCGCGAAACACGCCCGGGAACGCCAGTACGTTGTTGATCTGGTTCGGGTAGTCGCTGCGCCCGGTCGCGAGCACCGCCGCCAGCTGCCGCGCGGCGTCCACGTCCACCTCGGGATCGGGGTTGGCCAGCGCGAACACCACCGGGTCCGCGGCCATGTCCGAGATCCACGACGCGTCGAGCACGCCTGGCGCGCTGACCCCGATGAACACGTCCGCCCCGCGGAGGGCATCGTGCAGGTCGCCGGTGACGCCCGCGGGATTGGTGAGCTGGGCGAGCGCGCGCTTGGAGTCGTTCAACCGCGGATCGGCGGGCGCCAGGATTCCCTCGCGGTCCCAGACCAGGACGTGCGCGGCACCGGCGGCGACCAGCAGCGAGACGATCGCGGTCCCGGCCGCCCCGCCGCCGGCCACGACGATCCGCGCGGCCGAGAGCGGTTTGGACACACAGCGCAAGGCGTTCGTCAGTGCCGCCGACACCACGATCGCGGTGCCGTGCTGGTCGTCGTGGAATACCGGGATCGACAGTGTCTCGCGCAAGCGCCGCTCGATCTCGAAACATCGCGGCGCCGAGATGTCCTCGAGGTTGATGCCGCCGAACCCGGGCGAGATCGCCTGCACCACCCGGACGATCTCGTCGGTGTCCTGGGTGTCGAGGCAGATCGGCCACGCGTCGATGCCGGCGAACCGCTTGAACAGCGCCGCCTTGCCCTCCATCACCGGCAGCGCCGCGCCGGGCCCCAGGTTGCCCAGCCCCAGCACCGCTGACCCGTCGGTGACGACGGCGACCGCGTTGCCCTTGATCGTCAGCTTGGGGACGTCCTCGGGGTGCTCGGCCAGCGCCAGCGACACCCGTCCGACCCCGGGCGTGTACGCCATCGACAGGTCGTCGCGGGTCTTGAGCGCCACCGTCGGCTGGACGGAGATCTTGCCGCCGAGGTGCAGCAGGAAGGTGCGGTCACTGACCCGGTGGACGGTCACCGCCGGCACCGCCCGCATCGCATCGACGATCTCATCCGCGTGGTCGCCGTTGACGGCCGAGCAGCTGACGTCGACCGTGATCCGGTCGGTCCGCGATTCGCTGACGTCGATCGCGGTCACCAGCCCGCCGGCCCGGCCGACCGCGGTGGCCAGTTCACCCACCACCGAGGCGGACGGGATCGCGTACAGGCGCACGGTGATGCCGTACGAAGCGCTGGTCGGAAGCGGACGGTGACCGGACTCGACAAGACCCATGACACGAATACTGCACGTCCGCGCATTCGTCGTCAGTGCCAGGATGGGAGACAGCCGTACAGTCGCAGTCACAACGAGGTGACCCGATCATGACCGACACGCACGCCGGCACCGAGAGAGGGGCCGGAGTCGTCGATCCCGCCGTGTTCGCACGGCGCTTCCTCGCGCACGCGGGAAGTCAGCTCGGTACGCGGCCCGGCCCGGAACACGTCGATCTCGCTCAGGACATCCTCGAGTTCGGCTCGGTGCGACCGTGGGGCCAGACCCTCATGCGCGTGTTCGACCTCGACGCCAACATCACCGCCGTCGACATCGTCTCGGTCGATGCGCCCTACATCGTCGAGTCCCTGTCGGCCGAGCTCGAGCGGTCCGGGCGGCCGTTGGAGCGGATGCTGCACCCGCAGATCGTCGCGGCTCGGGACGCCGACGGGGCGATGATCCGCATCTACGACATCGATGACAACGCCGACGTGCCCGAGGGCGCGATGGTCGAGTCCTGGGTGCACATCGAACTCGACCACCTCCCGGCCAGCGAGCACGAAGTCCTGGCCGCCGAGCTGACCCGGGTTCTCGACGACGTCCTGCACGCTGTGGCCGACGCGCCGCACATGTACCACCTGATCCGCGAACTGGCCGACGATCTGACCGCCGACCCGGGCCAGTTCGACCGGGAGATGAGTGAAGAGGCGGGCGAGCTGCTCCGCTGGCTGGCCGACGGTAACTACATGATCCTCGGGCACGCGGCCTACTCCGCGAACGAGCTGGCCAGCCCGCGCGCGCAGAGCAATGACGACGACGCCGAGGGCGTGCTGCGCGGCGCCGCGCGCATCTCGCCCCTCGAGCTGCTGCCGGCCTTCCGCAGCGGCGCCCCGTTGGTGATCTTCAAGAGCCCGCTCGTGTCGACGGTGCGCCGCTCCGCGCACTACGACTGCGTCACGGTCGTCACTCCGGAAGGGCGCTCCGGAGCGCAGATGATCCACGTCTTCCTCGGCCTCATCACCAACGCTGAGGACGGCACCGTCGCCCGCGTGCCCGTCGTCCGCCGGCGCATTGCCGAGATCCTGCTGCGCTCGGGGGTGCGGGCGGACAGCCACACCGGCCGGCGCCTGCTGGCCGCGCTACGGACGCTGCCCCGCGACGAGCTCCTCGAGGCCCCCACGAGCGATCTGCTGCGGCTCGCGCAGCTCGTCGTGGACCGCGCCGAGCACGGCACGGTCGGGGTATTCGCCCGCATCCACCTCAACCGGGACTTCGTCAGCGTCCTCGTGTACTTCCCGTCGGACCGCTTCGGCCCCGAGACCCGGCGTCGCGTCACGAGCGTGATCAACACGTACTGGCCCGGCGAAATCATCGGCCGCGACGACCGGATCGTCGAACTGAACCTCGCCCGCATGCAGCTGCTGATCGCAGTCCGACCTGGCGCGCAACCGGCCTCCCCCGAGCGGAAGCTCGTCGAGGACGAGGTCGCGAAGGTCACGCGCCGCTGGAGCGACGAGTTCCGCGAGCGGCTCGAGGGCACCGTCGGCGAGGACGCAAGCGAGCACCTGCTCCGCAAGTATGCCGACGCCCTGCCCGAGGGCTACAAGGAGGACTTCACCGCGGCGGTCGCGGTCGGCGACATCATCCGGCTCGAGGAACTGCCGGGGGATAACGGCCTCGCCTTCGAGCTGTACACCCCTCAGGACGACGACCAGGCCGACAAACGGCTCAAGGTCTTCCGCACCGGACAGACGGTGTCGCTGGCCCGGGCACTGCCGATCTTCACGCAGATGGGCATCGAGGTTCTCGACGAGCGTCCGTACGAGATCGATCTTGCCGAGGGCGACGCGGCGTGGATCTACGACTTCGGTCTGCGGCTTCCGGTCGGCACCGTGTTCGACGACACCCGCTCGCGCAACGTCATCGAGGCCGTCCGGTTGCTGTGGCTGGAACAGATCGAGCAGGACGGATTCAACGCCCTTGTCGTCCGGACTGAGATGACGTGGTGGCAGGCGAACATCTTGCGGGCCTACGCCAAGTACCTGCGCCAGGCCGGCACGACCTACAGCCAGGGCTACATCGAGCAGGCCCTGATCGACAACGCACCGATCGCCGAGGCGATCGTCGAACTGTTCGAGTCCCGTTTCGACCCCGACCGCGAGCACGAGGCGCCGCTGGTCGACGGGGCGGTCGGCCGCGTCGACGCGATCGAGGCGATGCTCGTCAACGTCGCCAGCCTCGATCACGACCGCATCCTGCGCTCGCTGCTGGGCCTGGTGAACGCGACGCTGCGGACCAACGCGTACCGCACCGACGAGCGGGGCGAGCGGCGCGCGGCGCTCGCGGTGAAGCTCGAACCGCGGCTGATCCCCGAGCTCCCGGCGCCGCGGCCGCGCTTCGAGGTGTGGGTCCACTCGCCGCGGGTCGAGGGCGTGCACCTGCGCTTCGGCCCGATCGCCCGCGGCGGCCTGCGCTGGTCCGACCGGCGCGAGGATTTCCGTACCGAGATCCTGGGGCTGGTCAAGGCGCAGATGGTCAAGAACGCGGTCATCGTGCCGACCGGCGCCAAGGGCGGGTTCGTCGCCAAGCGGCTTCCCGATGCCAGTGTCGACCGCGACGGCTGGCTGGCCGAGGGCGTGGCCTGCTACCGCACGTTCATCGCCTGCCTGCTCGACCTCACCGACAACCTCGTCAGCAACCCGGACCGCTCGCAGACCGTGGTTCCGCCCCCGCGCACGCGCCGCTACGACGTCGACGATCCGTACCTGGTCGTCGCCGCGGACAAGGGCACCGCGTCGTTCAGCGACATCGCCAACGAGATCGCGGCCGAGTACGACTTCTGGCTCGGCGACGCCTTCGCCAGTGGCGGCTCGGTGGGCTACGACCACAAGGCGATGGGCATCACGGCGCGCGGGGCGTGGGAGTCGGTGAAGTACCACTTCCGAGAACTCGGGACCGATATCCAGAACCAGGACTTCACCGTCGTCGGCGTCGGCGACATGTCGGGCGACGTGTTCGGCAACGGCATGCTGCTGTCGCGGCACATCCGGTTGGTGGCCGCCTTCGACCACCGGCATATCTTCCTCGATCCGTCGCCCGACGCCGCGTCGTCCTATGTCGAGCGCCGCCGGCTGTTCGACCTGCCCCGGTCGTCCTGGGCCGATTACGACACGTCGCTGATCTCCGAGGGCGGCGGTGTCCACGCGCGCACGGTCAAGTCGATCCCGATCACGCCGCAGGTGGCGGCCGCGCTGGGCGTTCCCGCGGGCGTACTCAAGCTGACTCCGAACGAGCTGATCCGCGCGATCCTGCTCGCCCCCGTCGACCTGCTCTGGAACGGCGGCATCGGCACCTACGTCAAGGCGTCGACCGAGTCACACGCCGACGCCGGCGACAAGAACAGCGACGGGACGCGCGTGAACGGCAACGAGCTGCGGTGCAAGGTGGTCGGCGAGGGCGGCAACCTCGGCTTCACCCAGCGCGGCCGGATCGAATTCGCCCGGAGCGGCGGTCACATCAACACCGATGCGATCGACAACTCCGCCGGCGTCGACACGTCCGACCACGAGGTGAACCTGAAGATCCTGCTCGACCGCGCGGTCGCGGCGGGAGAGATCACCCGCGACGAACGCAACGAGCTGCTCGCCGGCGCGACCGACGACGTCGCTCGCCTCGTCCTGCGCGACAACTACGAGCAGAACGTGTTGCTGGGCATGGCCCGCAAGCTCAGCCCGGCGCTGGCCTCGGTCCACCACCGATTCATGCAACGGCTCGAAGCCGCCGGCGAGCTGGACCGCGCGCTCGAGTTCCTGCCTGACGATGCCGAGATGTCCCGTCGCGAGGCCGAGGGCCAGGGGCTGTGCTCGCCGGAGAACGCGGTCCTCATCGCGTACTCGAAGATGACGCTGACGCAGCACATCGAGGACTCCACGCTGCCCGACGAGCCGTGGTATCAGCACGCACTGGCCGGGTACTTCCCGCCGGCGATCTCGGCGCGGTTCGCCGAGGACCTGCTCAACCATCCGCTGCAGCGCGAGATCATCACCACCGTCGTCGTCAACGACATGATCAACCGCGCCGGGACGACGTTCGTCCACCGCGCGGTCGA
The DNA here is from genome assembly GCA_032160665.1 of Pseudonocardiales bacterium. Lineage (GTDB taxonomy): Bacteria > Actinomycetota > Actinomycetes > Mycobacteriales > Jatrophihabitantaceae > Jatrophihabitans. Next base: position 6,075 of record JAVHVH010000245.1, read on the forward strand.
AGAGACCGGGGTCGACCTCGGTCAGATCGCGCGGGCCTACAGCATCGTGCGCAGGGTGTTCGACCTGCCGACGTTGTGGGCCGAGATCGAGCAGTTGGACAACCAGGTCCCGACGTCTGCGCAGCATGCCGGGTACAGCGAGATGCGCCGGCTGATCGACCGAGCCACCCGCTGGTTCGTCGACAACCGGTTCCCGATCACCGACGTCGCGGCCGAGATAGAGCGCTACGAGCCGGTCGTGACGCAGATCGGGACGCACTGCCCTGACCTGATGCGCGGGGCCGAGCGGCAGACCCTGTTTGACGACGCGGAGCAGCTCGTCGCGCTCGGGCTGCCGCGTGGCCTCGCGTTGCGGCTGGCCGAACTGCTGAGCGCGTTCCTGCTCCTCGATGTCGTCGAGATCGCGCACGCCACGGGTTACGACCCGCTCGTGGTCGCGGAGCTGCACTACGCGGTGTCCGAGCGACTGAGCGTCGACGACTTGCTGACGAAGGTCACGGCGCTGCCGCGCGACGACAGGTGGTCGACGCTGGCTCGCGGTGCTGCGCGACACGATGTCTACGCCGCCCTGTCCGCGGTCACCACCGCCATCCTCCGCTCGACCGACGACGGCCTCGCCGCGGATCAGCGCATCGACGCATGGGTGGCCAAGAACGTCGAGCGGGTCGAGCGGGCGCGGACGACGGTGCGTGAGGCGCTCGACCGTGACGTCGTCGATCTCGCCACGCTGTCGGTGGCGCTGCGCGTCCTGCGCAGCCTGCCCGGCTGACCACACCGGGCGGCGAGATTCCCGTCAGGCCCGCACGACCGGCACCCGAGCCCACACCTGCTTGCCGGCCTCGGTGCGCCGAACTCCCCAGTCGGCGGCAATGGCGGCGACGATGGCCAGGCCCCGCCCGCCCGTCTCGTCCTCGTTCGTGGAGCGTTGCCGCGGAAAATCGGTGCTGGCGTCCATGACGCAGACGACGACGGCATCCGCTTCGACGTCCCAATCGATGCCCAATTCACGATCCGTGGAGGCAGCGGCATGCATGACCGCGTTACCGACCAGCTCGCTGGCCACCAGGATCACGTCGTTGACGGAGTCCTCGCGGATCGACTGGCGGACCAGGTCCTCGGCTATTGCCTGCCGCACCAGGGCAGCGCTGGACGGGTCGTGCCGGACCGCGAGCACTCCCACGTCAGCGGCACCTCCCGAGGCCTCGTTACGAGTGTCCTTCCCGGTCGTCCGGAATGGGAAACACCGCTCACCGGCCGTCGAGCAGCGCGCGCACCTCGCTGGGGTGGTCGGTGATGATCGTGTCGACCCCGAGGTCGAGGACGAACTCCACGTCCTCCGGCTTGTCGACCGTCCACACATAGACCTGGTGGCCCCGGGCGTGGGCCCGCGCGACGAAGTCCGGATCGGCCCGCAGCACATGTAAACCCGGGCCGGCGATGGGGACCCCGGCCGGCAGGATGCCCGCGCGTCGCTGCGGCATCAGGCGTTCGAGCAGCAGCACGGTCGGGATCTCGGGCGCGAGCAGGCGTACTCGGCGCACCGCTGTGGGGGCGAAGCTCATGACGATGACGCGGTTGTCCATGTTGGCGGGCTCGCGCAGGGTCTCGGGCGGACCGGGCTGGCCGGCCCAGCCGAAGCGGTCCAGCAGCTCGACGAGCGTCTTCTCGACCAGCCCCATGTAACGGGTGGGGTGCTTGGTCTCGATCAGGAGCCGCACCTCGGGCTGGGAGTCGCGGACGAGTTCGAGCAGCAGTTCGAGGGTGAGGACGCCGCCCCCCTTCTCGACCCGGTCGACGACGACACCGGAAAGGTACGGGTTGTCGGACAGCAGCTCGTCGGCCGACTCGGGCAGGTCGCCGTGCCAGGACGAGAAGTCCAGCCGCTCGAGGCTGGGGAGGTCCAGCTCGCTGACCACGCCCCGGCCGTCCGACGTCCGGTTGATGGTGCGGTCGTGGACGCAGACGAGGTGACCGTCGCGGGTCATGCGCACGTCGCACTCGAGCGCGTCGGCGCCCGAGCTGAGCGCGATCTCGTACGCCGCCAAGGTGTGCTCGGCGAGTTGCGAGGACGCACCGCGGTGGGCGACGAGCATCGGTCGCGTCGGCGGCTCGACGGCCACACGCGCAGCGCGAGGTCTCACAGTGCCCATCGTGCCGCTCCTAGGTGACCTGTGGGTGACCCCGAGCCGAACAGGCCGTCAGATGACGTGGGGATGACCACCGTCAGTGGCCTCCATCGGTCGTCCCGCGAGCTCCCACGCGAACATGCCGCCTTCGAGGTTCACCGCGTCGTAGCCGTGCTGGCGCAGCCAGGCGGTGACGTGCGCCGAGCGGCTGCCGACCTTGCACACGACGACGATCGACGCGTCCGGCGTGAGCGCGCCGGGGTCGAACTGGAGCTGCTGGGGCACCCGGCCCATGGGTACGTGCACGGCGTCGGCGATGTGCCCGGCCGCCCACTCGTCGTCCTCACGCACGTCGAGAAGCACGGCCGCGGCTGGCAATTCGTCCACTCGGACGGTCGGGACGTCGGTCGGGTGCATGGCGCAAGCCTGGCCCTTCACTTGATGAGCTTGGACAGCCGGCGGTCGGCCAGTTCGCGACCTTCGGTCTGGCAGGTGGGGCAGTACTGGAAATTGCGGTCGGCGAAGGACACCTCGCGCACCGTGTCGCCACACACCGGACAGGGCAGTCCGGCCCGGGCGTGTACCCGCAGGCCGCTGCGCTTCTCCGACTTCAGGGTCGCCGCCTTCTGCCCGACCGAGCGAGTGACGGCGTCGGTCAGCACGCTGCCCATCGCCTCGTGCAGACGGGCCACCTCGTCATCGGTGAGGTTCGCGGCGAGCTTGAACGGTGAGAGCTTGGCGGTGTGCAGGATCTCGTCGGAGTACGCGTTCCCGACGCCGGCGATCACTGTCTGGTCGGTGACGGCCCGCTTGAGCTGGGCCCGCTGGGCGGCCAGCAGGGTGGCCAGGTCGTCGCGAGATACGGTGAGCGCGTCCGGGCCGAGGCGAGCAACGCCCGGGACGTCGAGCGGATCGCGCACGAGGTACACCGCCAGGCGCTTCTGCGTGCCGGCCTCGGTGAGGTCGAACCCGCTGACCGGGCCCTCAGGGAACTCCGGGGCCAGGTGCAGGCGGAACGCGATCGGTCCCTTGCCTCCCGGTCGGGGTGGCGCGGGCGGCAGCGAGTCGCGCCACTGCAGCCATCCCGCGCGGGCGAGGTGGATCACCAGATGCAGCCCGCTGATGTCCAGATCGAGGAACTTGCCGTGCCGCGAGGCTCCGGTGACCTCCGCGCCGCCCAGGGCGCGCAGGGGTGGGTCGAACGTCTTCACCGCGTTGATCGCGGCGACGTCGGCGCGCACGACGGATCGACCGACGGCGCGCTCTCGTAGGAACGTCGCCAGCGCCTCGACCTCCGGCAATTCCGGCACGTCCCCAAGCCTACGGGGGACGATGTCGGCGGGGACGGGACCTCAAGGGTTCAGATACTGCGCGATCACTGGTGCCACGAGCGCGACGAGCTCGTCTTCGCTGGCCGACGCCAACGGCTCGATGCCGATGATCGTCGATCCCACCATCAAGCCGAGCAGATGCGTGACGGCCGTCGCCACCCGCAGCTGCGACACCCCGAGGGCCGTCGCGATGCGGCTCAACAGAACGTCCTGCGCCAGGCTGCGCACGATGGCCGCACCCTGCTCGGTGCTCACCGCGCTGCGCAGGACGGCCTGCAGTTGCCGCCCGGTGACCGGGTCGCGCCAGGCGTGCACGAAGAAGCGCACGAACCGCTGCGGAAACTCCGCGCGCGGACCCTCGGCGAGCAGCGCGCTGACGACCTCGGCCGGGTGGAGCGGCAGCCGCAACGCCGCGAGGAACAGCTGGTCCTTCGTCTCGAAGTAGTGGTGGACGAGTGCGGGGTTGACGCCGGCCCGAGCCGCGACCGCCCGGACGCTCGTGCCCTGGAAGCCCCGCTCGGCGAACAGCGCCCGGGCGGCCTCCAGGATCTGGTCGGGGGTGGTGGTCGGACCGGGCCGCCGGCCGGCACGGGCCATGAGCCCACCTCCTCGCGCTTGACATCCGACGTCGGCACCCTACATTTAATCACATGGTTAATTCCGCGATCAGCTGTGATCGACTCACCGTCGTCCGCGGCGGGACGACCGTGCTGGACGGGATCGATGTCGCTGTGCGCGAGGCTGCGATCACCGGCTTGCTCGGCCCCAGCGGGTGCGGAAAGACCACGATGATGCGCGCGATCATCGGCACGCAGCGCATCACGTCGGGGACGGTGACGGTGCTCGGCCGTCCAGCCGGCCACGCCGTGCTTCGCCAGGAGGTCGGCTACGCCTCACAGCAGGCGTCCGTGTACAACGACCTGACCGTGGCCCAGAATGTCGCCTACTTCGCCGTTGCGGTGCGGGCTCCGAGCGACGACCTAGAACGGGTGATCGACGCGGTCGACCTGGGCCGCTTTCGTGACCGACTCACCGGCACGTTGTCCGGCGGGCAACGGTCGCGGGTGAGCCTGGCCGTGGCGATGCTCGGCTCGCCCCGGCTGCTGGTCCTGGACGAACCGACCGTGGGCCTCGACCCGGTGCTGCGCGAGGACCTGTGGAGCCTGTTCTCCGACCTCGCGAAGGGCGGCCTGACGCTGCTGGTGTCCAGTCACGTGATGGACGAGGCCGAGCGCTGCGACGAGCTCCTGCTGATGCGCGAGGGGCGGGTGTTGACGCAGGACACGCCGGCCGCGCTGATGAAACGCACCGGGACGGACCGCATGGACGCCGCGTTCCTCCGCCTGATTTCCGAGGCGGAGGCGGCGGCATGAGCGCGACGATGACCGTCTTCACGGCCCGGCGCGTCCTGACGCAACTGCGCCACGACCCCCGCACGATCGCGTTGATGGTCGTCGTGCCGTCCGTCCTGATGACGATGTTGCGCTACGTCTTCGACTCCGAGACCGCCTTCAACCACGTCGCCCCGGCGCTGCTCGGCTTCTTCCCGTTCCTGCTGATGTTCCTGGTCACCTCGATCACGACCCTGCGCGAACGCTCGTCGGGAACCCTCGAGCGATTGCTGACGACGCCGATGGCCAAGCTCGACCTGCTCGTCGGCTATGCCCTGGCGTTCTCGCTGGTAGCGGCCGTGCAGGTCGGCGTCGCGGTCGCGGTGTCGCTGGGGCTGGGGCTGGACCTGAGCGGCTCGGTCTGGGCCCTACTGCTCGTGGCGCTGCTGGACGCGGTGCTGGGGGTGGCGCTGGGACTGTTTGCGAGCGCGTTCGCGCAGACCGAGTTCCAAGCGGTGCAGTTCATGCCACTGGTGGTGCTGCCGCAACTGCTGGTGTGCGGCCTGTTCGCGCCGCGCGGCTCGATGGCCGACGTCCTGAGGTGGTTCTCCGACGCCATGCCACTGTCGTACGCGGTCGAGGCGCTGCAGCGGGTGGCCGGCTCGCCGACGCTGGACTGGACGTACCTGCGGGGGGCGCTGGTGCTCGGGGGCAGCGCGGTCGCGGCGCTCGGCCTGGCCGCGGCCACCCTCCGCCGCCGGACGGCCTAGACCAGCTTGCCCAAGGGAAAGGACACCCCGGTCGTGCTGTGGCACCGGTATCCGTTCGGATTCTTCGCGAGATATTGCTGGTGGTATCCCTCGGCGTAGAAAAAGTCCTGCAGCGGGGCGATCTCGGTGGTGACGGTGCCGTAGCCGAGCCCTTCGAGGGTCTCGCTGAACACCTGCTTCGCCCGTTCGGCGATCTCACGCTGCGCGTCGTCGGTGTAGTAGATCCCGGAGCGGTACTGCGTACCGACGTCGTTGCCCTGCCGCATTCCCTGGGTTGGATCGTGGACCTCGAAGAACTTCGCGACGATCTGCGCGTACGACGTTTCGTCCGGGTCGAAGACGACGAGGACGGCCTCGGTGTGCCCAGTCAGCCCGGAGCAGACCTCGTCGTAGTCCGGGTGCGAGGTGATGCCGCCCGTGTAGCCGACCGCGGTGGTCCAGACCCCGGGTTCCTGCCAGAAGATCTCTTCGGCCCCCCAGAAGCAGCCCAGTCCGAAGACAGCCTGTTGGAATCCCTCCGGGAACGGTGGCTTGAGCGAGCGGCCGTTGACGTAGTGCTTGTCCGGCACGTCGAACTCGTAGTGGTCGCGCCCGCGTAACGCGCGCTCCGGGGTCACCAGTTCGGTCTTGTGGCGCGAGAACAGCATGCGATCGAGGCTACGCACGACGTACGCTCGATGCCATGACGCAGTGGGGCCTCGACACCCTCTTCAATCCGGCCAAACGGCACATGGACGAAGAGAAGCGACGCCTGCAGTCGACCCGCGAGGAGATCGGCGACAGCTCGGGCGGCAAGCGCATCGATCTCGAGTCGGGCAAGGTCACGATCCGCCGTTCGGCCTCCGATGAAGACGACGCCGACGCCGTGGAATCGTCGGCACCGTCGTCGGAAATCCCCGAAAAGTCGACGGCCACGCTGACTCCCGCGCAACAGCGAGCCCTCGAGAGGCGCCGTCGGCGCGCCGGTTGACCCGGCTCGACCGCACCGTCTGACCACCGGCGGCCCGGCACAGCAGAAACCCCCGGTGAGCGGGGGATTCACCGGGGGCCCTGCGGCGTTGGAGCCCAGTCCGGTGAGCGGGGGATTCACCGGTAAGGACTCCATTACCAATCGATCCACTTCGGTGAGCGGGGGATTCACCGAAGTAATCGACCGTTCTGTGTCTGCTCTGCGCCGTCCCTAGAGTGTCGCATGTGCTGACAGGGATAAGAATGGAGCCTGCGTCATGTGAAGTCAAGGTAAAGGCTCGAACTACGTCGGCGTAATTCTGGAAGGTGGTCCATATAGGAAAACCACATAGGGCAAATGGTGCAAACTGTGCACCGGACGCTCTCGGCGATCCGAGCGATCAGGCCTCGGCGGGTGGATCCGGCTCCCAACCGCCGCCGTGAACCCGCTGAACCAGGTCATTGAGCGCGGGTGCGACAACTTGCGGAAATCCGCCCAACTGGATGGCAATGCTGAACCGGTCGGACGTGACGGACGAGTCCGGATCACCGTCGGCGAGGACCATGCGCTCACTGAGCGTCAGCACCTGGAAGGTAAGGCCCCGTGCGGTCAGGAAGGCCGTGACCTTCTCGACCTCCTTCTCGTCGACCGTTTGCACGAACACCTGTCCCTGCATCCACCCAGTCATGTCCATCGGTCCATCCTGCCTTCCGGCCGCGACGAATACCCCCAGCGTCCGCTGAGTGCGGGTGCAGGGGGTATTCGCTCCGCGGTGCGCTACGGGGTGATGTCGACGACCTGCGGGTCGTGGTCGCTGACCTGATCGTGGTACTCGGAGTTGACGTGCACGACCTGGTACCTGACTCCCGTCACCCTCGGTGACACCAGGATGTGGTCGAGCACCTGCGAGATGCCGTTGAAGACGTACGTGTACTGCTGGTTCGTCGGCAGTGTGGTGATCAGGTCCGTGAGGATCGACGGCCCCGAGCCGTCCGCCGTGCCGGTCTTGAGCGAGGCCAGCGGCGGGCTGAACTGGTAGTCGTTCAGGTCGCCGGCGACTACCACCTGCGCCTTGTCGTCCGCGTTCAGGATCTTGTTCACGAAGTCGTGGACAACCTGGGCCTGACCAGCGCGCTGGATGCGCGAGGTCTGCTGCGGGTACTGGAACCGGCCGTCGGCGTTCTGGTCGCCGCCCTTCGAGTTGAAGTGGTTGGCGATCACGATCACGGGCTTCGAGTTGAACAAGAAGTTCCCGACCAGCGGCTTGCGGCTGTTCATCCACACCGGGTTGGTCGGATCGATGCGACCGGGCGACAGGGACAGCGCCGCACGACCGTGCCCGGTGGTCACCTGGGTGCCCGTGGTCGACCGGTTCACGCCCGCCGGCCCGGCGTCCACGAAGGACACTCGCGTCGGATCGAATAGGAACGCCACCCGGATGTTGCCGCCGGGCTGTCCGCCGTCCTGGTCGTTGACTGGGTCGATCTCGCGGTACTGGTAGGCCGGTCCGCCCGCTGCTGCGATGGCATCGGTGAGCTTGGTCAGCGTCACATCGGCGGCGACGACGCCGTCGTCGGTGGCGCCGCTGTTGTCCTGGATCTCCTCCAGCGCAACGATGTCCGGCGACGCAAGGTTGTTGATGACGCCTTCGGCGAGCGCCCCGAACTTCGACGCCGGGTCGGAGGGGGCGAGGTTCTCGACGTTGTAGGTCGCGATCGAGAGCTGCTTCCTGGTACCCGGCTGGGCGGTGACACGCGCGAGGTGGTTGTGCTGGACCGCGCCCAGCGTGCTGGCCTCGAGCACGTACCCACCGAATCGCGAGTAGTCGATCGGTCCGATCGTCGCACCGGTCAGGACGTCGCCGACGTCGAGGTCGAGCGCCGAGCCGTCGACCGTCGCGACCTCGAGCCGTCCGCTGGGCGTCTTGTTGTCGCCGAGCAGTTCGTCGCCGCCGCGGTAGGTCGTGGTGGCCGAGTTCGGCTTGGTCGTGACGTACTGCTCGCCGAAGCTGTTGGAAGGACCGACGACGTGCGCGTCATCGAGCTGGACCCGCATGCCCTCGATCGACTCGTAGAAGTCCAAGGCCGACCGGGACGGCGTGATCGGGGTCGACTCGATGTTCGTACCGCCCAGATCGGGGGCGTACGTGTCGGGGACGGTGTCCGGCGCGAGGCTGGTGGGCGCCGGCAGGGCGTTGTCGTGCGAGAGCACAGCTACCGTCGGCGTGCCGAGCTCGGTGATGGACAGATTGCTGGTCGTGCTCGTGCTCTCGCCGCTGGAGAGCGGGTAGAAGTCACTGACCTTGCCCGACACGAGGACGGAGTCACCAACCGCGACCGTCGGGTTCGAACTGGTGAAGACAAAGATGCCCTCGCTGGTGGCCGCGTCGGCGTCTGGGCTCGGGTCCTGCAGCCAGAAGCCCTTGCTGGATGAGGTGCGCAGCGCGGTGACGACGCCGGGGACATTCGTGACCGTGTTGCCGGCCTGCGGCGAGACCCATGTCGAGCCCTGGATGTCGTGCACCCGCAGTGGGCCGGGGATGCCGCTGCCGCCACCGCCGGGGTTGCCGGAATTCGTCGGTGTCGGCGCTGCGCTGGTGAAGTCCGCGCCGTTGTTATCGGTGTCCGCGCCGCTCGCGGCGCGCTGCGTCGAGGTGGCATTCGTCGTGGCCGGCGCATCGGCGGCGCCCTCGTGGATGAGCGCGGTGCCCCAGCCGACGAGGTCGACGATGTTGCTGTCGGCGGCGCAGTCGGTGGCGGTCCTGCACGTCAGCGCCGAGGTCGAGTGCACGAGAGCGACGGTGCCGGCCGTACCGCCCATGGTGATGCTGCCGGTGGCGTCCGGGGTGGGCAGGGCACCGGGTGCGCCAGTTCCGGCGGCTTCTTGGATCAGGAAGTGCCCGGCCGCGGGAATCGTCCCGCTCAGGGTCGTGACCGCCCAGTTCGTCGTCGGGCCCGGGCTGGCCGAGATGTACTGCACCGAGTAGCCGGTGAGGCTGGTGTCGGTGCCGCTGAGGCTCTGCAGCTCGATGAAGTCGTTGGTGAGGGGGGCTCCGCTGTTGCCGCCTCCGCCGTACGCCTCGCTGACGACAACCGTGGTGGACGGCGCCGCTGCGGCTGGACTTCCGGCGGCGGCGGTCACTGCGATGGCAATGCCGGCCGCGCCGGCGAGCGCCAGCGCGGTGCGTGCTGGGGATGGGCGCACGTGATTCCTCCGATAGGGGCGGGTTTGTCGGAGTCTTCAATACCAGAATGTCCAGCAGGTGACGATTGCCTGGACAGTTCCCTCCCCTACGGGCACCCCCGTTTTCGCGGCACTGGATGGCTAATGCGAAGGTGACGGCCATGAATGTGCTGCTGATCGGCCCGCCGGGCTCGGGTAAGGGGACGCAGGGCGAGCGCCTCGCCGAGCGCCTGGGCCTCGAACACCTGGCCGCGGGCGACCTGCTGCGCGCCGAGGTCCAGGACCAGACGCCCCTGGGGCGGCGGGTCGCGGATCTCATGCAGCGCGGTGACCTCGTCCCCGACGCGGTGATCATCAGCCTGCTGATGCCACGGGTGCTGGCCGCGTCAGAGGCGAACGGCTACCTGCTGGACGGATTCCCGCGTTCGGTCGAGCAGGCGGTCGAGGCTCGCAAGCTCGCGGACCTGGCCGGGGCCGGGCCGGACGCGGTCATCTACCTCGACGCGCCGCGCGAGGAACTCGTCCGCCGCATCCTGGCCCGGGCCGAGGTGGAGGGCCGTGCGGACGACAACCCCGAGACCGTCAAGAACCGGCTGCGGATCTTCGACGAGGCCACCCACCCGCTAGTGGACTACTACCGCGGACGCGGGCTGCTGCACGTCGTCAACGCCGATCAGGACGAGGACCTCGTCACCCGGGAGATCCTCGACGTCCTGGGAGTGGCGAACGCCGACTGATTCAGCCGTCCAGGTCCGGCAGTTCGCGCTTCATGACCTTGCCCGCGGGGTTGCGCGGCATCTCGTCGATGAACACGACCTCGCGGGGCACCTTGTAGCGTGCCAGGTTGCTCTTGACGTGGTCCTTGAGAGTCGTCTCGTCCACGTCCGATCCGTCCGAACGCACGACGTAGGCGCGCAGCCGCTTGCCGTAGTCGGGGTCGTCCACGCCGACCACCGCGGCCTCGCTCACGGCCTCGTGCGAGGCGAGCAGCTCCTCGACCTCGGCCGGGAAGACGTTCTCGCCGCCCGACACGATCATGTCGTCGTCGCGGCCGTCGACGAAGAGCCGGCCGGCATCGTCGAAGTGCCCGACGTCGCCGGTGGCCATCATTCCGGCGACGACCTCCTTGCTGCCCCCGCCGGTGTAACCCTCGAACTGCATGGAACTGCCGACGAAGATGCGCCCGGACTCGCCGGGCGCGGCCTCCTTGCCGTCCTGGTCGAGCAATTTGATCCGGGTGCCCTGGGGCGGGCGGCCGACCGTGCCCGGCGCGGCGCGCAGATCGGCCGGCGTCGCGATCGTCGCGTAGGCCACCTCGGTCGAGCCGTACAGGTTGTAGACGACGTCCCCGAACAGGTCCATCGTGCGCTCGGCGAGCTCGGCCGACAGCGCCGAACCGGACAGCGCGATGATCCGCAGCGCGTCGAAGTCCCGCGACGTGATCTCGGATTCACCGACTTCGAGCAGGCGGGACAGCAGGATCGGAACGGTGATCAGGGCGTCCGCGCGGTGCTTCTCCATCGCGTCGAGCGTGAATTTCGGGTCGGTCTTGCGGGCGGTGACGATCGTGTTGCCGAGGCCGAGCGACAACATCGAGCTCAGCAGGCCCCACGCGTGGAACGCCGGCGCGGCGAGGACGACCGTCCGTCCCGACCGAAGCGGGATCTTGGACAGGTACCCCCCCGGCAGCGCCATCGACAGCGCCATGTCGCGCGGAGCGCCCTTAGGGGTGCCGGTGGTCCCGCTGGTCAGCAGGACGATGCGCTGCTTCGACGACGGCCGAGGGGGCCGTGCGGTGCTACCGGACTCGATCAGCCCCTCGAGGGTGTCCTCGTGCGGTTCGCCGTCGTACCAGGCGAGGTACTTGCCGCTGGACGGTTCGACGGCGTCGGCGACCTTCGTGAACTCCTCATCGTGGACGAGCGCCGTGACGTCCTCGCGCTTGCACACGTCGGCCAGCTGCGGGCCGGCGAAGTCGGTGTTGAGTAGCAGCGTCCGGGTTCCGAGCTTCGCGCCGGCAAAGATCGCCTCGAACAGTCCGCGGTGGTTGCGGGCCAGGATCCCGAGTCCGTCGTGGGACTGGACTCCGCGTTCGCGCAGCGCGTTGGCCAGCGCGTTGCTCCGGGCGTCCAACTCGGCGAAGGTCAGCATGCCGATCTCGTCGACGAGGGCCGGATGATCGCCCAGGCTCGCCGACGCGAGGGACACCGCGGCTCCGACCGGACCGTAGGCCTCGAGATCGCGCAGCGTGCCCAGCAGCTTGTGGGGCGGGGTGAGCGCCACTCCCACGCCGCGCGCCTGCAGAAGGATGGCGGCGTAACCGGCCTCGTGCCCTGCTCGTTCGATGACCTGGCGCGCCGAGTTGAAGATGTCCACGGGCTTGTTCTTACCCGCCGAGGACCCTGTTTGCCAGGTGAACTGATTCGGTCAGAAGTCGACGTCGTCCGTAGAGGTCGCGGCCAGCTCGGAAAGGTCCTCGATATTGTCATCGGCGCCCAGGTCGCGTTCGACCCAGGTGCCCTGGTCACGCTCGTACCGCTCGATGACCTCGTCGATGGGGCCGTCGGCGCGCAATTCGCCGCTCTCGAGGTAGAGCCCCCGCCCGCAGTACCGGCGCAACTGCGCCTCCGCGTGCGAGACGAGGAACAGCGTCGTCCCTTCGCCGAGCAAGGTCTCGATCCGCTTGAGGCACTTGGCGCGGAACCGCTTGTCTCCGACGGCGAGGATTTCGTCCACGAGCAGGATCGGCTCGTTGAGGCGGGACACCACGGAAAACGCCAGGCGGACCTTCATCCCGGACGAGAAGTGCTTGAACGGGGTGTCGAGGAAGTCGCCGATCTCGGCGAACTCGACGATTTCGTCGAACGCGTCCGCGATCTCTGCGTCGGTCATGCCGTGCAGTCCGGCCACGAGGTTGATGTTCTCGCGGGCCGTGAGCTCGCCCTCGAAGCCTCCGGTGATCGCGATCAGCGGTGCGACTCCCTGCCGCACAGTGACCGAGCCCTCGTCGGGCAGGAGCACGCCGGCAATCAGGCTCAGCAGCGTCGACTTGCCCTGGCCGTTGCGCCCCACCACGCCGATGGATTCGCCGGAGGCGATGTCGAAGCTGACGTGCCGAAACGGCCAGAACTCGCCTGCGGCCTCGAGTCCGATCTTGCGCTTGATCAGCAGGTCCCTGATGCTGCGGTGCCGGCGCCGGTTGCGGGAGAACTGCACGCCCACGTCACGAAGCGAGATAACTGGTTCGGCCATCAGATCTCCTTCAGCATCGGCCGCTCGAGTCGCGAGAACACGAAGACGCCGATCACGAAGATGACCGCGATGCCGATCGCCGAGTGCCAGACGAGGTTCCAGTTGTTGACGTAGTGCATCACGGTCTCTTTGTGGCCGTTGACGATATGCGTGACGGGCACGTGGTTCTTATCCAGCGGAACGGTGCCGGCCAGCTCCTGAGGGAAGAACGACGCCCGGGCGAGCACCAGCATCCCCGTCGTCGGGTTGAGCGACAACGCGATGTGCAGGTGGTTCGGCACGTCCTTCACGCTGTAGAGGATGGGCGAGGCGTAGAACAGGACCCGCATGACGATCGGCACGATCCGCTCGATGTCGCGGACCAGGACGTTCAACGGCGCGAGTATCAGCCCGATCCCGAGCACGAGGAAAAAGCACATGAGCATCGCGAGCGGGAGGTAGATCAGGCCGAAGCTCGGCGCTTTGAGATAGGCGAGCGCGAAGACGGCGATGACGGGCAGGCTGAAGACGAACTCGACACCCTTGGACATCACCAGGCGCAGCACCCACAGTTCGCGCGGCACATTGCTCGAGCGGACCATCTGCGACTGCGCCCGTAGCGCGCGAACGGATCCGGTGACCCCACCGCTGAACCACGCCCACATGATCTGCCCCAGGACGAGGAACAGGATGTACGGCGGGTAGCCGACCTTCCGCTGGAAGATGAGCGTGAAGACGCCCCAATAGACCACGCTCGACAGCAGCGGGTCGAGAACCGACCAGAGGTAGCCCAGGGCCGATCCGGCGTAGCGGACCTTGAGGTCACGGCGCACCAAGAGGCTCAGGATGCGGCGGTACTGGATGACCCGGCGAAGCCGCTCCGGGACGCCGGGCCGACCGGTACTCGTAGTAGTGAAGCCGCCGGGGCGGCCTCGGAGGCTTGCGGCGGTCACTCAGTGCCCTTCTCGACGTCGATCCGCAACCGCCAGTGTCGGCTGCCAGTGAAGAAATCGTGCTCAACTGACGATGGTATGGGCATCCGCGGCACGTGCCGTTACTCGGGCTCGGTCGGCGCACAGGAATGGGATCGCAGCGCAACAGGACGCCGCAACTAAGGGAGACGCGACGAAGAAGGACGGCAACCCTGAGAAGCTTTGCATGACCTGGGCGGGACCGCTGATACCGTCATGACCGCGTTACGCCTGGATCGAACCATCCGCCAGGCGGGCCAATCGAATCAGATGAAATCAGATGACTCGGGACGCGAGACAAGGCTATGGATCAGATTCGGACAACAGACCAAACGGACGATTTTTCCCACGACCTCGTGGTCATCGGCGGTTGCGGGCACGTAGGTCTCCCGCTGGCGATCGCCTTCGCCGACCGCGGCTCGTCGGTGCTCGTGTACGACGTCAGCGCGTCAGCTGTCGCCCTCGTCAACGACGGCGCTCTGCCGTTCGACGAGCCGAACGCTGACTACCGGCTGAAGTCCGCAGTGACCTCCGGGCTGCTCCGAGCGTCGACCGATCCCTCGGTTGTCAGCCGCGCGCGCAACGTCGTCGTGGTCATCGGGACCCCGGTCGACGAGCATCTGAACCCGGATCCCCAGGCGATCCCGCGCGCTCTCGAAGCGTGCATCCCCTACTTCAAGGACGGGCAACTGCTCGTTCTGCGTAGCACGGTCTTTCCCGGCGTAACCCGGCTCGTCGAGCGGATGCTGGTCGAGCGGGGTCTGGAAATCGACGTGTCGTTCTGCCCGGAGCGCATCGCCGAGGGCCGAGCGATGACCGAGCTCTTTGACCTTCCCCAGATCGTGTCCGGGCGTGACCAGCGCATTCGCGACCGCGCGGCGGAGCTGTTCCGCGTCCTCACCGAGCACATCGTCGAGCTGGAGCCCGAAGAGGCCGAACTCGCCAAGCTGTTCACCAATACGTGGCGATACATCAAGTTCGCGGCGGTCAACCAGTTCTTCATGATTGCCGACAGCCAGGGCCTGGACTTCGAGCGCATCCGGCTCGGGCTGACGCAGGATTATCCCCGTGCGGCGGACATGCCGTCCGCCGGCTTTGCCGCCGGGCCGTGCCTGTTCAAGGACACGATGCAGCTCGCGGCCTTCAACGACAACAACTTCGCGCTCGGACACGCGGCCATGCTGGTCAATGAGGGATTGCCGCTGTACGTGGTGAGCCAGCTCGCCGCGCAGCACGACCTCAGGGACCTCACCGTGGGCATCCTGGGCGCGTCGTTCAAGGCCGGCTCGGACGACATCCGCTCGAGCCTGGCCTACAAGCTCAAGCGGATCGCCTCGTTCAAGGCGAGGCGGGTCCTCATGACCGACCCGTACGTCACGGTCGATCCCGATCTGGTGCCGCTCGACCAGGTGCTCGAAGAAGCGGACGTCCTCATCGTGGCCACTCCGCACGCCGAGTACCGCACCGTCACCACCGACAAGCCCGTTGCCGACGTGTGGAACGTCCTCGGCGCGGACCTACCCGAGTGACGGATTCGACGGCGACGACGCCGCGCGTGAGTGTTGTGATCCCGGCGTACAACGAGGGCCGCAACATCCTGCCGGTACTCGATCGCCTGCTTGAGGCCGTCAAAATGCCGGGCGAGGTACTGATCGTCGTCGACTTCCCTGACGATACGACCATTCCCGAGGTCGAGGCGTACTCCCGCCGGCATCCTTCCGTGCGCACGGTCGTGAACGATCTCGGCCGCGGTCCGGCCTTCGCGATCCGCTACGGAATCCAGGCGGCCAACGCGCCCGTCGTCGTCGTGACGATGGCTGACGGATCCGACGACCCGCGCCAGGTCGAGGAGCTCACGCGTCTGGTCGAACGCGGCGTCGTGGTCGCCGCCGCCTCGCGCTACATGCCAGGTGGGCAGCAGGTGGGGGGCCCGATCATCAAGCGCGTCATGTCGCGGGGGGCCGGCCGTTCGTTGTACCTGTTGGCGAGGGTCGGCACTCGTGACGCGACCAACTCATACAAGGCCTACAGCCGCGACTTCGTCAATGAGGTGGGCATCCAGAGCGAGGACGGCTTCGAGATCGGCATCGAGCTCACGGCCAAGGCGCGCCGCCTGCGCTTGCCGGTGGCCGAGATCCCGACCATCTGGCTCGACCGGCCGGCGGGCGTGTCAAACTTCAAGGTCGCCAAGTGGCTGCCCAAGTACCTGCGGTGGTACCGCTTCGCCTTCGGCCCGCGTCTCGAGCTGGAGGACATCAACCGGGATC
Organism: Pseudonocardiales bacterium; assembly: GCA_032160665.1. GTDB lineage: Bacteria > Actinomycetota > Actinomycetes > Mycobacteriales > Jatrophihabitantaceae > Jatrophihabitans. The sequence continues at coordinate 22,234 of JAVHVH010000245.1, forward strand.
CGTCCCGCTCGTCCAACAACGCCCCTCCCCGTCTGGAGCGAAAGAAACAATGAAAACTCTTGTCAGCGGCTCGGCCGGCTTCATCGGCGGCTATGTCGTCGAAGAACTCCTGCGTCGTGGCCACGAGGTCGTCGGCGTCGACAACTTCTCCAAGTACGGCAAGGTCGTGAAGTCCTACGACGACCATCCGAACTACCGGCTGGTCGTGGGCGACGCCCGGGACACCGACCTCATGACCGAGCTACTCAGCGACTGCGATCACTTCATCGCCGGCGCGGCGCTGATCGGTGGGATCTCCTACTTCCACACCTACGCCTACGACCTGCTGGCAACGAACGAGCGCATCATCGCGTCCTCGTGCGATGCGGCGATCAAGGCGCACGAGGCCGGGCGGCTGAAGAAGGTCACCTACCTGAGCTCGTCGATGGTCTTCGAGTCCACCGACCATTGGCCGTCCGCAGAAGGCGACGAGCGCAAGGTTCCGCCGCCGCTGTCGTCGTACGGGTTCCAGAAGCTCGCGGTCGAGTACTTCGCCATCGCCGCATGGGATCAGTACCGACTGCCCTACACGATCCTGCGGCCGTTCAACTGTGTCGGCATCGGGGAGAGCCGCGCCCTGGGCGACGTCGAAATCGAGTCCGGCAACGTCAAGCTGGCAATGAGCCACGTGGTTCCTGACCTCGTACAGAAGGTGTTCAAGGGGCAGGACCCGCTGCACCTCCTGGGTGCGGGCGACCAGGTGCGCCACTACACCTACGGCGGCGACCTAGCGCGGGGGATCGTCGAGTGCGTCGAGAGCGACAAGACCCTCAACGACGACTTCAACCTCTCAACGGCCGAATCGACTACCGTCCTCGACCTTGCTGAGATCATCTGGAAGAAGATCAAGGGCCCGGATGTGCCGTTCCGCTACGTGAGCGACCCCGGCTTCGAGTACGACGTGAAGAAGCGCGTGCCGAGTGTCGACAAGGCCAAGCGGGTCGTCGGGTTCGAGGCGACGACGAGCCTGTCGGAGATGCTCGACGAGGTCATCCCGTGGATCGAGCAGGCGATCAAGGACGGCACGATCTAGACAGCGCACAAGCGTGGCCGAGCGGTACGGCCTGGCCGACGACCGCGCTACCCGCCTCGTCAGCGGCGAAGCCCGACCCGCGCGGCCACGCCCCTCACCCTGCGGGTCAACCGCCGGCGTGGCGCGAAGTATTCTTTCGTGGCCCGTGCGACGAGGCTGCTCATGCCGGCAACTGCCGCGTCGACCCGCTCCTCGGGCGGCGCGCTACTCGCGGGCAGGGCTCCCGACGGCACGGCCGCCGGGGCCTTGCTGAGCAGATCGAACATCGCCGCCAGCATGCGAGTGGCAGCCTCCGCCCGGCGCTCGGCCGGCACGTGGTCCGGGTCGTAGCCGATCGGCCGCTCGGAGGGGACGAGCTCGTGCAGATCACCGACGACTTCGTAGCCCGCCTCGTGGAGTTCGGCCACCGCGTTCTGGGACCAATGCAGGGCCCACTTGTAGGCCCGGTCGGGCAGTTCGATGCGGAGTCCGGAGCGCTGGCCGAGCGCGCCGATGAGCCCGTGCTTGATCGTCGCTCGGTAGACGGGCCACGGGACGTCGACGTTTTCGAGCGACTTGTTGAGTCTGCGCAGGACCGCCGCCTCGGCCGCACTCAACGACGTGTTCACGGTGCCGACCCGCGTGTCGTAGGCGTCCGGATCGATCCCCAGGACGCCTGCGAAGCGACGCCACAAGAGGCTCGGGTCGGCTCCCGGCGGTGGAATGGTGCCGACGTGCACCCGCTCGGGCGGCAGGTTGCGAGACCACCGCGAGAGGATCTCAGGGGCGCTCTGCTGCGGCCAGAACGCCCGCTTCGGTGAGCGGCTCGTCAGTCCTGCTTCGACGTTGTCGAGGAAGCTTGTGTACGTCATCGTCGACCGATTCTTCAGGCGCTCCTGCCATGCGGCGGGCAGCTGGCGGGCGATGTCGCGCGAGGTCCACACGAGGTGCACGTCCGCGAAATCGAGGTCGGCCAGCGCTCGGTCGATCTGCGCGCCGGTTGCCGCGGCGAGCATCTCGTGGTCGATCACGGAGGAACCCGGCCACGCCCGGATCTCGTCGACGAGGCGGTCCCAGGCACCCGGTACCCAGGGCTCGACGTGGCGCTTGAACGCCATCTCGCGCAGGTCCTGGCTCGCCCAGAAGTGGCTCGACATCGCGGAACCGGGATACAGCAAGCCGTCGGCGCGAAGGGCGGCGCGGTTGTTGAAGAGGATGTTCTGCAGGTAGGTCGTGCCGCTCTTCGGGGCGCCGATGTGGAGGAATACCGTCGGCCGCTCATGCACCCTCAGCACCATAGCGGTCGCGGCTGGGTCCGCTCACAGCTCGCCGCTCACCGCGCAGCCGGGGGCGGCAGCGCGGTACCGGCGAGCACATCGTCGTTCGGCCTGGGGCCGCGGCGCAGGCCCGCCGCGAGCCCTCGGCGCAACGCGCGAGCCAACGTTGCCCGGTCACCGGATCGCACGAACGTCCGAACCCATCGCCGCAGCGTCGACGCGGTGTAGAGCAACCGCTCGAGCGGCGCGAGCGACGCGCTGCGGGTCAGCGTCCAAACCTTGTTGCGCACCTCGTAGAAGAACCGCTCGCCGGGATCGGCGTCGGTGGAGCCGAACGTTCGGGTCTTGTGCACGACAACGCTCGCCGGGCACAGCAGCCCGGTCCGGCGCCGCAGCAGCCGCGTGGTGAATTCGAAGTCGTCGTTCCAGAGGAAGTAGTCGGCCACAGGTGCCCCCTGACGGCGACACTCGTCGGCGTCCACGAGGACCGAGACGAACGACGCCGAGCGGATCGGCACACAGTCCACCGCAGCGGCGCGGTGCAGCTCGGCGCCCCTGACGAGCGGTTTGCGGCGAGGCGTGTTCATCGGATGCGCGCGCCCGTCCGTCCACACCACGCGACTGGCCAGTACCGCGGGCGGCGGGCCGGGGTACGCCTCCCGTGCCGCGAGCAGCGCAGCCAGGGCGCCCGGCTCGGGAATCGTGTCGTCGTCCATGAGCCAGACGAGGTCGGCGTCGTCGGTCAGCGCGGTCGCGAGCCCGGCCGCGAAGCCGCCCGCGCCGCCGGTGTTGCGGTCGAGGGCGACGAGTCGCACCTCGGGGTGCGCGGCGCGCACGGCGTCCGCCGACCCGTCGGAGGAGGCGTTATCGACGACCACGACGGCATCCGGCGCCCGAGCCTGGGCCTTGAGTGCAGCGAGCGATTCGAACAGCAGCGCTCGCCGGTTGTAGGTCACGATCACCGCGATCACCCGCGGCTGGGTCGGCCCCCTCACCGGCGCTGCCACCTCGCGCGGGAGCGCTCGCTTAGCCGCCAGACCAGCACACGCAGCCGCCCGATGCTCGGATGGCGGCTAGTCAGATCGCGCAGCGCGCGCTTAACGCGCAGGGAGGTCGCGGCCCGCGGCGCGGTGCCGATGCGGGTGCGGTCGGGCCGCCCGTACTCGTAGCGCAGGGCGGCGGCGAGCGCCTCGACGGCAGCGTCGAGCACTGCCTCGGGCGGCACCTCGTCGGGACGGTTCAGGCCGCGCGGTGGCGCGGGCGGGGCAAGCAGGTCATCGAGCGAGCCGATGATGTCGTAGCCGGACTCCTGCAGCCCGGCGACCACCTTCTCGGCCCGTCCGCGGGCCCACTGTTCCTGCCGCGAATTGAGCCCTGGACGCAGTGATGGCGGCCGCGTGGCCAGCACATCGTGCGCAATCCGCTCCTTGACATGCACCGTGTAGAACCAGCCGGGCAGGCTGTCCCGGCCCAGTGCCACGTTGAGCCGCCGCAGCAGCTCAGCCTCGGCCAGCCCGAGCGAGGTGTTCGGGCGCGCAGCGGTGAGGTCGACGCTGCCCGGGTCGACTCCGATCACCGACGCGAACCGCTCCCAGAGCAGGTTGGCCGGGGAACCGGGCGGCGGGACTGTGACGACGTGCACCTGCGACGGCGGCAAGCCCTGCGACCACCGTCGCAGCACGGCAAGGGTGTCGTGGACCCGCCAGAACCACGGCCCCGGCGACGGCCCCGCCGCGTCCTCCGTGCGCATGACCCGGCCCACCCAGCGCGGCCAGGTACCGGTGTTGCGGTGCTTGACCGTCTCCTGCCACTCGGCCGGCAAGAGGCTGACGAAGTCGCGGACCGTGAGTACCACATGGACCTCGGCGCCCTGCAGGGAGCCGAGCGCGCGCGCCGCCTGCTCCGCGGTCGCCGAGGACAGCAATTCGTGGGAGATCACCGCGGTGTGATCGGCCCGAAGCGCCTGCCGCGCGAGGAGGTTCCACTCGCCGTGGTAGGACCCGGACGGGTCGTCCGGTGCCTGCAGGACCTCGCGCAGGTCCTGGTTGGCGCGGAAGTGATCCTGCGCGGCGACGCCGGGCAGCAGCACACCCTGGCCGGCGAGTGCGGCGCGGTTGCCCCACATCACTTCCTGCAGGAACGTCGTGCCGCTCTTCGGCTCGCCGATGTGCAGGTAGACGACCGGGTGACCGTGCCGGCCGCCTCGCTCGCGCGATGTCAACGTCTCCCCTCGCTCTCGGTCAGTCGCCGCCGCGCGACGGCCCGGGCCTCGCCGTCGCGCGCAGATGCCGGGCCGCGTTCGCCACGTGCCAGTAGCCGCGGCGCAGCCGGTGCAGCGCGGAGTTGCGCTGGCTCAGCTCGATGAGTCTGCCCTTGAGCCGGCTGGGCCGGTCGGGCCCGGACTGCGCGGGCCGGGTGACTCCCTGGGTCTTGGCGAGCTCACCGAGCAGTGCCGTGACGGCCGCGATCGCGGCGTCGAGCATCTCTTCCGCACCGGCGTCGGACGGGCGTGCTCCGGCACCGGTCACGGGCCGCGGGGAGAGGTCGCCGAGGTCGCCGACGATGTCGTACCTCGTGGCGCGCAGCTCCGTGATGACACCGTCCGCGTGCTCACGCGCCCACTTCTCGCGCTCGGGCGGCAGCTCCAGCCGGCCGAGCGACGACGGCCGCGCGGCGAGTGCGCCGTGCGCCAGGGCGTCCTTGACGTTGCGCATGTAGAACCAACCGGGGACATCGTCGGACAGCGCCGTGTTGAGTCGGCGCAGCACCTCGACCTCGGCCAGGCCGAGCGAGGCGTTGCTGCGGGCCCGGCCCGTATCGGCCGCGCGCGGGTCGACGCCGACGACCCCGGCGAAGCGGTCCCACAGCCGGTCCGGCGCCGAGCCGCGGGGCGGCACGATGATCACGTGCACCCGCTCCGGAGGCACCAGCGCGGACCACGTTCGCAGGATCTCGAGGGTGTCGTGCACCCGCCAGAACCAGTACCGGCGGCGATCCGGGTCGACCGCCTCGGTGTCGATCACATCCGCGAGCCAACCCTCCCAATCACGGGTGTTGCGGTGCTTGACCGTCTCCTGCCACTCGGCCGGCAGGAGGGTGCCGAAGTCGCGCACGGTGAGCACGATGTGTACCTCGGCGGGCGCCAAGGAGCGAATCCCGCGCTCGGCCTGCGGCCGGTCGGCGGCGGCGAGCAACTCGTGCGAGATGACCGCGACGCGGGGCGCCTGCAGTGCTTGGCGAGCCAACCTGTCCCAGGCACCGCGGTTCGGGCCGACCGGGTCGTTGGGGATCTGCGTCACCCCACGGAGGTCCTGCGCAGCCCGCCAGTGCGCCATCGGCCGCGGACCGGGCACGAGCAGCCCGTGCTCGAGCAGTTCCGTCTTGTTCGTCCACATGACCTGCTGCAGGAACGTCGTCCCGGTCTTTGGCTCGCCGATGTGTATGTAGACCGAACCGGCTCCGCCCGGCTGGCGCGACATGACCGATTACCTCGCTTCGGGGGTTGAGACAAGGGCGGGTGGGAGACCGAGGGCGCGCCACTCTGGCCTTGACATCAAGTCACTCTAGTGGCTGTGGCTGGGCGCGGACGCGTTACATCTTGGGCCCTGTGCGAGCGTGTAGCCTCTTTCGGGTGTCAGCCAAGAACCAGGTCAACGCCGCATTGGCACGATTGACCGGCCACCATCTGGTCAAGGGTGCCCCGGGGGCCCACCTGGACGACCTGCGCCGTCAGCTGGAATACACCCGCAACGAATTGCGGCAAGCGCGCGGGGAACCGGTCAAGCCCAAGGGCAGCCGCTTTCCGAGCGACTTCGAATCCGGGGCGAAGGACATCATCCGGGCGGTTCGGCCGTACACGATGACGAGCAATGAGAAGCTCTACGGCCTGATCCAGGCGACGCGCTACATCGTCCGCAACAAGATCCCGGGCGACATCGTTGAGTGCGGTGTCTGGCGGGGCGGCAGCATGCAGGCGGCGGCCCGCAGCTTGCTCGAGGTCGGCGACACGAGCCGCGACCTTTTCCTGTTCGACACGTTCGAAGGTATGACCGAGCCGAGCGCGGCGGACGTGCGCTGGGACGGCAAGTCCGCGGCCGAGCTGCTGAAGACCCAGGACAAGTCCACGTGGGTGTGGGCCGTTGCCAGCCTCGACGACGTGAAGGCGGGCTTCGAGACGGTGCCCTACCCCGAGGGCAAGCTGCACTACGTCGTCGGCAAGGTCGAGGACACCATCCCCGAGCAGCTACCCGAGCGGATCGCAATCCTGCGGCTCGACACCGATTGGTACGAGTCCACGAAGCACGAGCTGGAGCACGCCTACTCGCGGCTGTCCCCTGGCGGCATCCTGATCATCGACGACTACGGGGGCTGGGCCGGATCGCGGACGGCGACCGATGAGTTCCTCGCCGCGCTCGACGAGCCGCTGTTGCTCCACCGGATGAGCGGTGGCCGGATCGCCGTCAAGCCGTTCACTGGCGGGCGTGAGCGTCCCTAGGGATCCTCGTCGCGCGTGGGCGCGCTCGGGCAGCGGACCGCTCGCCACCGGCCGGGCGTGTGCCGCTGGCTGAACGCGCCCGCCGTAAGACCGCGACTAGCATGTCGTGGTCGTTCGTCTCACTCGAATCACCTGGAAGGGACGCTGTGTTCCGCAATCGCACCGCCAGCGACGCCGGCGCGGGCTTCCTGCGCTCTCGGGTCCGACCGATGGTCCGGCGCGCGCTTGCGCGCACCGGACTGCTGGCCCCCGCCCCGAACGCGGACAAGGAGGCGCTCAAGGGCAAGGTCTACGTCGACTTCTTCCAAATGTTGTGCATCGACGGCGACTTCGACCGGGCCGCTGTGACCAGCACGCGCAACCTGATCGCCAGGTCGGAAACAAGTCGGGCGCGGAGCATCGCCCAGGTCTTCCAGCGCTATGACGAGCTGCGCCCGATCGCCGACATCTGTCTGGCGTTGTGCGCATTCGTCGAGCCGATGCCCAAGCCGGCGTGGACGCTGTTCACCCGAAACGACCTCGGTCTGGTCGTGCGCTGGGCCGCCAACGAGTACTTCCAGCTGGCGTTCCGTCTCGATCCTGCGACCGCGGCGGCCTCGCTGACTCGGGTCCTGAGCGGCGAGATTCGGCTGGAGGCCGACCCCGACATCTGGATCCAGATCGCGTACCACGGCTTCTCCGCCGGCTCGCTGGACCTGGCCGAGCAGGCGCTCAAGCGGGCGGAGACGGCCCTGGCCAAGGTGACCGGCCGTGACCGCCGCGCCCGCCTGCAGGCCCGGGTGTCCACCCTGCGGGAGTGGCTCGAGCGGGCCGCCCGGGCCGTGCAGGCCGTCGAGGCGCCGGATGGTGAGATCCCGTTCGCGCTCGTCGGGTTCAAGCATCCGGACTGGAGCTCGACGTCTCGCGACCTCGACGACCCGCTAGAGACGCTGGGCGCGCTCGGCCACCTGCTGCGCCACGACGGCGTGCAGTTCAGCGGCGACCCTGGGCTGGTCGCCGCCGCCGAGCGGCTACGCGGGGACGTCCCGCCCGGGCGGCGGATCAGTGGCAGCACGCAGACCGTGCGGCTGTTCGAAGTCGACCGAGACGTGAGCCGCTACGCCGCCGTGCCCGAGGGAACCTGGACGATCGTGTCCGAGTGGTTCACGCTCCCGCTCGCCGGCTCGCGTTACGACATACCGCTCAACCCCAAGCTGCGGCCGATCTTCATCTCCTTCCACATCGCTCCCGACGCGCTGTCCGCCCCGGGAGCCATCGAGTACCTGCGCAAGTACGCGCCGATCGGCTGTCGCGACTGGGACACCGTCTTCCTGCTGCATGCGGCTGGCGTCCCGGCGTTCTTCTCCGGGGCGCTGACGATGACGCTGGACACCGTCGTCGCGCCGATCGCCCGGCCGTCGTCCAACACGACTTTCGTCGATAGTGCACCCGACGGTGCAGGTGAGCAGCGGAGTCGAATGTCACCGGACGTGAAGGAGCGCGATCTGGGCGCGAACCTCACCGCGGCGGCCGATGAGCTGCGCCGCTATCGAGACGGCGGGACCCGGCTGGTCACCTCAGACCTGCGCTTTTACCTGGCGGCACGCGCCGTCGGGTGCCCAGCCGAGTTTCGTCCCCGCGATGCTGGGGACTACCGCGTCATAGATTTCATGCAGCTCGCCGACGACGACTTCGCGGCGGTCCAGCGCGGCATCTCCGACAAACTCGCCGCCGTGTTGGGTGCCGTGCTCGCCGGCCGCCCCGAGATCGAGGTGTACGAAACCTGGCGCACGGTATGCGCCGCCGAGGTCGCGGCGGCCGAAGCTGAGCTGCACAGCATCACGTGGGACCCGGAGCTGAACTTCGACCTCGACAAGGCCTGCAACGTGATCCGCTCCGCCTCTGTCATCGTGGAGCGCAGCGAGCCCGGGCCGGGCGGCCCCGAGATCAACGTCGAGTTCTCGGTCGACGAGAACTACAAGCATCAACTCGACATCGTCCTGGACTCGGTGATCGAGAACACCAGCCGACCGGTGCGTGCCTTCGTGTTGTGCCGCGGCCATGGACAGGACGACTTCGACCGCTTGGCCCGCCTGTTCCCGACCGTCTCGTTCGTGTGGCTGCCGACGGACAACGTCCATTACGGTCCGATACCCGACAAGATCAGATGGGCGACGATCGTCACGATGGATCGGACGATCCTGCCGGTGCTGCTCGGCGACGTCGACCGGATCATCCATTTCGACCTCGACGCGCTCTGCCTGGGTGACCTGGCCGAGCTGTTCGACGTCGACCTGGAGGGCACGGCGATCGCGGCGGTCGACGCGCCGCAACCGATCTACGTCGGAGGCTTGGAGACATTCCGCCGGACCGCCAGGCGGCTGCGCCGCGACGGCCAACTGGACGTGGCGCGCGAGCTCATCATCCGCACGCACTCGCAGCATCAGTTCGACTTCGAGATCTTCAACGCCGGAATCATGGTGCTCGACCTCGCGAAGATGCGCGTTGATGACGTGTGCGTGCGATACCTGGGTTACATCCCGCGGTTCGGCATCAACGGCCAGGTAGTGATGAACGTCTACGTAGGACGCGACCGGAAGAAGGTCGACGCCGACTGGAACCGGCTGGTGCGGCTCGAGGTCGCGGGGCCTCCGAAAGTTGCCCACTGGGCCGGCCCGTACAAGCCGTGGCGCGATCATCACTACGTCACGGCTCGCGAGTTGTGGCGTGACCAAGAGGTGCGTTTCGCCGCCCGAACCGAACATGTGAAGCCGGTTGTGGCCCCACTTCGCTGACGGGGCCGGCGCCGTGTAACCACGCCGGATGCGCGCTCATCGACCGACTCGGAGCGCTCGCCGGGGCACCGCGGTTGGCCGAGGACTCCCCGATGCCTTGGTAAGCTGCGGGGTACAGCCGTCCCGCTTTGCGCCGGTTCGGTGGCTTGATTTAGAGGAGTGATTGGCTTGCGAGTTCTCATCCTTGGTGGCGACGGTTTCTGCGGATGGCCCACAGCCCTGCACCTGTCTCAGGGCGGCCACGAGGTGGCGATCGTCGACAACCTGTCCCGCCGCAACATCGACAACGAACTCGAGGTGAGTTCGCTGACACCGATCGCGCCCATGGGCGTGCGGCTGGCGGCGTGGGAGGAGGTCAGCGGCAAGAAGATCACTTTCAGTCGCTACGACGTGGCCGAGAACTACCACCGCCTGCTCACCCAGCTCGAGACGTTCCGGCCTGAGGCGGTCGTGCATTTCGCTGAGCAGCGGGCGGCGCCGTACTCGATGAAGAGTTCCGCCCACAAGCGATACACCGTGTCCAACAACCTGAACGCGACCAATAACCTGCTGGCCGCCATTGTGGAGTCCGGCCTGGACCCGCACGTAGTCCACCTCGGGACGATGGGCGTCTACGGATACGGCACCGCCGGCATGAAGATCCCCGAGGGCTACCTGCGGGTGAAGGTCGAGACCGACTCCGGTGACGTCGAGCAGGAGATCCTGTACCCCCCGAATCCGGGCAGCATCTACCACCTCACGAAGACCCAGGACCAGCTGCTGTTCGCCTACTACGCGAAGAACGACCAGCTGCGGATCACGGATCTGCACCAGGGCATCGTCTGGGGCACGCAGACCTCCGAGACGAAGCTCGACGAGCGGCTCATCAACCGCTTCGACTACGACGGTGACTACGGAACGGTGCTGAATCGCTTCCTGATGCAGGCCGCGATCAACTACCCGCTCACCGTGCACGGCACGGGCGGCCAGACGCGGGCGTTCATCAATATCCAGGACACCGTGCGCTGTATCGAGCTCGCTATCGACAATCCGCCGGAGCGCGGTCACCGGGTGCGGATCCTCAACCAGATGACCGAGACGCACCGCCTCAACGACTTGGCCAAGCTCGTGTCCGTGCTGACCGGCGCTGAGATCGACTATGTGCCGAACCCCCGCAACGAGGCCGCCGAGAACGAGCTTCACGTCGAGAACCGGCAGTTCCTCGATCTCGGCCTCGAGCCGATCACGCTGGCCGAAGGCCTCATGCAGGAGATCACCGAGATCGCCACCAAGTACGCCGACCGGTGCGATGCCTCCAAGATCCCGTGCCGATCGCTGTGGCACACCGACCGCCCGGTCACGGACGGGCCGCACGTGTGACGAGTCGGGTGCTCGTGACCGGCGGAGCTGGCTTCGTCGGCGCGAACCTCGTCCGGCTGCTGACGACCGGCGGGCGCGCGGTGCGCGTCCTCGACGACTTCCGGACCGGCCGCGAGGAGTACCTCGCCGACCTCGACGTCGAGGTAGTGCGGGGCGAGATCGGCGACACCGCGCTCGTGACCGAGTTGGCCCGAGACGTGGACGAGATCGTCCACCTGGCCGCGGCCGGCTCGGTGGTCGACTCGGTCACCGATCCGGTCGCGAACTTCGAGGCGAATGTTCGAGGCACGTTCAGCGTGCTCAACGCCGCCCGCGCGGCCGGCATCGGCCGCCTCGTGTTCTCCTCGACCGGGGGCGCGCTCATCGGCAACGCCGACCCGCCCGTCAATGAACGCTCGCTGCCGCGCCCGATCTCGCCGTACGGGGCCGGCAAACTTGCCGCCGAGGCCTACTGCCACGCGTTCGCGAAGTCGTACGGCATGACCACGGTCGCCTTGCGGTTCGCGAACGTGTACGGGCCGTACAGCGGCCACAAGAAGGGCGCGATTACCGTCTTCCTCCGGGCGTTGCATGAGGGCCGCCCGCTGCAGATCTTCGGCGACGGCAACGCGTCGCGTGACTTCATGTACGTCGACGACATCTGCCGGGGCATCGAACTGGCGCTGTCTCGGGATCTGGCTCCCGGGACGGTCGCGCACCTGGCGACCGGCGTCGAGACGTCGGTCCTGCAGCTCGCGGACGCGTGTCGAAAGGTGGTCGGTCTGCCCGACCACCCGATTGAGTTGCTGCCGCGTCGGCCCGGCGAGGTCGACCGGAACTTCGCGACCTACGACTACGCGCGCGAGATCATGGGTTTCGAGCCGTCCGTGACCCTGGACGACGGGCTGGCGAACACTTGGGACTGGTACAAGCGCTTCGTCTTCTAGGCGGCGCGGCTCGGACCTGCCCAGTGTCGGCTACTCGGTCGGCGACGCGACGATGAATGCCTGCGCGCCGAGCACCCGCCATGCGATCGGCACCTTCAGATACAGGCTGACGAGACGCGGTGTGCTCGGTAGCCGACTCTTGGTCGTGTAAGGCAGGAATCGCGGTATGCACTTCACGATGTCAAAGTCGGTGACCGTCAACGCCTCTTGCAGCGCGCGATCATCGATCGGCGTGATGTGATCGAAGAACTGCCAGTAGTCTCGACCGCAGTAGCGAACATTCGGTTGCAGAATGAGCAACTTGCCGTGGGGCTTAAGAACGCGGCGAACTTCGGCCAAGGTGCTGAGTATATCGGCACGCGTGATGTGTTCGAAGAAGTTACTCACAAAGACAACGTCGACCGAATGGTCGGCTACGTTGTCCATCGCATCGGATCGACAAATATGCGTCTCGACGCCTTCGCTCGCGTATTTTCGGACATCGGGATTCAAGTCGACGGCTAGTCGGCGCGCGGCGACTATGTTGTTAGCGAACTCGCAGTACCCGGCCGCCAGGTCAAGGACGACCGAATCGGGTTCGACCCAGCGTTGAAAGAAATCCCGGCAGAGCACTTCCCAGATGTCGTGTCGTGCGCCGCTCTCAGTCGCGAACCGATTCGCGTAGAGCGATTCGAGACCGGCCGAGTCAAACTCCATTGTGGCTGTCCAATCTGGATCGTGCCGCACCGCGCTAGTGGTGAGCTCCGGCCGGCCGTGCGCCGTCACGCCTACGCTCCGAACGTCGCGATGCTACATGCGGTACCACCTCCGACTAGGAGCGGACGGCTGGCCGGCGGCATCGCCCCGGGCCGCGTCAACCGAGGTGCAACCCACATTCCATTTTGGGAGTGTTCGCCCACCGGCCGCTGCGCGGATCCTCGCCGGGCGCCACCCGCCGGGTGCACGGGGCACAGCCGATCGAGGGGAAGCCGTCGTAGATGAGGGGGTTGACCTCGACGTCGTTGGCGATGGTGTATTCGTCCACCTGGTCCTGAGTCCAGCCGGCCAGCGGGTTGACCTTCACCATCGAGCGCTTGCGGTCCCACTCGACGACGCGGATGTTGCGCCGGCTTGCGGTCTCGTCGCGCCGGATGCCGGACCCCCAGGCCTGGTAACCGCCGAGGGCGCGGGCTAGTGGCTCCACTTTGCGCAGGGAGCAGCATGCATCGGGGTCGCGATCGTGCAGCTTGGGCCCGAATATCGCGTCCTGTTCGGCGACGGTCTGCCGGGGCAGGATCGTGTGCAACTGCACCTGATAGCGCTTCGCGACCCGGTCGCGCGTGGCGAGGGTCTCTGGGAAGTGGTAGCCGGTGTCGAGGAAGATCACGTTGATGTCATCGGCGACGCGGCTCGCCACGTCGATGAGTACCGCGTCGGCCATCGATGCGGTGATGCAGAAGCCGTCTCCGAACGTATCCACGGCCCAGCGGATAACGGTCTCGGGCGGAGCATCCGCGAACCGCTGCCCGGCTTCCATGGCGACCGACTTGTAGTAGTCGACCTCATCAGCGGCTACAGGCATATGTGCAAGATTACCTGACGGCCGGAGACCAGCCCGGTCCTCACGGCCCGGAGGCGGCTGCCGGTTCGGTGGGCGGGGCCAGGGACGGTGGCGAGGATCGGGGGCCGTCCGTGAGACGATGGACGGGCGGCCGGGCCGACGCCCGGCACAGAGTTCCCACGGGCGGCAGAGGAGGAGTGCGGGCGTGCACGAGCCGTTCTCGCTCCTCTTTCCGGTCCACGCCAGCGACCAGGCCGAGTTCGTGCGGCAGGCGTTTCGCAGCGCGGTCCACGAGCAGACTCTGCGGCCGGACCACGTCGTCCTTGTCCGGGACGGGCCGGTCCCGGAGCCGCTGGCGCAATGCATCGAGGAGCTGCGGGCCGACAGTCCGGTACCGGTGACCTTCGTGCCGCTCGAGCGCAACGGTGGCCTCGGGCCCGCGCTCGATGCTGGCCTCGCGGCCAGCCCGCACGACGTCGTTGCCCGGATGGACTCCGATGACATCGCGATGCCGCAGCGTTTTGCCGTCCAGTTGCCGTTGATCGCCGCCGGCGCGGACATCGTCGGCGCCGGTCTCCTGGAGTTCGGACGTGACACGAATGACATCGTGGGCTGCCGCACGCCTCCGAGCGACCCGCAGGACATCGCCCGCTACGCCCGCATCCACGACCCGTTCAACCACCCCACGGTGATCTACCGGCGGGCCGCCGTGCTGGCCGCTGGCGGGTACGGCGACCTCCCGCTGATGGAGGACTACTGGCTGTTCGCCCGGATGCTCGCGAACGGTGCCGAGGCGGCCAACGTCCCCGAACCGCTCGTGTACTACCGGGTCGGTGCCGGCGCGTACCAGCGGCGCGGCGGCCGCACCTTGCTGCGCTCGGAGCTGGCGCTGCAACGCAAGTTGCGGGATGAGGGGTTCACCTCCGCACCGCAGTACGCGCGCAATGTGATGATCCGAGGCGGGTATCGTCTGTTGCCGTGGTGGGTCCGTCGTACGGCCTACCGCCTCGTCGTGGCCCCGTACGGCCGGCGCCGGGGACGTGCTCGCGACAGCTCGGCCTCCGCGGCCGCGCGCCAGCAGCAGACGACTCCGTTCGGGCGGCACCAGCACTAGCTGCCGGATGCCTGTCCGTTTCTGTTAGAGGTGATTATGAACGTGGATCTTGTCGTAGTCGGCTCGGGCTTCTTCGGGCTGACCGTGGCCGAGCGGTGCGCGGCGGATCTGGGGCTGCGTGTGCTCGTCATCGACCGGCGCAACCACATCGGTGGCAACGCCTACAGCGAGATCGAGCCGCAGACCGGCATCGAGATCCACCGCTACGGCGCCCACCTGTTCCACACCTCGAATGCCCGCGTCTGGGAGTACGCCAACCGGTTCACCGCGTTCACCGGCTACCAGCACCGGGTCTTCTCGACGTACGAGGGCCGGGTGTACCCGATGCCGATCAACCTCGGCACCATCTGCGAGTACTTCGGCAAGGCGATGTCGCCCGCCGACGCGCGCAAGCTGGTGGCCGAGCAGTCCGCTGAGGTGCCGAGCGGTGAAGCTCGCAACCTCGAGGAGAAGGCGATCTCGCTGATCGGCCGTCCGCTCTACGAGGCGTTCATCCGGGGCTACACAGCAAAGCAGTGGCAGACCGATCCGCGCGAATTGCCCGCGGAGATCATTGCCCGGCTGCCGGTGCGCTACACGTTCGACAACCGGTACTTCAGCGACACGTATGAGGGGCTACCCGTGAACGGGTACACCGCCTGGCTGGAGCGGATGGCCGACCACCCCAACATCGAGGTGCGGCTCAACACCGAGTTCGCCGACCTCCGGGCGGATGTCGTCGGCACTGTGCCGGTCGTCTACACCGGGCCGTTGGACGCGTACTTCGACAACGCCAACGGCGAGCTGAGCTGGCGCACGCTCGACTTCGAGCTCGAGGTGTGCCCGTCCGGCGACTTCCAGGGCACCCCGGTCATGAACTACGCCGACGAGGACATCCCGTACACCCGCATCCACGAGTTCCGGCACTTCCACCCGGAGCGGGACTACCCATCCGACAAGACGGTGATCATGCGCGAGTTCTCCCGGTTCGCCGACCCCGGCGACGAGCCCTACTACCCCATCAACACCGCTGAGGACCGCAACCGGCTGCTCAAATACCGGGAACTCGCCAAGCGCGAACCCGGGGTGCTGTTCGGCGGCCGGCTCGGCACCTACAAGTATCTGGACATGCACATGGCCATCGGCTCGGCACTGACCATGGTCGACAGCCGGCTGCGTCCGCACTTCAGCGGCGGCGCGGCCTTGGTCAGCGGAGGTGTGGACGAGTGAGCGAAGCGGTGACCGGAAACGAGGGCGTGCGCGTCCTGCAGCGCGTCATCTTCCCGACGCAGGGCAACCTCGACGTCGTCTCCCTCTACGTCGAGACCAAGCTCGATCAGGGTCCGGCGCTCGCCGCCCTCGAGCTCGAAGACGCGTCCGAGGAGAAGAAGAGCGAAGACACCACCCAGAGCGTCATCACCAGTGCCGTGCCGGGCGAGGCGCAGTCCGCCGTTCGGTTCGGCATCGACGGCCAGGCGGTCTCGACCGGCGACATCGCGGGACGGCGCAGCGCCGTCGTCTCCGCCGGTCGCCGGGTCTCGCTCGGCGCGTACTTCAACGCCTTCCCGGCGAGCTACTGGCGCCGGTGGAGCGTGCTCAACGAGGTGCTCCTGCGCTTCCGCGTCCAGGGCGAGGGCACGATCATCGTCTATCGGTCGACGGCGCGCGGGCCCAGCCACCCCGTCGAGTCGATCTACGTCGACACCGACGAGCCGCAGGACTACGAGCTGCCGCTGCCGCTCGACCAGTTCATCGACGGCGGCTGGTACTGGTTTGACATCGCCGCGGGCTCGCGCGATGTCACGCTGCACCAAGCGGACTGGGCCGCGCGCACGGACCGCGTCCAGAGCGGCCGATTCAGCATCGGCATCACGACGTTCAACCGCCCCGACTTCTGCGTCGACGGGCTGCGGGTGCTCGGCGAGGCGCCGGAGGTCCTCGACGTGCTCGACCAGATCTACGTCGTCGACCAGGGCACGCAGCGCGTCGAGGACCACCCGGAGTTCGCCGAAGGCACCAAGGGCATCGCCGACAAGCTTCAGGTGATCGAGCAGGGCAACCTGGGTGGCTCGGGTGGTTTCTCGCGGGCCATGGACGAGACGGTCCGGGCCGGCAGCAGCGACTACGTCCTGCTGCTCGACGACGACGTGATCACCGAGCCCGAGAGCATGCTGCGTGCGGTCACCTTCGCCGACCTCGCCCGCCGCCCCACGATCGTCGGCGGCCACATGTTCAGCCTCTACGACCGCTCCGTCCTGCACGCCTTTGGCGAGTCGGTGGCGCCCTACAACTTCTGGTGGGGCTCGGCGCCGCGCACGAAGCAGGGCCACGACTTCGGCCGCCGCAGCCTACGGCACACGCCCTGGCTGCACCGCCGGGTCGACGTCGACTACAACGGCTGGTGGATGTGCCTCATCCCGACCGCGGCGGTGCGTGAGCTGGGGCTGGCGCTGCCGGTGTTCATCAAGTGGGACGACGCCGAGTATGGGCTGCGGGCGCGGGATGCCGGCTATCCGACCGTGTCGCTGCCCGGCGTCGCGGTCTGGCACGTTCCGTGGCAGGACAAGAACGACGCACTCGACTGGCAGGCTTACTACCACCTGCGCAACCGGCTGGTCGCCGCCCTGCTCCACTCGCCGTATGACCGTGGCGGCAGCGTCGTCACCGAGAACCTCGAGTACCAGATCCGGCACCTGCTCTCCATGCAGTACTCCACCGCCGCCCTCCGCCTGCTGGCGATCGAGGACATCCTCGACGGCCCGGAGCACATGCACCGCGATCTGCCGACCAAGATGCGCGACCTGCGTGAGCTGCGTAGCTCCTTCCCCGATTCCCAGTCGCACACCGACGTCGAGAACTTCCCGACGGTCCGTCGGCTCAAGCCGCCGCGCCGTGGCAAGGAGCCGACCTCGCCGACGAACAAACTGGGGCTGTTCGTCAAGGCCGCGCTCGGCGCCGTCCGCCAGGTACGCCCGGTGGGCGAACTCGCCCACCGGCACCCGCAGGCGGCCGTGCCCTACCAGGACGCCGAGTGGTGGCTGCTGTCCAACGTCGACGGGGCGCTGGTGTCGACGGCCGACGGCACCAGCGCGTCGTGGTACCAGCGCGATCCGGTGCGGTTCCGCACCTTGATGCAGCGCAGCCTGAAGCTGCACAGCCGGCTGCTGCGCGAATGGCCCACATTGCGCGAGCAGTACCGAGGCGCGGCCGCGGAGTTCACCTCGCCCGAGGAGTGGCGAAAGACCTTCGAATCGTCGACCACGTAGTTCGCCTGAGAGGGTGGGCTGGGTGCCGGCGAGCACCCCCTAGACTGCCGGGCGATGAAAAATTTCTGGCCCCCCGCGTTGCGTGAGCGCGAAGCTTGGCCGAACTTGGCGGGCGGCTTCGCCTCGGTTGCGGTGGCCGTCGCCCTCTACACGCGTTACAGCATCTACAGCAAGCTGACCCGCGACGAGGGCATCTACACCTATGGCGGGCAACAGATGGCGCACGGCGTCGCGCCCTATGCCAGCATCGTCGATGCGAAGACGCCGGGGGCGTCGATGGTGGCGGGCCTCGGCGCTGCCGTGGCGCGGGTCATCGGGCGTAACGACGTGCTCGTGATCCGCCTGGTGTTCTTCGCGTGCGCCGTGCTCACCGTTCTCGCGGTGTATGTGCTCGCCGCTCGGCTGTGGAGCTCGGTGCTCGGCGGGCTCGCGGCCGCAGTTGTATTCGCGTCGTTCCAGGGGTTTGCGCAGGATGCGTTGACCGGGCCGGACGCCAAGACGCCCGGCGTCCTCTTCGCGGTCGTCTCGATGTGGCTAGCCGTGCGCCGGAAGTGGTTCTGGGCGGCGTTCGCCGGCTCCCTGGCGTTTCTGTTCTGGCAGCCGTTGGTGATCTACGCGGTCATTCCGGTCGTCGGCGCAGTCGTGTTGTCATCGGGCCAGAGATGGCGAGCGCTGGCGCTGTCGGTCGCCGGTGCGGCGGCGCCCTTGCTGGCAACGGTGATCTATTTCGCCGCCGAGGGCGCGCTCGGAAAGTTCTACGAGTCGGCGTTCCTCTTTCCGGCCGAGGGTTTGCAGCGGGCGCCTGAGACCCTCGGCCATCGCCTCCAAGTCATCACGGGGGTCGTGCGCAACTCCTACCACTTCAGCGGGGCCCTGTTCTGGATCGGTCTCGTCCTGCTGGTCGCGGCGGCGGTCGTTGCCGTCGTCGGCGGGCGCTCCGACTGGCGTGCGGCCCTCCGGGATCCGCTGATCCTCGTCGTCGTGGTGACGTTGGTCGTCGAGGCGGCCTATGCCCTCTACGATTTCCAGGGCTATCCCGACGTCTACCCTTTCCTGCCCTATGCCGCGATGGGGTTCGGCGCAGCCGTCGCGCTCGCGGCGCGGTGGCTGAAGAACCCGCAGGCGCGGCGCGGCGCGGCAGTGGCCGTGCTCGCCACGGCCATCGCGCTCACGGTGGTGTCGTGGTCATGGTTCACCAATTCGCCCGCGAACAACGACGCGCTGCGGCGTCAGCGGGCGGCCGCATGCGCCATCAAGCGCATCGTGTTGCCGGGTACCTCCCTCTACTCGATGGGCGACCCGAACCCGTTCGTCCTGACGGGCGAGCGGAGCCCCGATCGCTACATCTACCTGGGCGCGGGTGTCGACACCTGGAAGGTGAACCACACCAAGGGCGGATTCGACGGCTGGACAGCACAGATCCAGGCGCATCATCCTTCGGTGGTCGTCGTCGGCATCTGGCGGGGCGACTACCGCAAGCCGATGGACGACTGGTTGACGGCCAGCGGGTACCAGCATGGGTTCCTGGGCTGGTACGGCTTGTACGTGTCGCCGCAGGCGCGCCGGCTCATGCCCAGTGAAGGGGTGCGCCTGACGAAGGCCGCTACTCTGTGGCCGCATACTGCCGCGGGCACGAGGCTCACCAGGACGAACTGTGGCAGGTACTGAACCGGTCGATGCCGCGGCCGTACCGGCAGCTTCGCAGGCAGTCCTTGACAGCCCTCCAGACCGCCAGCCGAGACGGTTCTTCCCGCGTGGTCCGCGGCTCGATCGCGAGGGGTGGCCCAGGCGGGCGGGTGCGTTCGCCTCAGTTGCGGTCGCCCTTGCGCTGTACACGCGCCATAGCATCAACGGCCTGCTGACCCGCGACGACAGCATCTACGCCTACGGCGGGCAGCAGATGGCGCACGGCGTGCCGCCCTACACGAGCGTCTTCGATCCGAAGGGGCCGCTGCCGACGATGCTGGCGGGCGTGGGTGCCGCCGCCGCACGGCTGCTCGGCAAGAACGACGTGTTGATGATGCGTCTGGAGTTCTTCGGGTGCTCGGTGCTGACCGTCCTCATGATCTATCTGCTTGTCGTGCGGCTGTGGAACTCGGTGCTCGCCGGGGTCGTGGCCGCGGTCGTGTTCGCGTCATTCCAGGGGTTCGCCCAGGGTGCGCTGGCGGGGCCGGAGGCGCACTCGCCCGACGTGCTGTTCGCGGTCGTGTCGATGTGGTTTGTCGCGCGGAGGCAGTGGTACTGGGCGGCCTTCGCGGGCTCGTTGGCGTTCGCGGTGAAGCAGACGACCGGGATCGTCTACCCCGTGGTCGCGATCCTCGGTGCTGTCGTGTGGGCGGCGAGCCGGCGCTGGCGCGCTGCGGGTATCGCGATAGCCGGCGCGTTGACTCCGCTCGCCGCGCTGATCGGGTACTTCGCGGTGGCGGGCGGCCTCGGCACGTTCTTCGAGTCCGCGTTCGTGTTCCCCGTCGTCGGCTTGCGCCGGCCACATCCGCAGACGGTTCTGCAGCGCCTGGCCGGCGTGGCGCAGACGGTGAACGTGTACCCGCTCAGCGCGGTCCTGTTCTGGCTCGGCGCGGTGTTCCTGGTGGCCTGCGCCGTGGCCTCGGTCGTCCGCGCCGGTTCGGACCGGCGATGGGCACTCCGCGAGCCGCTGGTGCTCGTCGTCCTGGTCACGTTCCTGTACCAAGCCGGGTACACGCTGGTCGACTTCATGAGGTTCGACCAGTATCTCTACCCGTTGCTGCCCTATCCGGCGATCGGGTTCGGCGCGGCCACCGCGTTCGCGGTGCAGCGACTGAGGCGGCCGCAAATGGTGCGCACTGGCATCGCGGTCCTGGCCACCGCCGGAATCGCGCTCACCGCGGTGTCCTGGACACTGTTCGGCCGCGGCAACGACCACTTACTCCGCAACCAGCGCGCGACTGCGTGTGCGATCGACCGCATCGTCGGTCCCGGCGCGACGCTCTACGCGATCGGTAATCCCGTCCCGCTGGTCTTGACCCATCGCCGCAGTCCGGATCGGTTCATCTATCTCGACTCCGGGGTCGCGCAATGGAAGATCGACCATACGGCGGGCGGGTTCAACGGCTGGGTGGACCAGGTGCTGGACACCGGCGCGCCCGTGATCGTCCTAGACGGCTGGGACGGCACGCGCGCGCTGGTTATGCAACGCGCGATCGTGCGGGCCGGTTACTCGACGGGATATATGGGTGAATGGAGGGTGCTGTTGACCCCCGCCGCGCGCCTGAGAGCCAGGAAGGACGGGTTCGCTGTGACCCGGTTCCCCATCGACTGGCGACTGACCTCCCTTCGTCGCACGGGGTTCACGACCCAGACGTGTGGCTCGGGCTGAGAGACGGGGCCGTGAGCGCTCAGCCCGGAGGGTACCGATAACGTCGTCCCCGGGCCGGTCGCGGCAACGACCGGGGACATCGACTGCCGCTGCCCAGCCTACGAATCACCGCATACCGGTACGGACGGAGCGAAAGTGCATAGATCCGCTTACGAGCACATGAAAATGGCAATGGCCCGCCATCTGCCTAAGGACCGGCGTCTTGAGGTGCTCGAGCTCGGCTCGGCGCGCGTGGCCAACCAGCCTTTGGACCACCGGTCCTTGCTCGCCGAGGTCGACCACTCGTATATCGGCGTGGACATCCGCGAGGCCGACAACGTGGACGTCGTGATGAAGAAGCCGTACACGATCCCGGCACGGTCGAACAGCAAGGACGTGGTGATCGCCGGGCAGGTGTTCGAGCACATCCCGTTCTTCTGGGCTTCCATGCTCGAGGTCGCGCGCATCCTGCGGCCCGGCGGCGTGTGGTTCGTGACCGTGCCCTCGCGCGGGCATCGGCATGGCGGGGTCGACTGCTGGCGCTACTACCGCGGTGGTATGCGGGCGATCGCCGCCGCCTCGCGCCTGACGCTCCTGGAAACGCATACGCACTTCCCGCCAACTCTGGACGGAAGCATTCGGCACGACTACGCGAAGACCGATTCGCAGATGCACTACTGGGGCGACACGCTCGGCGTGTTCCAGAAGCCGCAGCGCTACCCACTCGAGATGCGGGTGGTCGCCCCCGTCGTGCGTTGGTGGGCGAACCGGTCGGCCGCGGACGGTCCGCTCGGCGGTCCGCCGAAATTCGACCCGAAGTGCCCGCTCTGATCCAGGTTGCGAACGCCGCGAGGACCGAAAATCGCAGCGTAGCGATGTCCCGAGACATCGCAACTGGTGGGCAAGGGGGGAGTTGAACCCCCACACCGTTTCCGGTACACGGACCTGAACCGTGCGCGTCTGCCATTCCGCCACTTGCCCGGCGCGCACCCGAGGGCGCGTCTGATCGGCAGCCGCAACGGTAGCACGCACGCCGGGGCGGAAATCGGGTCACCACAGGCGTGCCCGATAGACTTGCGGGATTCGCGTCGACAGACGCGCACTTGTCTGTGCCCTGCAGGAGGAGGACGCCGTGAGCCTGGCCCAGCGGTTCGAACGCCGCCTCGAGGGCCTCGTCGGCGGCGCGTTCGCCCGGGTGTTCAAGGGGCAGGTCGAACCGGTCGAAATCGGGACGGCGCTGCAGCGCGAGGCCGCCGACAAGCGCAACGTCATGGGCAACGGCCAGGTGCTCTCGCCCAACCGCTACCGGGTCACGCTGTCCGGTTCCGACCACGACCGTCTCGTCCCGTGGGAGAACCAGCTCACCAACTCCCTCGCCGAGCTCGTGCAGGAGTTCCTGGACGAAAATCGGTGGGAGACCATCGGCGACATCGAGGTCTACCTCGCCCGTGACGAGGAGTTGCACACCGGCGTGTTCGGTGTCGCGTCGCGGATGGAGGCCGGCGCGCCCCCGCGGCGTCGTCCGCACGACTCGCTGTCGCTGCCGATCGTCCCGGGCGCACCGTTGGGCGAGTACGGCTCGCAGCCGCCGCACGACTTCCAGGCTCCCGTCAGCGCCGGCATGGGCGGTCCGCAGATGTACGCGCAGCCGGGCGCTCCGATGCCGGCGCCGCCGGCGCAGGGGCCGCCGCAGCCGCAGCGCGGGCCGGGTTCCTCGCCGGGTGGCCCGCCGCCGCAGCCGCCGCGCCGACCGGCCGCGGCGATGCTGATCGTCGACCAGACCAACCGGCGGTTTGATCTGCGCGACGGCAGCAATGTCATCGGCCGCGGCACCGACTCCGACCTGCAGTTGCTGGACCAGGGCATCTCGCGCCGCCACGTGGACGTGCAGTACGACGGCCATTACGCCACTGCGTACGACCTCGGGTCGACGAACGGGACGACGGTCAACGGACACGAGATCAGCAGCCAGCTGCTACGCCACGGAGACGTGATCCGGGTGGGCCACACCCGGATCGTGTTCCACCAGGAGCGAGGGTGAATCGGGGCGTGGGCTGGTGAACTCGGCCCTTGCGCTGCAGCTGATGCGCTTCGGATTCCTCGCGCTGCTGTGGCTGTTCGTGCTGGCGTCGATGCGCGTGATCCGTTCCGACCTGCGCACGAGCGGCCAGCCGCGCATCGCCGTGCCACCACCCGCGCGCCGCCGGGGCAAGGGGGACGGCGGCGCGCCGCGGCCCGCGCCGGGTACCCCCACGCACCTTCTCGTCACCGAAGGTGGCCTGACCGGCACCCGGATCGGGCTGACCGGAGCACCGGTCCTGATTGGTCGGGCCAACGACTCGACGCTCGTGCTCGAGGACGACTACGCGAGCACCAGGCACGCCCGGATCAGCCTGCAGGATGGCATGTGGGTGGTCGAGGACCTCGGCTCGACGAACGGCACCTACCTCGGTCAGCGCAAGCTCGACAGCCCGGTACCCATGGAGGTCGGCGTCCCCTTGCGCATTGGCAAGACAGTGCTGGAGTTGCGCTGATGGCGCTGTACCTGCGGTACGCGGTGCGGTCGGACCTCGGGCTCGTCCGTAACAACAACGAGGACTCGGTCTATGCCGGACCCCGGCTGTTGGCGATCGCCGACGGCATGGGGGGCCACGCCGCCGGCGAGGTCGCCAGCAAGATCGTGATCGCCACGCTGGAGACGCTCGACGAGGACCGCCGCGTCGACGACCTGATGGGCTCGCTGCGTGACACCGTCGTCGAGGCGAACCACCGCATCGCCGACGCCGTCAAGCAGCGCAAGGAACTCGAGGGTATGGGCACGACGCTCACCGCCCTGCGCTTCGTCGGCTCGCAGGTCGGTCTCGTTCACGTGGGCGATTCACGCGCCTACCTCCTGCGCAACAACGTGCTCACCCAGATCACCCACGACGACACCTACGTGCAGTACCTCGTCGACTCCGGAAAGCTCACGCCTGACGAGGCGAAGGACCACCCACGCAAATCGGTGATCCTGCGCGCCTTGCTCGGCTCCGAAGTGGAGCCGGACGTCTCGATCCGCGAGGCCCGCGCCGGTGACCGGTACCTGCTCTGCTCGGACGGGCTGTCCGACGTGGTGTCGGCCGAGACGATCCTCGACACGATGCGCATCGAGGACACCCAGGAGTCCGCGGACCGACTCGTCGAACTCGCACTGCGCGGCGGCGGCCCGGACAACGTGACGGTGATCGTCGCCGACGTCCTCAATGCCCGGGTCGGCGACACGATCGACGACGTCCCGGTCATCGCGGGCGCGTTCGTCGATCCGGCCGCCGCCGACGTGCCGGGGTCCGACAGCGCGGCCGGGCGTGCCGCCCTGATGTCGCGGCCGAAGCCGGCCGAGGCGAGCCCGGCCAAACCGCACCGCCGGGTCAGGTCCTGGCGGCCCTGGCTGGTCGTGGTCGGCGTGCTGGCCCTGCTCGTAGCGGGCCTCGGCGGCGCGTACGCGTGGACGCAGACGCAGTACTTCGTCGGACGAGCCGGGACGGACGTCGCGATATACCGCGGCGTCAACACCGAGTTCGGACCGCTGAAGTTCTTCAACGTCGACAAGGTCACGGACCTGCGCGTGAACGACCTCAACCCCTCGGTGCGGGCGCAGGTGCGCGACGGCATCAACGCCAGCAGCAGGGTCAACGCCGAGCAGATCGTGGCCGCGCTGCGCGACCAGAAGATGCCGCCCTGCCCGTCGCCGTCGCCCTCGACGACGCCGTCGTCGCCATCGGTCAGCGTGCCGAGCGTGACCGGTTCACGCCCCGCCTCGCACGCATCGACGAGCGCCGCCACGAAGAGGTCGAGCAGCCGGGCGACCAGCCGCCCTGGGTCCGGGGTGGCCTCGCGGGTCGCGGGCCTGTCCAGCTCGACCAGCACGCCCATCCGTTCGAGCTCCGCCGCAGGCGCCGCGGCGACCGACAACCCTGCGTGCATCAAGTCGTCATGAGCACCGTGAACCCCCTGTTGCGGATCCCGACGCGACGCACCACCGAGCTGGTGATGCTGGTGTTCGCGGTCCTCGTCGTGGTGGGGGCTGAGGCGGCCGTCGAGGCCGCCCGCGACGGCAGGTTCTCCACCCGGCTGATCACCTACGCCGCGGTGCCGATCGTCGCGGGCGTCGCCACGCACCTGGTCATCCGCAGGGTCGCCCGGTACGCCGACCCGCTGATGCTCCCGATCGTGGTCCTGCTCAACGGTCTGGGGCTGGTGATGATCCACCGCCTCGACCTGGGCCAGAAGCAGGAGGCGCAGCAGAACGGCGGCCAATTCGTCGGAGCCCAGGCCCCGACCCAGGTGGTCTGGACGGCGCTGGGCGTGCTGTTGTTCATCACCATCCTCGTGGTGGTCCGCGATCATCGCGTCCTGCAGCGTTACGCCTACACGCTGGCCTTGATCGGTGTCTTCTTCCTGCTGCTGCCGGCGGTGTTGCCGGCGAGCATCAGTGAGGTCAACGGGGCCCGCATCTGGATCCGGCTGGCCGGGTTCTCGATCCAGCCGGCCGAGTTCGCGAAGATCCTCTTGACGATCTTCGGCGCCGCCTACCTCGTGCAGAAGCGTGATGTCCTCGCCCTGGCGGGCCGGCGAATCATGGGCGTCGACTTTCCGCGCGGGCGCGACTTCGGGCCGCTGCTGCTGGTCTGGCTGCTGTGCATCGGCGTGCTCGTCCGCGGCCACGACCTCGGTACCTCGCTGCTGTTCTTCGGACTGTTCGTCGTACTGCTCTACGTCGCCACCGAGCGAGTCAGCTGGGTGATCGTCGGGGTGCTCATGTTCTCGGCCGGGGCGTACCTCGCGTACCAGCTCTTCGGCACAGTGCAGCAGCGGGTCGGGCTGTGGCTGCACGTGTTCGACATGAACCAGTACGGGCCGGCGCAGCAGCTGCAGCAGTCGCTGCTCGGACTGGGGACCGGTGGCATCTTCGGCACCGGCCTCGGCAACGGGCATCCGGAACTCGTCCCGCTCGCCACCACCGACTACATCATCGCGTCCTTCGGCGAGGAGATCGGGCTCTTCGGGCTCGTCGGCCTGCTCCTGCTCTACGGGGTGTTCGTCTCGCGCGGATTCGCGGCCGGGCTCGGCGTGCGCGACTCGTTCGGCAAGCTGCTGGCCTGTGGACTCGCGTTCCTGGTGGCGCTGCAGTTGTTCGTCGTGGTAGCCGGGGTCACCCGGCTGCTCCCCGAGACCGGTCTCACCGCCCCGTTCCTGTCCTATGGAGGATCGTCCTTGCTTGGCAGTTGGGTGATTGTGGCATTGCTCGTACGCGTCTCCGACGCGGCCCGGCGACCCGCGACGACGCCACCGTCGCGCGCGGGCGATGCCGTGGCGGCCGTCGCATGAACCGTCCGATCCGCAAGGTGGGCGTCGCATTCGCGGTGCTGTTCCTCGCCCTGTTCGTGAACCTCAACTACGTCCAGGTCGTCAAGGGCAGTGCCTATCGCGACGACCCGCGCAACCAGCGCGTCCTGCTCAACGAGTACTCGAGCCCGCGCGGGCAGATCGTCGTCCAAGACACCGCGGTCGCCGAGTCGAAGGCGACGAAGGACGAGCTGAAGTACCTGCGCGTGTATCCGAAGGGGCCGGTCTACGCGCCGGTCACCGGGTACTACTCGTTCATCTATGGCGCCTCCAACATCGAAGAGGCCGAGAACCCCGTCCTCAGTGGTGACGACTCGAGGCTGTTCACCACCAAGCTCGCCGACCTGCTGACCGGACGCAACCCGCGCGGCGGTAGCGTCCAGCTGACCTTGAACAAGGCGGCCCAGCAGGCCGCGTACAACGCGATGAAGTTGCCCAACGGCACCTACCGGCCCGGCGCCATCGTCGCCATGGATCCCACGACGGGCGCCATCCTGGCCGCGGTCTCCACGCCGTCCTTCGACCCGAACAAGTTGTCCAGCCACGACTCGTCGGCCATCTCGAAGGCCTATCAGGCTTACGCGAACGACAAGCGGCAGCCGCTGCTCAACCGGGCGTTCAACCAGCTCTACCCCCCCGGCTCGGTGTTCAAGGTGGTCGTCTCGGCGGCGGCGCTCAAGGCCGGCATCAAGCCGGACCAGAAGATCTACGCCCCGCAGTACTACTGGCCGCTGGAGCCGGGCAAGCAGTCGGCCTGCGCCGTCAACGACACCGGGCCGTGCATCCACAACTTCACCCTCCCGGACGGCGAGCGCGAGACGTGCCAGCCCGGCAGCCAGACGGCCACGCTGGCCTTCGCGCTGGCCAAGTCGTGCAACACCGCCTTCGCGGCCCTTGCCGTCCAGAAGCTCAGCGCGGACAAGATCGAGGCCGAGGCGAAATTGTTCGGCATCGACACCCCACCACCCGCGATCCCGCTCAGCGTCGCCCCGTCGACGATCGGCAATCTCGCCGAACTCAACAACGACCCGGTGGCGCTGGCGCAGACCGCCTTCGGTCAACGCAGCGTGGCATTGACCCCGCTCCAGGTCGCGATGATCTCGGCGGCGGTCGCCAACAACGGCACGCTGATGAAGCCGTACCTGGTGAAGTCCGAGCTGCGCCCGAACCTCACCGTGCTGGACAGCACGACACCCCAGCAACTGAGTCAGGTGATCGACCCCACCCTCGATGCCGAGCTGATCAAGATGATGGAGGGCGTGGTCAGCGGCGGCTCGGAGGCCACCGGTCACGCGGCGAACATCACCGATCTCGGCCCGTCCGTTGTGGTCGGCGGCAAGACCGGAACGGCCGACCACCAGGCCAGCAACGGCCGCGCGCTTCCCGCCCACTCGTGGTTCTCCGGGTTCGCCCTCGTCAAAGGTGAACCGAAGATCGCGATCTCGGTCATTCTCGAGAACAGCGACTCCACGGGCGGCGAGGACGCGGCCCCGAAGGCCAAGGACGTCATGGAGGCCTACTTGAAGACTCTCCCGGGACTGAACTGAGCAATGAGTGCCAACAGTGAGGAATCAGAATGACGCAGCCGAGAATCGTCGGCGGTCGATACGAGCTCGGGGAGCTCATCGGCTATGGGGGGATGGCCGAGGTACATCGGGGGCACGACACGCGGCTCAACCGCGAGGTCGCCATCAAGGTGCTGCGCGCCGACCTCGCCCGTGACCCGGCCTTTCTCAACCGATTCCGCCGCGAGGCGCACTCAGCGGCCGGCCTGAACCAGCCGACGATCGTGTCGGTCTACGACACTGGCGAGGACGCCGGCCCGGACGGCGGACCGCAGCCGTTCATCGTCATGGAGTTCGTCGAGGGACGGACGCTGCGCGACATCCTCAAGGCCGAGGGCAAGCTCCCGCCGCGGCGAGCGATGGAAATCGTGGCCGACATCTGTTCGGCCCTGGACTTCAGCCACCGCAATGGGATCATCCACCGCGACATCAAGCCGGCCAACGTGATGATCACGCCGGCCGGCGCGGTGAAGGTCATGGACTTCGGCATCGCGCGTGCGATAGCCGACACCTCGTCCACCGTGACGCAGACCGCGAACGTCATCGGCACCGCGCAGTACCTCTCGCCGGAGCAGGCGCGGGGCGAGTCGGTCGATGCGCGATCGGACGTCTATTCCACCGGCTGCCTGCTCTACGAACTGATCACCGGGGTGCCACCGTTCCAGGGCGACTCCCCGGTGGCCGTCGCCTATCAGCACGTGCGCGAGAACCCGGTCATGCCGTCGGCCCGCAATCCCGAGATACCGCGCGCCCTGGACTCGATCGTGATGAAGGCGCTGGCCAAGAACCAGCTCAACCGCTACCAGTCCGCCGGTGACATGCGCGCGGACCTGATGCGGGCCATCGCCAACCAGCCGGTCACGGCCGAAGCGGTCATGACCGACGCCGAGCGCACCCAGTTCATTGCCCGCACCCCCCCGCCGCCGGTCGCGCTGCGTCGCGACGACTACGGGCCGGGCGACGACGACGATCATCGCCGCACCGGGCTCATCTGGGCCGCGGTGGTGATCGCCCTTCTGCTCGTCATCGGTGCGGCGACGTGGGCGATCTTCGTCCTGAACAAGAAGGACAAGACTGTCAAGACCTACGCCGTCCCGGCGATCATCGGAGCGACCTCCGCCGGCGCCGACCAGCAGCTGCAGGCAATGCACCTGGTACCCAGCAAGGGTGCTGACGTCAGTGGGCCCTGCGACGGGGGAGCCCAGGGGATGAAGGACAAGGTCTGTACCGTCCAGCCGGCGGTAGGGGTGCAGGTGAAGGAAGGCGGGACAGTCGTCTATCACCTCTACTCGCCCAAAGTCGTGCAGGTGCCCCCGGTGGTGGGCCTGCAGCAGTCCGAGGCCATCGCCGCCCTGCACAGCGCGAACCTCGGCTACACGATCAAGAAGGTGAACCGGGCCGACCCGCAGAACCAGGTGATCAATCAGGACCCCCAGCCGTATGTGACCAAGCCCCCGAACTTCAAGGTCACGCTCTTCGTCTCCACCGGCAAGCTGAAGCTGCCGGACGTACGGAACAAGCCGATCGACGCGGCCAAGAATCAACTGAGCGACGCCGGGTTCGGCAACGTCGTTGAGGGCGCGCCCGTAACGACGACGGACGCGACAAAGGACGGCCGGGTCGCCACCGAGAACCCGGCGCCCGGCCTCACCTACAACCCCGATCAGACGATCACCCTGTCGGTCTACCAGTTCGTGCCGCCGCCCACCTGCGACAGCAACCTCCCACCGGTGCCGACCGGGGGTCCCTCGGGATTGCCGAGCTCCTCCAGTAGCGCATCGGCGACGGGGCTGCCGCCCTGCTAGCGCCGCTCAGCGACCAGCACGACCACTGCGGTCAGGCCCGGCTGGCCGTCCTCGCGGGCGGTGAGCCGGACCCGACCGCCGTGGTTGCGGACGATGTCGCGCACGATCGCCAGGCCCAGACCGGTGCCGCCGGTCTCGCGTGAGCGCGACTCCTGGACCCGGTAGAAGCGATCGAACACGCGCTCGCGCTCGTGCCCGGGGATGCCGGGGCCATCATCGACGACGGTGATGATCGCGGCCGGCTGGCCCGAATCCGTCCCACGCTCGAGGCTCACCTGCACTTGGCTTGCGGCATACCGGGTGGCGTTGTTGATCAGATTGATCACCACACGACGCAACGCATCGGGATCGCCGGCGGTCACGACGGGGACGGTCGACACCCGGACCGGTACCCGCGCCTGCCCGTAGCCGGCCGCGACGGAACGGACGAGCTCGTCGAGCAGCACCGGCTCGCGGCGGGTATGGCCGGCCGACTCGTCGAGCCGGGCCAGAGCCAGCAGGTCGCCGACGAGCCGGTCGAGCCGGTCGACGTCGACGAGGACGTCGTCGATCAGGCTGGACCATTCCGCCTCCGGCAGGACTCGCTGTCCGACCTCCAGCTGCACCCGCAGCGAGGCGAGCGGCGAGCGCAGTTCGTGCGCGGCGTCGCCGACGAAGGTGCGCTGCCGGGTGGTCGCGGCATCGATGCGATCCAGCATCGCGTTGAGGGTGATCGCGAGACGGTGGATCTCGTCCTGGGCGTCGGGCACCGGTAGGCGCTGCTTTGCGAGACCCGCGGCCGTGATGTCGGCGGCGCCGTGTCGCAGCGCGGCGACCGGACGCAACGTCAGCGCCACGACGGCATACGTCGCCATAGCCATCAGCAGGACGGCGAGCGGTCCACCGATCAGCGCGGCTCGGGTCAGGACGCGCAGGCTGTCGTCGACCCGGCTCAGGTCGGTGTACACCAGGACGGTCCGTGACCCGACGTTTCGTCCTACGACCCGAAGCCGGATGTCGGACGTCGGGCTGTCGACGGTCAGCCGGGCGCCGTGGCGTACTTGGTCGAGCTGCTTCAGGCTGATGATCGAGGTGTGCCGGTCGGCGCCCAGCGTCGCGGCGAGGACCGCGTCGTGACTGTCGACGACCTGGACGGCAGTGATGCCTCCGGTGGTCGCCTCGACCGTCGTGGGTCCCCTGCCCTCGGTGAACTGCTTGGCGATGTCGTGGGCGGTCTTGGTCGCGGACTGGTCAAGGACGCGGGTCAGCGCGTACCGCTGCAGAAACAGCAACAGCACGGCCCCGGTCATCACCGCGAAGGAGAACAGCGCGGTGGCGAGGAGTGTCAGACGAGCTCGCAGCGACTGCCGCGCCCACCACTGCCGGGGCAAGTCCACTACCTGCGCGAGCCCGCGCGGCATGGTCAGGCTTCGGATGAGAGGCGGTAACCCGCTCCGCGGACGGTCTGCAGACTCTGTCGGCTGAACGGGACGTCGATCTTGCGGCGCAGGTAGCCGACGTAGACCTCGACGACGTTCGCGTCGCCGTCGTAGTTGGCGTCCCAGACGTGGTGCAGGATGTCGGCCTTACTGACCGCATCGCCGGCGCGCCGCATGAGGAACTCGAGCAGCGAGAACTCACGGGGAGTCAGCTCGACGTTCGTCTCGCCGCGACGCACGGTGTGCGCGGCCGGGTCGAGAACGAGGTCGTCGACGGTGAGCGAGGCCGGCCGCGGAGTGACACCGCGGCGCAACAGCGCACGGATGCGGGCGAGGAGCACGACGAACGAGAATGGCTTGGTGAGGTAGTCGTCGGCGCCGAGGTCCAAGGCGTCGGCCTCGTCGTACTCACCATCCTTCGCGGTGAGCATGAGGATCGGCACCCAGTTCTCGGCCGCCCGCAACTGTTCGATGATGCGGTAGCCAGACAGCTCCGGCAGCATGATGTCGAGGATCACTGCGTCATAGACGGTTTCCTGGGCGAGGTGCAGGCCGTCGGGCCCGG
Source organism: Pseudonocardiales bacterium (assembly GCA_032160665.1). Lineage (GTDB taxonomy): Bacteria > Actinomycetota > Actinomycetes > Mycobacteriales > Jatrophihabitantaceae > Jatrophihabitans. The sequence continues at coordinate 54,087 of JAVHVH010000245.1, forward strand.
TGTGGGCGAGGTCGACCGTGAACCCTTCTGCACCCAGGCCGCGTTGCAGCGCGGACGCCAGCCGGACCTCGTCCTCGACGATGAGCAAGCGCACGTGAACTCCTTCGTTGCGGTCCGTTGCCAGACCGTGTCACCTTGCCAGTGTGGACCCTGACAGGGTCCGGCATGCCTCAGCCCCATCACAGTCGAAGCTTCCCATCCTGGTACCAGTGAACCTCCCCCCGATTCTGCAGCCGCACTCGCTCCGGCAGCGACGGCGAGCGCTTCGGTGGTTGGCTCCGGTGGGCGTCATCGGTGTCGCGAGCCTCGCCGCCACTGGCATGTTCAAGGTGGGAGCACCGTCGGCAACCCTGCCGGAAACCACGCCGGCCAACCTCATCGCCGCGATCCAGCGCTCGGACGCCGCGGGCTACTCGGGCACGGTGGTATCGCACGTGTCGCTCGGCCTGCCCGGCACCGGCAGCACCGGGACGTCGTTCACGTCCTTGCTGAGCGGCTCGCACACCGTGCAGGTCTGGTACGGCGGACCGGACAAGCAGCGCATCGCCCTGTTGGGTGCCACCGACGAGACCGACCTGTTCCACAACGGACGCGACGTCTGGCAGTGGAATAGCGCCGACCTGCTCGCGGTGCACTCGGTGCTCCCCGAGGACGCCCAGAGCAACGAACGGCCGCTCGACGATCCGGCCGAGATCGCGACGACGCTGACCCCGGATGCGCTCGCTCGGAGTGCGATCGCCGCGCTGGATCCCACGACCACGGTCGCCGTCAAGGACGACCACAATGTGGCCGACCGGGCCGCCTACGCACTCGTTCTGACTCCCCGCGCCGGCGCCACCAAGGTCGGCTCGGTGCACATCTCGATCGACGGCGCCACCAAGGTGCCGCTCGGCGTCCAGGTCTACGCGCGCGGTGCTACCAGCCCGGCCATCGACGTCGCGTTCACGAGCATCCGGTTCGCCCAGCCGTCCGACCGCAATTTCACGTTTACGCCGCCTCCGGGCGCTCGGGTGCGCGAGTCCCATCCCGACCTGACAACGACCGCCGCACCCCATACGAAGGGCGCCGAGTTACCGCACGGTATTCAGGTCAGCGGGACCGGGTGGTCACGCGTGGTGTCCGTCGACGCGGCGGGGACGAGTCTCGCCAAGCTCGCGGAAGGCGCCGTGCCTAAGGCGTTGAGTCCGGTTTCCGGCGCCTGGGGCAAGGGACGGCTGCTGGACTCGGCGTTGATGTCCGTCCTCATCACATCGAACGGGCGCATCATTGCCGGCGCGGTGCAACCCGCGCAGCTGTACACGGTCGCCGGCAAGAAGTAGGCGCCGCGCTCGCGGGCTCACTGCAGGTAGGACTCGACCTCGTTCACGCTGCGCTCCGTCGCCTCGTCGGGGTTCTCGCCGTACTCCTCGCGCGCGCGGCGCTGGCGCAGGAGGTCCCAGAGCTGATCCAGCTCGCGCTCGACGGCGTCGAGACGCTGGCGGTCCGCTCCGGCGACACCGTGGTGAGCGGCGCGGAGGTGCTTCTCCTCTTCGACCAGGTCGTGGATGTGGTCGAGCAACGACTTGTCGTCCATGACGCCCACGATAGCCGCGCGAGCTGGTGAGCGACCCACTGGCGTTCAGCCGCGGTCGAGGTGGTGGTACTGCTCGTTGGGCAGTTGCCCGGTGGCCAGCCACCTTCCGTCCGTCCGCGCTTTGCACCTTTCAGCTCCCCTGGGCGCCCGATTTTGGGACGCTGAAAGGTGCAAAGCGCGGAAGTCGTCAGAGCGAGTCGCGCCACTCGACCCATGCGCGCACGCGGGACAGGTCGACGTTCGGGCCGCCCTCGCCGACGGTGAACAACGTCGCGCCGGCCTCGAGTAGCGGTGGGCCGACCTCGGCCGGATTGCCTCGCGGGGCACCGACCGAGCGCTCGATCTCGGCCTGGTCGCGGCCGAGGTCGGCGCAGTGATCAGCGAGGATCTTCTGCTTGCGCCGAAACGTCTCGAGGTCGCTGAACGAGTGCCACAGGTCGGCGTGCTGGGCGACCATCCGCAACGTCTTCTTCTCGCCGCCACCACCGATCAGGACGGGAATCTTGCGGGTCGGCGGCGGATTGAGCTTGGCCAGGCGTGACTCGATGCGGGGCAGATCCTGGGCCAGTTGGTTGAGCCGACCCCCGGCCGTCCCGAATTCGTAGCCGTACTCGTCGTAGTCCTTCTCGAACCAGCCGGAGCCGATGCCCAGGATCAGCCGGCCAGCGCTCATGTTGTCGACGGTGCGGGCCATGTCGGCGAGCAGTTCGGGGTTGCGGTAGCTGTTGCAGGTGACCAGCGCGCCGATCTCGACGCGGCTGGTCTGTTCGGCCCAGGCGCCGAGCATCGTCCAACACTCGTAGTGCTTTCCCTCGGGCGCACCGTTCAGCGGGAAGAAATGATCCCAGTTGAAGACGATGTCGACGCCGAGGTCCTCGGCCTCGGCCACGGCGCGCCGGATGGCCGCGTAGTCGGCGTGCTGGGGCTGGAGTTGCAACCCGATGCGGGTTGGGTGATTCGTCACCCTTTCGACGCTAGTCGACGGGATCGAGCAGCACGAGCGGGATCTCGCGGTCCGTCCTCTTCTGGTAGCCGGCGTAGTTCTTGTGCTTCCCGGTGATCACGGGCCACATCCGGGCCCGCTCCTCGGCGGTGGCGATTTTCGCGCGCATCGGGCGCTTGGGGTGGCCGACCATCGCGACCTGCACGTCGGGGTTGTCGCGCAGGTTGAGGAACCACGCCGGGTGGGTGTCGTCCCCGCCCCGCGAGGCGACGACGACGATCGTGTCGCCCTCTTGCAGCGGCGAGGTCAGCATGCAGGATCGGGGCTGCCCGCTCTTGCGTCCGATCGTCGTCAGCTCGAGCGACGGCATGCCGGAGACGTTGCGTCCGATCCGGTTCCCGCTGACCGCGAGTGCAGCGCGATGTGTGGCGTTCATGGTTTTGAGGACGAAGTCACTTGGCATATCGGGATCGTATGCGGTCAGCCGAGCAGGACCAGCCTGAGCAACGCCGCGCCGTCAGCGGTTACCCGAATCGGGATGCCCCAGTCCTGCCGGCTGACGTAGCACGCGGGGTGCTCGACCGCCGGCTCGTCGTCGCATGACGCGACCTGCGCGGTCACGTGCAGGACGCCGGAGCCCTCGGCGAGCGTGACCGTGCGGACGAGCTCCGGCGAATCGCCATCGCCGCCTTGCAGGAGTTCCGGCGGGGAAGCGGTCACCGAAACTCGGGTGGGGGGACCGAATCGGGCGTCCACATTGCGTCCTGGCGCAGGCTCGAACGCCACTTCGACGGTCACTGGGCCTGGCGCCAGGTCGGTGGTCGGTCGTTGCGCTTGCAGGGCCGCTCCCGAGACCAATTCGATGGACGGGACGGGACGGACCAGGCGGTGCGCAGCCGATTCGACGACCACGAGGTCGTCACCGACGAGCAGGGCTCCGGACGGTTCGGCCAGCTCCCGCGCGAGCGTCGACACCTCGCGCGTTCGGGGGTCGTAGCGGCGCACCGCTCCGTTGTAGGTGTCGAGCACGGCGACCGAACCGTCCGCGAGGACGGTGACGCCGAGCGGGTGCTGCAGCCGAGCCTGCGCGGCCGGACCGTCGACGTGCCCGAAGTCGAAGAGTCCTTCGCCGACCGCGGTGGTGACGATCGCGCCGTGCGAGTTGTCCCCTCGTGACGCGTGGACGCAGCGCAGCGCGGACGACTCGGCGTCGACGAACCACAGCCGGTCGCCGTCCGTCGCGAGACCGGAGGGCTGGGCCAGCCAGGCATCGAGAACTGGCCCGTCGCGCAGGCCCTCGACGGTTGTCCCGGCCAGCACCTCCACGGCGCCGGTCGCGGGGTCGAGCGAGAGCAGCAGGTGCACGCCGGCCGCGGCCACCACGACGCGGGCGAGCGCGGGCCACCAGGTGACGTCCCAGGGCGAGAGCACGGCCGGGATGGCGCCGGTCACCGTGCGGGCGTCGCCCAGCGCGGCGGGCAGGTTGATCGTGGTGATCACGGCGCCGTCCGCGAGGCGTAGTCCGCGCAGGACGTGGTTTGCCGTATCGGCGACGAGCACGTCGTACTCGGCGACGCCGGCCGGCAGCAGCGCCACCCCGTTGGGCTCGGCGAACGGCTCGCCGCGCGTTCCGGTACCGATCCGGCGCAGCACGGTCTCGCCGTCCAGGGCGAGTTCGACGACCTGGTGGTGGCCGGCATCGGCGACGAGGAGCGAGTCCGCGCCGCGGCCCGTGCGGTCGGCCGGCAGGAGCACCGCCTTGGCCGGAAAGCGCAGCGTGGACGCCGGGAACACCGGCGGCCGGTACGGGCTGTCGCCGTGGCGCAGGGTGCCGCGGGCTTCGTGCTCGGCCGCGAGCCGGGTGACCATCGCGCCCAGTGCGCTGACCTGGCCCTCGCCGGCCGCCTGCGCGACAACGAAACCCTCGGGATCTACGAGGACGAGCGTGGGCCAAGCCCGGACCGCGTACTGGCGCCAGAGGGTGAGGTCGGGGTCGTTGAGGACGGGGTGGTCGACCTCGTAGCGTTCGACCGCCGCGGCGACTGCGAGCGGGTCGGCCTCGTGCGGGAACTTCGGCGAGTGAACACCGATCACGGTGAGGATGTCGCCGTGCTCAGCCTCCAGCGGACGCAGTTCGTCGAGGACGTGCAGGCAGTTGCCGCAGCAGAATGACCAGAAGTCGAGCAGGATGAAGCGTCCGCGCAGCCCGGCTAGAGTCAGCGGCTCGGCGGTGTTCAGCCAGGTGCCGTCGGCAACCG
>JAVHVH010000091.1:0-30693 GCA_032160665.1 Pseudonocardiales bacterium
AGATCGACTTCACCTCTGGGTGCATCCCGCCCGAGGCGTGGCAGATCCGCTCGCAGGCGTGGAACTTGATCAAGACGGAGTTGTGGTCGCGGGGACGACCAATTCTCCTCATTGATCATCCGGATCACGAGCGCGCCCACGCAGATCCGGCCGCGCTCCTCGCGGCATGTCAGGGTGTGGCTGGCGGCTTCCGACCGCCTCTGCGGTCCGCTCGGGACCGGCCCGGAATCAGTCCTCGAGAAGCGGGCGCAACAGCTGACGCAAAGACCGACCCGCGCCGGCACGGATCGCGGCCATGAGCGTGACGCTGCGGATGATCAACTCGCTGGGAGCAGGTCGCCAGCCCTGCAGAGAGCGAGCTGATCAAGATCGTCGGCGACTATCACTCGTCGGCAGATCCGTTCGCAGGTGTAGAACTTGATCAAGACCGAGTTGTGGTCGCGGGGACGACCAATACTCCTCATTGATCATCCGGATCACGAGCGCGCTCATCGGCATCTCCGTCGACCAGGTGGCATGAGCGACCTCGGCGAAGAACATGGCACTGGGTCGTGCGCCTCGTCGGCAAGGGACACAAGATCGTTCTGGTACCGATCCGAAGGGGACAGGGTTTGCTCGGCCGAACGCGCGTCGCGGAGGAGTTGCACGCAAGCTGACCGTCGGGCCGCGCATGCCGTCATAGCCGGATGCGAGGATTCCACCAGGACAACGGTGCCGGGCGAAACCAGGGGAGGTGCTGCCGTGGCGAGCAGCGAGAAGCGCAACGGGCGGCTGCGCTGGTACGCACGCTACCGCGACCCCGCCGGCGCCCAACTCGTGAAGGTCTTCGCCCGCAACGTCGACGCCGAACGGTTCCTGACAACCGTCGAGGGCCAAAACGATGCGCTCGATCGTTCCTGATGTGTGCCCGTTGTGTACCCGACAGGCCTCCGAGTGACGGAAACCCAGTAAAAATGAGGGGTTCGCTGCAGGCCGTCCTGTTCGACATGGACGGAACGCTGCTGGATTCGGAGAAGGTGTGGGACGTCGCGCTCGACGACCTCGCCGAGTGGCTGGGCGGCTCGCTGTCCATCACCGCTCGGCAACGGATGGTCGGCTCGAGCCTGGCCCGCTCCGTCGCGATCCTGCACAGCGACCTGGGTATCGAGGCCGACCCGGAGTCGAGTGGTGGCTACCTGCTCGAGCGGACCGCTGAGCTGTTCCGAACCGATCTCGTGTGGAAGCCCGGCGCCCGGGAACTGGTCGGCGCGGTGCGCGACGCCGGCGTGCCCGCGGCGCTGGTCACGTCAACCCATCGTCGACTGACCGAGATCGCCCTCGACACCCTGGGCCGGGAGTTCTTCGCCGCGGTGGTCTGCGGCGACGAGGTCCGTCGGCCCAAACCGCATCCCGACCCGTACCTGCGCGCGGCGTCGTTGCTCGACGCCTCGCCGGGCCGCTGCGTGGCGATCGAGGACTCGCCGCTCGGCGTCACCGCGGCCGAGGCGGCCGGCTGCGTCGTGCTCGCCGTGCCGAGTGAGGTCGAGTTGGACCCGGCCCCGACCCGGACGCTGCGGGCGTCGCTCGAGGGACTGTCGGTGGCCGACCTGGACGCCCTGGTGCGGGCCAGCTGACTGCTACGGCGCGAAGTCTCCGTAGATGTCTTGGTCAAGGCCGCCCGCGCGTGGACAGGTGTCGCCGGTGACGCTGCCGTCGGCCAAGGTCGTGCGGCACTGCAGCACGTCCGCGCCAACCTCGTCCTGCGTCGTCTCCCGCTGGTCGACGCCGCCGACCGTGTTGCGCCAGTCGGTCCACACCCCGTACGTGACCCCACCCTTGGAGTCGATCCACAAGTAGTCGCCGGCGAATGGCACCGTCCGGCCAGCGAACTGTTCGTAGTTCGGGTTGCTGGTCACGTCGGACATCCGCGTGGCTGTCGTCCAGGAACCTCCGGTCGCCGGCTTGGTGGCGGCGTAAACATCCAGCGCCGGGCCCGCGTTGCCGTTCGCGTCGTTGCCGACCGGCCGCACCCGGTACGAAGACGCGTCGTTGTTCGTGTCGTTGCGACTGTCCCACCAGAGCGCGTGCACTACGCCGGCGTCAACGCTGAGGTCCGGGAAGAGCTGCTGGCTGGCTGGTGCAATGGCAATCCGCGCCGGTGCTGAGACCGTGCCGGCGGCTCCGTTGAAGGTCAGGTAGTAGATGGCGGACTGGCCACCGACGCCGGGCTGGTCGGCCCATCCGAAGGTCGTGCCGGTCGGCACCTGGCTGCTCGGAACAATCGCTTCGTACGCGACGTGGACGATCTCGCTCTGCGCGGCCTGGTCCGCGGTCGAGCGCGGACCGGTGTCGGCGCGGAAGAAGGTGTAGCCCGATTGGCACGGGGGGGCGTCGCCGCAGTCGCGGGCCCGGCTGCCGTCCGTCGCCACATCGGTGACACCCATCGCGGCGAACGTGGTCAATTCGCGGGGACCACCGAACGTGCGGCCGCAGTCGACCGACTTGACCACGTCGACCGCGTCGACCTGCTGGCCGTGCGACTCGAACTGCCGGTAGGTGATGTAGACGTGGCCATTCCTGGTTACCGAGATGTCGGGGAACTGCACGTCGTGCACGCCGGCGCTGACCTTCTTCGGCGAGGAGAAGCTCACGCCGTGGTCGGTCGAGCGGGAGAGATAGATCGCGACGCCGCCGTTACCGGTGAATCGCGAGTACGCGAAGTAGACGTTGCCTTGGCAGGCCGAGGCGGTGCGGTCGACCTCGATCGAGGTCTTGTCGTTGAACTTTCCGGTGAGGGGCGCCGAGGAGCCCTTTGCCACGATCACCGAGCGGGCAAACTCCTTGCCGTCGTTGATGGTTGCGCCCGCCGTACCGCCTGGGTTGACGTAGGTGGCCACGAAGACATCACCGAAGCCCTTGGGCGATCCGGCGGCATCTCCCGAGCTCTCCGAGCCGGCGAACAGTCGTCCGGATGCGTCCCACGCGAGCACCGGGTCACCCGCACTCGCCGTGCGAATGTGTGCACGGCTGGCATAGGGCGTGTTGTCCTCGGGATAACCGGGCACCAGGGAGGACTGGAACGACGCACCGCCATTTTCGGAACGGTAGTAGCCGAGCCAGATCGGGCCGGACGCGATGGGGGCCCCGTTGGCGTCGTTACCGGCGTTGAACACGCCGCAGTAGTCGTTCGCGCTGCCCACCATCACATCGGGGTTGCGCGGGTCGAGCGCGACCGACGGCTCGTTCTCCCGGCCCCTCGACTGCGAGCACTCGGCGAGAGTTGCGTCCTTGGCGACCGGGCTGCCGGGGTGGTTGACGTTGTAGTTGGAGACGTAGCCGCCGCTGGCGCCGTTGTCGTGGGTCAGGCGGGCGTCGGCGCCCGGCGTCGACCCCGACGCCGACAGGCTGCCCAGACCGAGGACTACGACAGCGAGAGCACCAGCGAGGACGAGCGGCCTCGGTCGCGCAAGGGATGTGGTGTGCATCGAATACGTCCTTCCGGACGTCTTTGCAGCGACCCGAGGTTTTCGGCGGCAACGACGGCATGAGAAAACGTATGCCAGGACCCGTCCGACCACAACCGGTACAGGGCGCTGCGGACGCGAGCGCGCGTGGCGCTGGCCGACCTGGACGCGCGGGTGCCACGCTGGCTCGCATGCCGGGCACGATCTGCGACATCCTGCCGACCGCCTGCGCGCTGCTCGGCATGCCGGGGACCGAGGACCGGCTCGACCTCGGGTCCCGGCTCGGTGAGGTCCGGCGCGTCGCCGTGCTGCTCGTGGACGGCATGGGTTATCACCTGCTGCCGACGATGGCACCACACGCACCCGTGCTGGCGTCAGTGCTACGGGGCAGCGCGGGCATCCTCGACGAGCTGGCCTGCGAGTTCCCCTCGACGACTCCGACGAGCTTGGTGTCGCTCGGTACCGGGGTCCGGCCGGGAGCGCACGGCATCCTCGGGTTCACCGTAAACGTCCCGGGAACCCAGCGCGTCCTCACCCACATCACGTGGCGCGACGATCCGAAGCCCGATTCCTGGCAGCCGGTCCCGACGCTGTTCGAGCGGGCCGCGCGAGCCGGCACGGGGGCCGCAGTGGTGCTGCCGGCGGCCTTCGCCGGAAGCGGACTCACCACGGCCGCCTACCGCGGCGCCCGGTTCTGCGGGCTGGGCAAGCGAGAGGACCCGGCGGCCCGGCTGCTGACCGAGCTTCGGGCCGGACCGGGCCTCGTCTACGGCTACGACTCGTCGCTGGACACCGCCGCCCATCTATTCGGCATCGCCTCGCCGCAGTGGCAGCGGGCCGCCACCTCGGTCGACGCCTTGATCGGCCGGATTGTCAGCGGGCTACCGGACGACGCGGCCCTGCTCGTCACCGCCGATCACGGTGGCCTGGACATCCCGCCGGCGGGCCGATTCGACATCGACACCGACCCTCGACTGGGCGCCGGGGTGCAGATCGTCGCCGGCGAACCGCGGGTGCGGTACCTGCACACCCGCCCGGGCGCTACCCCTGACGTGATCGCCACCTGGGGCAACGTGCTCGGTGAACAGGCGATCGTGCGCAGCCGCGACCAGCTGATCGACGAGGATTGGTTCGGCCCGGTGCCGGCCGCCCATCGAGCCCGGATCGGCGACGTGGTGGTGGTGTGCCAAGGCTCGGCCGTCGTCCTCGCCACTGCGCACGAGCCGGATACGGTCGCCAAGCTGATCGGCTTCCACGGCGCGGTGTCGCCCGAGGAGACCGCCATACCGCTCATCACGTTCCGCGACTGAGCGCGGGATCGCTCACGGCGTGGTCAACGGCACCGGCGGGTCGTCGCGCGGGTCGGTCAGCACCGGATCAGACGGGAACGGTGGCGGGGTGCCGCCCCACGCCGGGCAGACAGCCTTGTGATCGCACCAGTCGCACAGCCGGCTCGGACTGGGTCGGAAATCGCCGGTCGCAAGCGCCCGCTGGATTGCCGCCCAGATCGCTTTCAGCGTGCGCTCGAAACGCACGAGTTCGTCCGCGTCCGGGGCGTAGCTCAGCGTGTCGCTGTCGGCGAGATACATCAGCCGCAACTGCCGTGGCACGACGCCACGGATGCGCCACAACACGAGCGCATAGAACTTCATCTGGAACAGCGCCTTGGCCTCGAACGCCTCGCGCGGAGTGGATCCGGTCTTGTAGTCGACGACGCGGATGTCACCAGCGGGGGACACATCGATGCGGTCGACGTAGCCGCGCAGACGCAGGCCGTCGACGACGATCTCGACGAGCTGTTCGCGAGATTCCGGCTCGAGGCGGGACGGGTCTTCGAGCGTGAAGTAGTTGTCGAGCAGACCGCCAGCGGAGTCCATCCACGCCGCGAACTCGCTGCCGTCGGCGTCCTCGGCGAACAACGAGTCGACCTCGGGGGCTTCGTCACGTACTCGCTGCCAGGCCGCCGGCAACAGCTCCCGCGCGGCGGCGAGAGTGCGAGCAGGGGCCGGCAGATCGAAGAGCGATTCGAGCACGGCATGCACAAGCGTGCCGCGGGTCGCCGCGGACGAAGGGGCCTCGGGCAGCCGGTCGATGCAGCGGAACCGGTACAGCAGCGGACAGGTCTTGAAGTCCGCCGCTCGCGAGGGCGAGAGGGACCCCAGCACCGGCGTCGGAAGCTCGACGGATGGCGCCTCGGGATCACTCAACTGGGTCATGCCTGCACAGTAAGCCGGGGCACCGACAATTCCGGGACGGCGTGCCCGCGCTCGCCGATCAGAGCAGTCTCATCCGGCTGAACGGCCAGATGATGGCGAAGGCCCGGCCGATGATCGTCGAAGTCGGAATGGGCCCGAAGGTTCGGCTGTCGACGGAATTGCAGCGGTTATCGCCCATGACGAAAACGGAGCCAGATGGGACAGTCCAGCTGCTGGTGTTCCCCTCTGGAACCGTCGCACCTCCACCTGGGCACTTCTTGTTGACATAGGTTTCGGTGATCTGCTGCCGATTGACGAGCACTTTGCCGCCCTGTAGCCGGACGCTATCCCTGGGCAGGCCGATCACGCGCTTGATCAACACGCTCTCCTCGGCGTTCACGCCCGGAGGTCGCTTGAACACGACGATGTCGCCGGCTCGCACGTCGTGCGCCCGGTAGGACAGCTTGTCCACCAGAACGTGGTCGTCGTTGCACTGCACGCAGCCGTGCAGCGTCGGTTCCATCGACGCGGACGGGATGTAGTACGGCTGGACAACGAAGGCTCGCAGCAGGGCAGCCGCGATGACCGCGATGAGCAGGATGATCCCAGTGCGCATCAACGTGCGCCGCACGCGACCTAGACGTTTCGGCTGGTCGTCGTTGTCGTCCTTCTCGTCCTCTCCGGGCTTCGCCTCGGCGGCGTCCAGGAAACGGGAGAGGTCAGGTTGGGAGATCCGCCCGACCGTGGTCGCGCCACCACCGACAGACGAGGCGCCGGAGGGCGCAGCTGGCGGACGCCCGCCGAACGGCGACGATGGTGCGCCCGTGCCGGTCGACGAATTCGCTCCGGCAACGCCGAGGCGTCCGGTCGAGCTCTGTCGTTGGGCCCGGCCAGGGGTCGGACGGGGCTTCGGACGGGCCGTCGGCGAGTCCGGAACCGCACTCGGTTCCGGACTGGAGGTGGGTGTCGATATCGCACCGGCTGCCGTCGATGGCGGTGTGGGCCCTCGAGGCCCCGGTTTGGGACCAGGACGCGGCCGCTTAGGTTTGCGCTCGTCGGGTCGCGGCTCGTCGATGACCGGCTCATCGGCATCGTCAGGTTCGGGCTGCGTCGGTACCTCGGGCTCAGTAACCGCAATAGGACGGGCCCATTCCCGCGTCGGACGGGGTACGTCACCAGCCCGGCTCAAGGTCGACTCGAGCGACGCGTCCGGCTCGGGCAGCGTGAACGGCTCGTCGACATCGTCCTCGTCGCGGCGCCGACGACGGAGGCGTCCCAGCAGACCCGATGTCGGCTCCTCGGCCGGCTTGTCGTCGGTCGCCGACTCCCGCATAGTGGCGAGCGCCAACCGGCGGGCCAGGTCGGTCCCGGGCCGCACCTCGTCGTTGTCCGGTTCGCCGGCCGGCTCGATCTCTGTCGGGTCCTGGCGCGCGACCTCGAGGCTCGCGAGGCGCTCGGCCTCGACCCGCTCGGCCTCGACCCGCTCGGCCTCGACCCGCTCGGCCTCGACCCGCTCGGCCTCGACCCGCTCGGCTTCCACCCGCTCGGCCTCGACCCGCTCGGCCTCGACCCGCTCGGCTTCCAGACGCAGGGCTTCGAACCGAAGAGCCTCTAGTCGCTGCGCCTCGATCCACTCCGCGTCGCGTCGTTCGGCTTCCAGGCGCTCGGCCTCGAGGCGCTCCGCTTCCAGTCGTTCGGCCTCGACCCGTTCGGCCCCGACCCGTTCGGCCTCCAGCCGTTCGGCTGCCAGCCGTTCCGCTTCGAGCCGTTCGGCGTCCAGCCGTTCCGCCTCCAGGCGTTCCGCTTCGACCCGTTCGGCCTCCAGCCGCGCGGCCTCGACTCGTTCCGCCTCCAGGCGTTCCGCTTCGAGCCGTTCAGCCTCCAGCCGCTCGGCCTCGACCCGTTCGGCCTCCAGCCGTTCCGCCTCGACCCGTTCGGCCTCCAGCCGCGCGGCCTCGAGACGTTCGGCCTCGACTCGTTCCGCCTCCAGCCGTTCGGCCTCGACCCGTTCCGCCTCCAGCCGCTCGGCCTCCAGCCGTTCGGCCTCGACCCGTTCGGCCTCGACCCGTTCGGCCTCGACCCGTTCGGCCTCCAGCCGCGCGGCCTCGAGCCGTTCGGCCTCGAGCCGCTCAGCCTCGCGGCGCTCCGCATCGATTCGGGCGGCCTCTCGGCGCCGGGTCTGCTCGGCCTCCAACCGCTCCGCGTCGAGACGTTCCGCTTCGAGACGTTCGGCTTCGGCCGAGGCGGCGGCGCCATCCTCGCCCGTCTCGACGGGCGGTGCCGTCGGCTCCGGCGCGCGCGCGAACAACCACCGCGCGGCCCGCCGGCGCCGCCGACCGCCGTTCGCGTCCTCCGCCTCGGGCGGGTACTGCGAGGGATCCCAGGTGGGCGCGCCGTGCAAGTCGAGGTCGACGTCCTCTTTGCGCAGCCAGGGGTACTCGACACCGGCTTCGCCACCAGCAGCAGGCCCGCCGGAGTCGGCCTCGGGCTCGACCTCGGCAACGACATCGTGTTCGTCCACGGACGGCGCGTCCGGGAACACGGTGGTCTCGGCCACGACCTCGACGCTCTCGTCGGCTTCCGCCACCTCCGCCGTCGGCGCCGCGTCAGCGTCCTCGCCGAGATCGCCGACATCGCCGATCAGGGCGGCATGCCGCGGTACGCGAGGACTGTCCGGTTCGGCGGACCGGCTACGCCGGCGCCGTCGACGGCTCGGCGCCGCCGTGGTGTCGGGCAGCGACTCGATAGCTTCGGCGTACGCGCCGATCGCGTCCGCGTCCGGGACATACGCGGCCGGCTCGGACTCTGTGTCGGACTCCGCGCCGGCCACAAGGTCGACGGTCTGCTCCTGCGCCGGTGGGGCGTCGAACGCGGGTACGTCCTCGATGTCGCGCCGGCGACCGAAACGGCCCCGGGCCGCGGGTTCAACCGTCCCCGCCGCGCCTGCCTCCGCCGCCAGGCTCTGCAACACGATCTCGGGATTCGAGGGCGCTCGAGCGCTCGACCCGCTGCGCGGCCGGCGCACGGCCGAACCCGGAGGACCGGCCGCTTGGGTCCACGGCCGAGCCGGCTTGAGGCGGCCCTTCGCCGCGGCGGCCTCAGCCGGTCCGTCAGCCCGTCCAGCCTCCCCGGACTGCTCGGACTGTGGCGCCACATCCTGTTCCACCGAGACGTCACCCTCGACAGCGACGTCAGGCCCCACGCGAGGTCGAGCCCGCCAGGGCCGGACCGGTGCGAGCGCGCCGTCGGCTGACTCCGGCTGGGACCCGGTCGGCAGGGGCGGCGGTGGCGCCGCCGGACGACCACTTGCCGGGCCGGACGACCGCGCCCAGGGCCGCGTCGGCGCCAGCGAACGTGGCCCGCGTGGCGTCGACGGACTGGACCGCCCGTCCCCATCCGGGTCGTCGGACCCGTCACCCTTGGGATCCTTGGCCGTGCGCTCGAGTTTGGACGGCGAGCTGCCGGCACGCCGCGCGGCCACCTGGGCCTCGATGCGTGCACGCAGTTCTGCGTCGTCGGTCACGCCGGTACGGTAGCCCGTTCCGCACTAGAAGTGCCCGTAGCATCGGGTTGTGTCCAGCGAACCGCCTGAGCAGCGGTCCCGATCGATGCTGCAACTCGGTCGAATTCGGGGCGTTCCGGTGGTTGTCGCGCCGTCTTGGTTGATCGTCGGCTTACTGCTCACGGTGATCTACGGCCCGATCGTTCAGGACGCCGTTCCCGGCGTCAGCGGCAGCACCGCCTACCTCGCAGCCCTGGGCTTCTCGATCTTGTTCGGCCTGTGCATCCTGGCCCACGAGCTCGGACACACCCTCGTCAGCCTGGCGCTCGGGCACCCGGTCCGGCGGGTCGTGTTGTTCGCGCTCGGCGGAGTATCCGAGATCGAGGACGAGCCGAGCCGTCCTGGCGACGAACTGCTCATCGCCGCCACCGGACCACTCGTCTCGCTCCTGATCGCCGGCGCGGCGTGGATCGGCTACGACGCATCGCCGGCCGGACAGCTGATCACAGCCCTGCTCGGATTGCTGTGGTGGAGCAACCTCGTGCTGGCTGCCTTCAACCTGCTGCCCGGCCTGCCGCTCGACGGCGGCCGGCTGCTGCGCGCCACGGTCTGCGCATTCGGCGTCTCGCAGGTCAACGGAACCCGCGTGGCGGCCTGGACCGGCCGCGCTGTCGCCGTCCTCGTCGCCGTCTTCGGTCTCCTCGCCGACCGGACGACCCTAGGCTTCGGCGCCGGGATATTCAGTGTCGCGCTGGCCGCCTACCTCTGGTTCGGCGCCACCCAGTCCCTGCGCGTCGCCGGCCTGCTGTCCCGGCTGCCCGAGGTCGACGTGACGGAGTTGCTGCGCCCCGGGCTGTTCGTGCCGGCCGATCTGACGGTCGCGGAAGCACTCCGGCGAGCGTGGAACGGCAACGCGCGCGGCATCGTGCTCGTGGATTCGACCGAACGGCCGAGCGCGATCGTCGACGAGTCCCTGATCGGCGGCGTGCCGCCCGATCGCCGCCCGTGGACTCCTGTCGTCCACGTCGCGCGCCCTCTGGAACCTGGCCTCATGATCCCCGACGGGCTCGACGCACCGGCGCTGCTCCAGCGGATGCGCGCCACCCCGGCCCACGAGTATTTGGTGGTGCGCCCGGACGGGAGCGCGGCGGGCATCATCGCCACCCGGGACTTCGCCCTCCGGCTGCAGGGCCCGCAATCGCGGCCGACGCCCAGTACGTAGGAAGACCAGTACGTAAGAAGACAGGAAGGCGTTGCGTGAGTCCTGCCCCAGGATCCGGTCCGTTCGAGGCCGGTGAACGCGTCCAGCTGTCCGATCCCAAGGGACGCCTGCACACAGTCACCCTCACCACCGGGAAGCAGTTCCACACCCACCGCGGCGCCATCGAACACGACGCGTTGATCGGCGCCCCGGAAGGCAGCGTGGTCGGCTCGACGTCCGGCACGCAGTACCTCGCACTGCGCCCCTTGCTCGCCGACTTCGTCCTCTCGATGCCCCGCGGCGCGGCCGTGATCTATCCGAAGGACACCGCCCAGATCATCGCGATGGGCGACATCTGCCCTGGCATCACCGTGCTCGAGGCCGGCGCGGGATCGGGCTCGCTCACCTGTTCGCTGCTGCGGGCCGTCGGCCCCACCGGGCGGGTGCTGTCCTACGAGAACCGTGACGAGCACGCGGACGTCGCGGTGCGTAACGTCGAGACCTTCTTCGTCGACCGACCGGAGAATTGGACGCTGCGGCGGGCCGATGTCACCAGTCATTCTCCCTATGAGGCCGTCGACCGGGTGGTCCTCGACATGCTCAGCCCGTGGGACGTGTTGCCGGCCGTCACGGCGGCGCTACGGCCCGGCGGGGTGCTGATCGGGTACGTGGCCACGACCACGCAGCTCTCCCGCCTCGTGGAGGCGGTGCGTACCGACGGGGGGTACACCGAGCCAGCGGCCTGGGAGAACCTCCAGCGGGGCTGGCACGTCGTGGGTCTGGCCGTGCGACCCGAGCACCGGATGATCGGGCACACGGCATTTCTGGTGTCTGCGCGCCGGTTGGCCCCCGGCGTCACGGCCCCGGCCCGTCAGCGGCGACCCGCCAAGGGTCCGGAGACCGAGGACGTCGCGCCGGCCAACGGCGCGTTCCGGCCGGACCTGCCCTGACTCAGGCGTCGGGCCCGGCCACCGCTGTGCCGTCGTCCTGACGCACGACGTGGATGCAATCGCCGGGGCATTCCTTCGCCGAGGAGATCACGTCGAGGCGTAATGCGGCGGGGACGTCAGTTCGCGCACCTGGGGCCGCGAGCAGCTCGCCCGAGCCGTCCTTCACGTAGGCCAGGCCGTCCACGTCGAACTCGAAGACCTCGGGCGCGTACTGCACGCACAGTCCGTCACCCGTGCAGAGGTCCTGATCGATCCACACACGAAGCGCGTCGCTCACGGGTTGGAAACTCCTCGGTAATACCGCCGGGATTGTGTTGCTACCTGCCAAGGGTAGATGCCGGGAAGGAGGTGCTCGCGTGTGTAGGGTGGGATTTCGCGAACACTCCAGGAGATCGGGAGGTGGCCGCAATGGCTCATGAGCCGCGTAGCGGGCAGGACAGTCCGCGCGGACAAGGCGACGCAGATCTGCGGCGCCGCACCGCGTTCCTCGAGCAGGAACTCGAACTGCTGCGGGCGAAGGTGTCCGAATCGCCGCGCCACATGCGCCTCCTCGAAGATCGCCTGGCCGAGGCGCAGGCCCGCGTCGCCGCACTGACCGACCGCAACGATCGCCTGGCCGACACGCTGCGCGAGGCCCGCGACCAGATGGTCAGCCTCAAGGAGGAGATCGACCGCCTCGCTCAGCCGCCGAGCGGGTACGGCGTGTTCCTCGAGGCGTTCGAGGACGGCACCGTCGACATCTTCACCGCCGGGCGCAAGCTGCGCGTCGCGGTCTCGCCCGAGGTCCAGCTCGACGAGCTCAAGCACGGCCAGGAGGTCATGCTCAACGAGGCAATGAACGTCGTCGCCGCGCGCGGCTTCGAGCGCACCGGCGAGATCGTCATGCTCAAGGAGATCCTCGACGGCGGCGACCGCGCGCTGGTCATCGGGCATACCGACGAGGAACGGGTGGTCTTTCTCGCTGACATCCTGCGCGAGAAGCCGCTGCGCTCGGGCGACTCCCTGCTGCTCGAGACCCGATCCTCGTACGCGTACGAGCGCGTCCCCAAGAGCGAGGTCGAGGAGCTCATCCTCGAAGAGGTCCCGGACATCGACTACACCGACATCGGTGGCCTGTCGAAGCAGATCGAGGCCATTCGGGACGCCGTCGAGCTGCCGTTCCTGCACGCCGACCTGTTTCGCGAGCACCAGCTGCGCCCGCCGAAGGGCATCCTGCTCTACGGTCCGCCCGGCTGCGGCAAGACGCTGATCGCCAAGGCGGTCGCCAACTCGCTGGCCAAGCAGGTCCAGAAGGTCCATGGCGGCGACGAGAAGTCGACCGCGTTCTTCCTCAACATCAAGGGCCCGGAGCTGCTGAACAAGTACGTCGGCGAGACCGAGCGGCACATTCGCCTGGTGTTCCAACGGGCCCGCGAGAAGGCCTCCGACGGCACGCCGGTCATCGTCTTCTTCGACGAGATGGACTCCATCTTCCGCACCCGTGGTTCGGGCGTGTCCTCCGACGTCGAGAACACGATCGTCCCGCAGTTGCTGTCCGAGATCGATGGGGTCGAGGGACTCGAGAACGTGATCGTCATCGGCGCCTCTAACCGCGAGGACATGATCGACCCGGCGATCCTGCGGCCCGGACGGCTGGATGTGAAGATCAAGATCGAGCGCCCGGACGCCGAAGCCGCGCGCGACATCTTCACGAAGTACATCCTCACCGGCTTGCCCATCCACGCCGACGATCTCGCCGAGCACGGTGGATCGGCCGAGGCGACGGTGGCGGCGATGATCCAACACACGGTCGAGCGGATGTACTCCGAGTCCGAGGAGAACCGCTTCCTCGAGGTCACCTACGCCAACGGTGACAAGGAGACGCTGTACTTCAAGGACTTCAACTCCGGCGCGATGATCCAGAACATCGTCGACCGCGGGAAGAAGATGGCGATCAAGGACTTGCTGACCACCGGGCAGCGGGGACTGCGGATGCAGCACCTGCTCGCCGCGTGCGTCGACGAGTTCCGCGAGAACGAGGACCTGCCGAACACCACCAACCCCGACGACTGGGCCCGGATCTCCGGCAAGAAGGGCGAGCGGATCGTCTACATCCGCACGCTCGTCTCCGGCGGCAAGGGGGCCGACGCCGGGCGGGCGATCGACACCGTGGGGAACACCGGTCAGTACCTCTGAGTGACCCAGAACGCGCTTCCGACCGCTCGGGCATCTCGCGATCGGCGGCGCTGACAGACTGATCGGGTGAACGTCTGGCAGGCCCTGCTGGTGTTCGTCGCCGGTATCTGGGCCGGGACGATCAACACCGTCGTCGGTTCGGGCACCCTCGTCTCGTTCCCGGTCCTGCTCGGCGTCGGGCTCCCGCCGGTGACGGCGAACGTTTCGAACACCGTCGGCCTGTTCCCGGGTTCGTTCGTCGGCGCGTACGGCTACCGGCGCGAGTTGGCCGGCCAACGCGGTCGGGTCATCGCACTCAGCAGCGCGTCGACGCTCGGTGCGATCGCCGGGGCCATCCTGCTGCTCGAACTGCCGGCCGGGGCGTTCAAGGCGATCGTGCCGGCCCTGATCATCCTGTCGCTCCTGCTCGTCATTTTCGGCGGCCGGGTGACGTCGTGGCTCGCCGCGCGCGGGCGCGGCGCCTCTGAGCACGTGACCGCGCCGCTGTGGCTCGTCGTCCTGGGAGCGGGCGTGTACGGCGGCTACTTCGGGGCCGCACAGGGTGTGCTGTTGATGGGCTTCCTCGGGCTGTTCCTCGCCGAGTCGCTGCAGCGCCAGAACGCCCTGAAGAATGTTCTCGCCGGGCTGGTGAACTTCGTCGCCGCCGTCGTCTTCATCGCCACCACGCACATCGATTGGACGGCGGCGCTGCTCATCGCGGGCGGCTCGATCATCGGTGGGCTGCTGGGCGCACGGATCGGGCGTCGGCTGTCCCCGACCGTGCTGCGCGCGACCATTGTGGTGGTGGGCGTGGCCGCCATCGTCAAACTGCTGATCTGACCGGTACCGATACCCTGCTCCCACCTCGGATCAGGAAGGGCTCGTCATGGGTCTGGTCATCGGCATCATCGTCGCCGTCGTCGTGCTGCTGCTCATCATTTGGGTGATCGCCGCGTACAACGGCCTCGTGCGCGCCCGCAACGCGTTCCAGAACGCCTTCGCGCAGATCGACGTCCAGCTGCAGCGTCGTTTCGATCTCATCCCCAACCTGGTCGAGACGGCCAAGGCCTACATGTCGCACGAGCGCGAGACGCTCGAAGCGGTGACCCAGGCGCGCGCCGCGGCGGTGGCCGGGTTGAGCGCGGCGCAGGCCAGTCCGGGCGATCCCGTCGCCATGCAGAAGCTGGCCTCGACGCAGGGCGCGCTCACCAGTGCATTGGGCCGGTTCACCGCGACCGCCGAGGCGTACCCGGACCTCAAGGCCAACCAGAACATGATGCAGCTGTCCGAAGAGCTGACGTCGACGGAAAACCGGGTCGCGTTCTCCCGGCAGGCGTACAACGACTCGGTGATGACGTACAACAACCGCCGCCAGGCCTTCCCCGGCTCGATGATCGCCGGCAGGTTCCATTTCGGCCCGGCCGCTCAGTGGGAGATCGCGCCCGATCACCCCGAGACCCGGGAAGCGCCGAAGGTTCAGTTCTAGCCCGGTGAACTTCTTCGAGCGGCAACGTGCCGCCCGCGGCACGACGGTCAAGCTCGTCGTGCTGTTCGTGCTTGCGGTCATCTCGATCGTCATCGCCGTGGACGCGGTGGTGGTGGTGGTCGAACGCAACGCGCCCGCCTCGACGATCATCGGCGGGGTGATCGCGGCCAGCGCGTTCACGCTGCTCATCATCGCCGGCGGCACCGTCAGCAAGATGATCGCGCTGCGCGCCGGGGGAGCCGCGGTCGCGCAATCGGTCGGAGCGGTCGCCGTCGACCCGTCGACCACCGATCCCCGGCTACGCCGGTTCGTCAACGTCGTCGAGGAGATGGCGATCGCGTCCGGCGTACCGATGCCACGCCTGTTCGTCCTCGAGCAAGAGCCGGGAATCAACGCCTTCGCCGCCGGCTACAGCCCTTCCGACGCAGCGATCACGGCCACCTCCGGGGCCCTCGACCGACTCAACCGGGACGAGTTGCAAGGGGTGATCGGGCACGAGTTCAGCCACGTGCTCAATGGCGATATGCGCATCAACGTCCGGCTCATCGGACTGCTCAACGGGATCCTGTTGCTGGGTCTGGTCGGCCTGCGGTTCCTGCAGTTCGGCGGCGGTCGCTCGCGCGATTCCAAGGGCAACCCCATCCTGTTCATCGCCATCGCGCTGCTGGTACTGGGCTTCGTCGGCCAGTTCTTCGCCGGGCTGATCAAGGCGGCGGTCAGTCGCCAGCGTGAGTGGCTGGCCGATGCGTCCTCGGTCCAGTTCACTCGGCAGACGACGGGACTGGCGGGCGCGCTGAAGAAGATCGCCGGGCTGCCGGCCGGCTCGCAATTGGCCGACACCCACGGCGAGCGGCAGATCAGCCACATGCTCTTCGGTGAAGGCCGCCGAAGGATCTCCTCGCTCTACGCGACGCACCCGCCGCTGCCGGAACGGATCGCCGCCCTCGACCCGACCTTCCGCGCCGAACAGGTCCGGGCCCTCAAGGAGCAGTTCGCGCAGCACCAGCCGGACGGACTCGCCGAAGACGCCGCGCTCGGCCTGGCCGGTCCGGTATCGGGCCGGCCCTCGCCCCGGTCGGCTGCCTCGCGGGCCGACGCCACCGTGCGGGTGGACCCGTCCTCGATCACCGAGCGAGTCGCCACGCTCACGCCCGAGGACCTGGCCCGCGGCGCCCGGCTCAGCGCCCAGATCCCGGCCGCATTCCGGACCCTGGCCAGTCAGGCGAGCACGGCGGTCCCGCTCGTGCTCGCCCTGCTGATCGACGGGCGACCCGACGTCCGTGCCCGTCAGCTCCAAGTGGTCGCTACCCGGCTGGGACCACCAACCGCCGACGCCGCCGCGCGGTATGCGCCCGATGTCGCCCGGCTGGCTCCGGTCTTGCGGCTGCCGCTGGCCGACATCGCCGCGCCGCAGCTCGCCGCCCGTCCGCAGCCCGACCGGGCCGCGCTCGCTGCGACCCTGGACGATCTCGCCCGCGCGGACGACACGATCACCGTCTTCGAGTACTGCCTCACCCGAGTGGTCGGCAGCCATCTTGCCGATGCCGCGTCACCCGGGCCTCGGTCCCGCCCCGGCCGGGCCGAAGTGAGCAAGGTCCGCGACGCCGCCGTGGCCCTGGTCGCCGCCGTCGCCGCCGCCGGCAACAGCGACCCGGCCGCCGCGCAGCGCGCCTTTGCCGTCGCCGTGGCCCGGTTGCTGCCCGGGACGACGGTGCCTTTCAGCCCGCCCGGTGATCCCTGGCGCGCTCTCGACGCCGGGTGGGAACCCCTCAACTCCCTGGACGGCCGCAACAAGCAGGTACTCATCGAAGCGCTGGTGATCGCGGTCTCCGACGACGGGCTGCTGACGGCCGAAGAGGCCGAACTGCTCCGCACGGCCTGCGCGATGCTGCACTGCCCGCTCCCGCCGCTGGTGGCTTGACCAACCCCTATCCGAACGGACTGTCGGCCCGATATCTCGGGGGTATCGCGGGCCCGGGCGCCTGGCGCCGGACCGGAAGTGTGCGCGGCGCCGTAACCTGAAGCTGTGACGGTCAGACGCGTGATGGGCACCGAGGTCGAGTACGGCGTGAGCCTGCCGGGCCAGCCCTCGGCCAACGCGATGCTGCTCTCGGCGCAGGTCGTCAACGCCTATGCCGGAACCCTGCCGGCCGGGCGGGCGCGCCGCGCCAGCTGGGACTTCGAGGAAGAGTCGCCCTTACGCGATGCCCGCGGCTTCGACCTGGGCGGTTCCGGCGCGGGTGGCGCGATCGCGCAGGAGTTCATCGACGCCGAAGAGGACGCCGGGATGGCCAACGTCATCCTGCCCAACGGCGCGCGCCTCTACGTCGACCATGCTCACCCCGAGTACTCCAGCCCCGAGGTCACCAACCCGCTCGACGCGGTGCGGTGGGACAAGGCCGGTGAACTCGTGATGCTCGAGGCCGTGCGCCGGCTGGCGACGATGCCCGGCGTCAACACCACGATCAACCTGTACAAGAACAACACCGACAACAAGGGCGCCTCCTATGGCGCGCATGAGAACTACCTCTGCCGCCGTGACACCCCGTTCGCGTCACTGGTCAGGCACCTCGTGCCGTTCTTCGTCACGCGCCAGGTGATTTGCGGTGCCGGACGGGTCGGGCTCGGTCAGGACGGACGCACGGCCGGCTTCCAAATCGCGCAGCGCGCCGACTTCTTCGAGGTCGAGGTCGGCCTCGAAACCACGCTGAAGCGGCCGATCGTGAATACCCGCGACGAGCCGCACGCCGACGCTGACCGCTATCGCCGCCTGCACGTGATCATCGGCGACGCCAACATGTCCGAGATCTCCACCTACCTGAAGGTCGGCACGGCCGCGCTCGTCCTGGCGATGATCGAGGCGAACTATCTCGCCGACGACCTTGCCGTGGTGGCCCCGGTACGCGAGCTGCACTCGGTCTCGCACGACCCATCCCTGCGGCACGCGATCCAGCTCGTCGACGGGCGGACGATCACCGCGCTGGATCTGCAGGGCGAGTACCTCGATCGGTCGCGCAAGTTCGTCGACGATCGCCTGGGCGAAGACGTCGACGACCAGACCCGTGACGTGCTCGATCGGTGGGAGTCGGTGCTGGCCCGGCTGGCCAACGACCCGATGGACCTCGCCGGCGAGCTCGACTGGGTGGCCAAACTGCGGTTGCTCGAGGGATACCGAGATCGCGATGGTCTCGACTGGGACTCCTCGCGACTGCAACTCGTCGACCTGCAGTACTCCGACGTTCGTCCCGAGAAGGGGCTATACCACCGGCTGGTCTCGCGTGGTGCAATGCAGACGCTGCTCCCAGACGGCGCCGCGAAGTCCGCGGTCGACGCCGCTCCGGAGGACACCCGCGCCTACTTCCGCGGCGAATGCCTGCGCCGCTACGGGCCGTCGGTCGCGGCCGCGTCCTGGGACTCGGTGATCTTCGACGTGGGGCGCGAGTCGCTCGTCCGGGTGCCGATGCTCGAGCCGCAGCGCGGCACGCGGGCGCACGTCGGTGAGCTGCTGGACCGGTGCGCCACCGCGGCCGATTTGATCGAAGCCCTCAACAGCGCCCGCTGAACGTGGGCCGGATGTACCAGGACTAGCTAAGCCCTTACGACAGGGTTTCGACGCGGCGCTCGCCCAGCAGCAGCGCGATGGTCAACTCGAGCCGGTCGGCGACGTCGGTGGCCGAGGCGCGCCGGGTGACCCACGCGACGAGGTTCGCCAGCCACACGTCGCTGATGACCCGCGAGACGGCGAGCTGCTCCTCAGTGGGCTCGTCGTCGGTGAGCGCGCGCGCGAACATCCGGTCCATCAGCCGGCCGACCGTGTCGACCTCGGCCGCCGCGGAGGCGTCGGCGAACATGAAGGCCCGGGTCATGGCTTCAGTGAGTTGCGGGTCGCGCTGCAGGCCCTTGGTGATCCGACTGAGGATGAACATCAACCGTTCGTAGGAGGTGTCGCCCGGCAGCGGCACCCGCTCGGTGCGCTCCCGAACCCGCTCGAGTTCGCGCGCCAGTGCCGACACGAGCAGGTGGATCTTCGACGGGAAGTAGCGGTACAGGGTGCCCAGCGCCACATCGGCACGCTCGGCGACTGCGCGCATCTGGACGGCGTCATAGCCGCCCTTGGACGCGAGGGCGAGAGTGGCGTCGAGAATGCGCTTGCGGCGGTCGCGCTGGGCTGACGACCCGAGTTCGTCGCTGGGTAGCGCCGACCCGTTCGTCGCGCGGGTACGGGGTGCGGCCATGTCTCTTCCCTCGCCGTCCTATCCAGGCAAATTGACCCTAGCACCGGCCGATGTCATTGGAACGCGTTCCAGAACCGGGTAATGAATGTCAAGCGCCACGGTATTCCGACATAGTAGAACACGTTCTAGACTCGTCGGTGCCTCGTCCCAAAAATACAGGAGCAGCCGTGCCGATCTCCGTCACCGACGACCAGCGGGCGCTGGCCGACGCCGTGAGCGCGTGGGCGGCCAGGGCCCGGCCGGTGGACGCGGCGCGCGGACAGGAGCACGACGCCGACAGGTGGCGCGATGCATGGACCGAGCTCGGCGCACTCGGCGTCCTCGCCGCCGCGTTGCCCGAATCCGTCGGCGGCGGCGGGGGAACCGTCACCGATCTCGCGGTGGCCCTCGAGCAGACGGCGGCGGCTCTCGTCCCGGGCCCGGTGCTGACCACGGCCCTGGCCGGCCTGGCGCTCGGTGACCACCCGCTGGCGTCCGAGCTTGCGGCCGGCACGGTGTTCGTCGGCGTCGCGCTTGCGCCCGGCGATGTCCAGGTCGACGAGGCGGCCGACGGCAGGCAGCTGCTGCACGGCAGCGTCCGCCCGGCGCTCGGCGTCGTGGCCGACGGAGCGTTGCTCCTGCCGGCCGGCGCGGACGGGTGGTACGTCGTGGACTGCACTCACGCCGGGGTGAAGCTGCTCGACCTGCCCGCTGGGGACTTCTCGCGTCCGCTGGCCGAGGTGCGCCTCGATGCCGTGCCGGCCGACCTTCTGAGCGGACTCACTACGCAGCGGGTTCGGGACCTCGCCGCCATGCTGGCCTCCGCCGAGGCCGCCGGCGTCGCCGCCTGGTGCCTGCGTACTGCCGTCGAGTACGCCAAGGTGCGCGAGCAGTTCGGGCGTCCGATCGGCAGCTTCCAGGCGATCAAGCACCTGTGCGCCGACATGCTCTGCCGCGCCGAACTCGCCGCGGCTGTCGCGTGGGACGCCGCCGAGTGCGTTGCCGAGCCGGATCAGCACGAGCTGGCCGCCGCGGTGGCTGCGGCCGTTGCGCTCGATGCCGCCGTCGACAACGCGAAGGACTGCATCCAGATCCTCGGTGGCATCGGGTTCACCTGGGAGCACGACGCCCATCTGTATCTGCGCCGGGCGCTCGCGCTGCGCCAATTCGTCGGCGGCAGTGACTCGTGGCGGCGCCGCGTCACCGACCTGACCGTGGCCGGTGCCCGGCGCGTGCTGCACGTCTCGGTCGAGGCGCACGCCGACCGGGCCGCGGTTCGCGACCAGGTTGCGCTCATCGCCGCGTCGGAAGCGGGCGAGCGCAGGCGGGTCCTCGCCGAATCCGGTTACCTGATGCCGCACTGGCCCAAGCCTTACGGCCTGGAAGCCGGGCCGGAATTGCAGCTCGTCATCGACGAGGAACTCGCCCGGGCCGGCGTCGTCCGCCCGGACCTTGTGATCGCAGGATGGGCCGTGCCGACGATCCTGCGGCACGGGTCACCGGAGCAGACCGAGCGGTTCGTCGCGCCGACCCTCATGGGCGAGATCACGTGGTGCCAGTTGTTCAGCGAGCCCGGCGCCGGCTCGGACCTGGCGTCGCTGCGGACCAAGGCCGAGCGGGTGGACGGCGGCTGGCGCCTTACCGGCCAGAAGGTCTGGACCTCGGCGGCACATCGAGCCGACTGGGGGATCTGCCTGGCGCGGACGAACCCGGTCGCGCCCAAGCATCGCGGCATCACGTACTTCCTCGTCGACATGAAATGCGCTGGTCTGGACATCCGGCCGTTGCGTGAGATCACCGGCGAGGAGCTGTTCAACGAGGTGTTCCTGGACGGTGTTTTCGTGCCCGACGACTTGGTGGTCGGCGAGGTCGACGGTGGGTGGCCGCTGGCCCGCACGACGCTCACGCACGAGCGGGTGGCGATGGGTGGGGCGTCGAGTATCGGCGATGGTGTCGAGCGCCTCGTCGAGCACGCGGCCGACCAGGGTCTCGCCGCGGACGGCGTCGTCGCGCAGCGGCTCGGTGTCCTGATTTCCGCGGGCGTCGCCGGATCGCTGCTCGACTTCCGAACGACGCTGCGCCGGCTCGGCGGTCAGACCGACGACGGCGCCGCGGCGAGCGTCCGCAAGCTGGTCGGAGTACGCCACCGGCAGGCCGTCGCGGAGACCGCGCTGGACCTGCTCGGGTCCGATGGGCTGATCGCGGGCGAGGAGCTGCGGCAGTTCCTGACGACCCGGTGCCTGTCCATCGCCGGTGGCACCACGCAGGTGCTGCTCACGCTGGCCGCCGAACGCCTGCTCGGCCTGCCGCGCACCTAACCCCTGCGCGCCGCCGGCCCGTCCGCCAGCGGCCGCGAGTACCGCGTCGCGTAGCACCACTCCAGGAAGCGGGCGACGCCGCGCACGACGCCGGCGCTGCGGAACGATGGGAAAAGGTCGAACGCGTGCTGGCCGCCGGCGATCTCGGCGTAGGCGACAGGGTTCTTCACGATCTCGCTCATCCGCGACACGAACGCGCGCGCCTCGGTCACCGGGACCAGGGAGTCGTTGCTCCCGTGCACGACCAGGAACGGGGGCGCAGCTGCGGTGATCCGGAACAGGGGAGACGCCGCGCGGTAGTCGTCGGGATAGTTCGCACCGCGGCCCATGACGTAGGGCCGCAGCAACGAGTCCAGCCGGACCCGGGCGTACTTGGCCCCGCTCTCGGCGGTGAAGTCGTATATGCCGTAATGGGGTGCGCACGCCTGGACGGAGGTGTCGACGTCTTCAAAGCCGGGTTGCAACGACTTGTCGTCCGCGGTGAGGCCGACCATCGCGGCCAGGTGCCCGCCGGCCGAACCGCCCGTCACCGCGACGAAGGAGGGGTCCGCCCCGTACTCGTGGCCGCTCTCTCGGATCCACTGCATAGCGCGCTTGATCGCGACGAGGTGCTCGGGCCAGCGCGCCCGAGGCGAGAGCGGGTAGTTGACCGCGACGCACACCCATCCGCGCGCCGCCATGTGCAGCATCAGCGGGATGCCCTGCTGCTCCTTCTTGCCGATCACCCAGGCGCCGCCGTGCACCTGCAAGAGGACGGGCGCATCCGCGGGCTTGTCGACGTGGTGGTAGACGTCCATCTCGTAGCGCCGGCCTCCCGGCGCGTACGGCACGCGCCGGTTGGTCGTCACGTCCACGTTGCGGATCGGGAACGGCATGGCCAGGGACCGCCAGGGCGCCATCTCGTCGTCGGGCATCGGCGCGCGTTCGATGGCGTCGCGGTAGTCGGCGCCGAGCGCGGCGACCAGCGCGTCCTCGATCTGGGCCGACGCCCGCCGTCCGCCGGAAGCGAGCACCGCATAGGACGCCAGATTCGTCGCGGCGACGGCGAGGCCGAGGGCGTCGCGGCGGTTGTGGACACCGTGCCGCGCGACGTGCGCCGCGGTATCGAGCGCGGTCAGCGCGGCGAGCTGCGGCGCGAATTCCGCCGTCAGCCATCCCGAGAAGAATGCGGGCACCGACGCGCGGGGACCGGGCACGGGCCGCATTGCGTTGGCGGCGAAGCCGAGCTGCAGGAGCTCGCGGGTGAGGAACCGGTCACTCATGAGGCCATCCTATTGCAGAAACTAGAACGTGTTCTATCATTCCAAAGGTGGACCGACTGAGCGGGCTCGACGCGAGCTTCCTGTACTTCGAGAGCCGGACCAACCTCATGCACGTGTGCGGACTGCTCGTGCTCGACGAATCCACCACCCCCGAGGAGTACGGCTTCGAGCGGCTCCGGGACGCACTGCGCGAGCGCATCGGCGGCAACCCAGCCTTCCGCCGGAAGCTTCACAACCCGGTGCTGAACCTCGATCATCCGGTATGGGTGGATGACGAGGACTTCGACATCGAGCATCATGTGCGCCGCGTCACCGTGTCGCCGCCCGGCGACCGCGAGCAGCTCGCTGCGGCGTGCGGCGAGATCGCCGGTCAACCGCTCGACCGCAGCCGGCCGCTGTGGGAGATGTGGGTCATCGAGGGTCTGGCCGACGGCTCGATCGCGGTGATGACGAAGATGCACCACTCGACGGTGGACGGGGTGTCCGGCGCCAGCCTGGTGTCCGAGCTGTGCAGCCTCGAACCGGACGCGCCGCCGCCGGCGGAGGGCCAGGCGAAGACCCCGGAACCCAAGCGGCCGAGCGACGTCGCGATCATCGCCGACGGGGCTCTGCGGCTGGCCCGGCGGCCGCTGAGATTCGCCCGGCTGCTGCCGCCGACGGTAGGCGTCCTGCCCGAGTGGATCGGTCGGGCCCGCCGCGGCGCCGCGATGCCGGCGCCGTTCACCGCTCCGCGAACGTCGTTCAACGCAACGATCACCGGTCACCGGAGCGTCGCGTTCTCCCGAATGGATCTCGCGGACGTCAAGGAGGTCAAGAACGCCTTCGGCTGCACCGTGAACGACGTGGTTCTGACGATGTGCGCCGGCGCGTTGCGCAAGTACCTCGCCGACCGCGACGAACTCCCCGACACCTCACTCGTGGCGATGGTGCCGGTGTCGGTGCACGGCAAGACCCGGGCGGGCGGCACAAACAAGGTCTCGGGCATGTTCTCGACGCTGGCGAGCGACATCGAGGACCCGATCGGCCGCCTCGACGCGATCGCCGCGCAGAATCGGATCGCCAAGGATCACCACCAGACTCTCAGCGCGTCCTTGCTCCAGGACTGGGCGCAGTTCGCCGCGCCCAACACCTTCGCACTCGCCGTCCGCGTCTACTCCAAACTGCGCTTGGCCGAGCGGCACCCGGTGATCCACAACCTGGTGATCTCGAACGTGCCCGGACCGCCCATGCCCATCTACTTCATGGGTGCGCGGGTAGTCGGCTTCTACCCATTCGGTCCGGTGTTCGACGGCGCCGGGCTCAACGTCACGGTGCTCTCGAACGACGGGCATCTGGACGTGGGCCTGATCGCGTGCCGGGAGCTAGCGCCGCACCTGTGGGATCTCGCCGATGACCTGCCGATCGCCCTGGACGAGCTGCTCAAAGCGGCTCGGGACTCGTCTCCGTCGAACGGATCCGGTTCGTCACCGAAGCCGTCGCGGCCAACATCGCGGGCCTGAACCGCTGAGCGTTGAGCACGCACGCGGCGTGCCCCGCGTCCACCTCATACGCAGTTGCACCCGGTATCCGCCGGGCGAGTTCGCGCTGGCGGGCCGGCGGGATCAGCCGGTCGCGGGCGGTGACCACGACCGCAGTCGGGACGTCGACGTCGTCGATCCAGCCGCGCGAGTCGAAGCGGGCGATGACCGAGCCCGCCGCCGCGACCTCGGCCGTGGTGGTCGCCCGGAACTGGCGCCAGGCCCACCGGTCGTCGACGGACTGGTCGAGCGCCTCGACCGCAATTCGGCGCTGGCGCGTGGCCACCGCCGCCAGCCGGGCGCCGACGGTGGTCACCGTGCGCTGACGGCGCGGCGTGGTCGCGAAATGGGTCGTACTCGCGCCGAGGACGAGCCCGTCGACGCGATCGCGATGGCGCAGCCAGACATTCTGCGCGACCAGCGAGCCCATCGAGTAGCCCGCGGCGACGAAGGTGGCGACGTCGAGCGAATCGGCGACCGCGGCCACGTCGTCGGCGCAGTCGTCCAGATCGAAGCGCGCCGACCGGATGCCCTGCCCGTGTCCGCGCTGATCGAAGATCACCAGGCGGTACCGGCGGCGCAGCGCGTCAAGGCACGGATACCAGGTGAGCAGGCCGGTACACGCGAGTGCGTGCAACAGGAACACGACGGGCGCGGCGCCCCCGCGCGCGCTCGACACCGGTCCGGTGTCGACGACATAGGTCGAGCCGCGGCCCGCAAGGTCGACGACGCGACCCACCGGAATCTCAGGGACCGGAGGCATGCCGACGAGCCGTCCCGCCGTGATCAAGCCGAGCTCGCCGATCCGACTCACTGGTTGTCTCCGCTCCCCGTCACCATTCCTCGCTTGCCGAACACGCCGAGCTTCCCTGATACTAGAACACGTTCTATCTTGAACCGAGGAGCCGGTGTTGGATTTCAGCCTTGACGAGACCCAGCAAGCGGTGGCCGAGCTGGCCGCCAGCGTGCTGCGCGGCCCCACCGACGACAGCCGGGCCGTCGCGGTGCTCGCCACCGAGCTCGGATACGACGAGACCGCCTGGAAGGCCATGGGCCAGGCCGGGCTGCTGGCGCTGGCGCTGCCCGAGGACCTCGGCGGCGACGGGTTCGGGCCGATCGAGACGGGCGTCGTGCTCACCGAGGTCGGTAGGCAGACGCTGCCGCTGCCGGCCCTGGCGACGCTCGCTCTGGGCGTGCTGCCGGTGGCCCGATTCGGCTCGCTCGAACAACGCCGGGCGCTGCTGCCCGAGGTGGCCGACGGCCGCGTGCTGACGGCCGCGTTGCGCGACGCGGACGGAGAACCGGTGCGCCTTCGCGGCTCGACGTGCACCGGCGTGCGCGTGGGCGTCCCGTACGCCGCGCAGGCGCACCGACTGCTCGTGCCCACCCTCGACGGCACCGCGGTGCTCGATCCGCACGCCGAGGGGGTGACGCTGCAGCGCTCGCCCACCTCGACCGGCGCGCCCGAGTACACCGTCGGGCTCGCTGGCGCGCACGCCGAGACCGTCCTCGACGCCGGTCCGGCCGACTTCGACCGGTTCGCCGTCGCCGGTGCGGCGGCCGTGGCCGACGGCGTGATCGCCGGTGCGCTACAGCTGACCGCCGACCACCTACGCACCCGCGAGCAGTTCGGCCGCCGCCTCGCGACCTTCCAGGCGGTCGCGCAGCAGGTCGCCGACGTCTACGTCATTGCGCGCACCGTTCACCTCGCGGCCGCGTCCGCCGGCTGGCGTCTCGGCTCTGGTCTGGACGCGGACGAGGACCTTGCCGTCGCCGCGTACTGGCTGGCCGCCGAGCTGCCCAAGGCTCTGCAGGTCTGCCACCACCTGCACGGCGGGCTCGGCGTCGACATCACCTACCCGCTGCACCGCTACTACTCGCATGCGAAGGACCTCGCCCGATTCGTCGGCGGTGCCTCGTACCGACTCGACCTGCTGGGGGCCCGATGCAGCTCGAACTGACCGACGAGCAGTCAGCGCTACAGAAGACGCTGCGCGAGTACTTCACCAACCTGGTGACGCCGGCCGAGGCCGAGGCGATGCTGGTGCAGCGGCACGGCGAGCTGTACCGCGACGTCGTCAAGCGGATGGGACGCGACGGCTGGCTGGGCGTGGGCTGGCCGAAGGAGTACGGGGGGCACGGGTTCGGCGACGTCGAGCAGCAGATCTTCGTCAACGAGGCCGCGCGCCGGGACATCCCGCTGCCCTATGTCACGCTGCAGACCGTCGGCCCGGTCCTTCAGGCGCACGGCACGCAGGAGCAGAAGGACTACTTCCTGCCCCGCATCCTGGCCGGCGACCTGCACTTCGCCATCGGCTACACCGAGCCCGAGGCCGGCACCGATCTGGCCTCGCTGCGCACGAGCGCCACCCGCGACGGCGACCGCTACGTCGTCAACGGCCAGAAGGTCTTCACCACCGGCGGGCATGACGCCGACTTCGTCTGGCTGGCCTGCCGGACGAATCCGGACGTGCCGAAGCACAAGGGGATCTCGATCCTCATCGTCGACACTCGCGATCCGGGTTTCTCGTGGACCCCGACGATCACCGCGGACGGGGCGCACCACACCAACACGACGTACTACTCCGACGTGCGGGTGCCGCTCAGCATGCGCGTCGGCGCAGAGAACGAGGGCTGGCGCCTGATCACGTCGCAGCTCAATCACGAGCGCGTGATGCTCGGCCCGGCGGGCAAGCTCGCCGGCCTGTACGAGCGGGTGCGGGAATGGGCCGCGCGACCGGCGGCCGACGGTGTCGCGCCGTTGTCGCGACCGGACGTGCAGCGCGTGCTGGCCGAGGTGCGGGCCACGACCCGGATCAACGAATTGCTCAACTGGCAGGTCGCCGCGCGCATCGGTGACGTCGACGTCGCCGACGCCTCGGCGACGAAGGTGTTCGCGTCCGAGCGGGCGCAGCACGTTTTCCGGCTGCTCGAGGAGCTGGTCGGCCGTTACGGCGATCCGTCCGATCCGCGGACCGCCGCGCTGCAGCGTTGGCTCGACGTCCAGGCCAAGCGCAGCCTGGTCCTCACCTTCGGCGGCGGCGTGAACGAGATCCAGCGCGAGCTCATCGCGCAGTTCGGGCTGAACCTGCCTCGGGTGCCACGGTGAGTGCCGCCGCGATCCTGGCCGCCGCGCAGCGGGTGCAGGCGGCGGGGGAGTCCACGCGCCGCGTCGCCCGCGATCCGGTGAACTTGCCGATGATCAACAACTGGGTCGAGGCGATAGGCGACGCGAGCCCGATATACGTCTCCGAGCCCGCCGCGGTCGAGGTCGGGCACGACGGGCTGGTCGCCCCTCCGGCGATGATCCAGGTGTGGACGATGGGCGGGCTGCACGGTCGGCGTTCCGACGACGATCCGCTCGGCGTCATGATGCGGGTGCTCGACGAGGCCGGATTCACGTCAGTCGTCGCCACGAATTGCGAGCAGACCTATCACCGCTACCTCCGCCCCGGCGAGCACGTGTCCGTGGCCACGACGCTCGAGAGCGTCGTGGGGCCGAAGCAGACGGCACTGGGCGAGGGCTGGTTCGTCACCACACTCAACACCTGGTACTCGGAGGACGAGCCGGTCGCCGAGATGTTGTTCCGGGTGCTCAAGTACGCCCCGCCGCCGCCCAAGCCCGACCCGTCGACCGTGCTGCGTCCGGTGATCAGCCACGACACCGCGTTCTTCTGGGAGGGCACGGCCGCCGGCGAGCTGCGCATCCAGCATTGCCCGGCGTGCGGGCGGCTGCGCCATCCACCCGGGCCGATGTGTCCGGCGTGCGGTGCGGACAAGCAGGACTACGTCGTGGCGACCGGACGAGGCACGGTGTTCAGCTACGTCGTGCACCACGCACCCAAGGTCCCCGGCAAGACGTTGCCGTTCGTCGTCGCCCTGATCGAACTGGACGAGGGAGTGCGGATGCTGGGCGAATTGGTCGATGTCGACCCCGCCGCGGTGTCGGTCGGCATCCCGGTCGAGCTGGCGCTCACCCGGATCGACGACGAACTCACCCTGCCGTTCTGGAGGCCACGGGGATGAGCGCTCGCCCGAATATCGAGAGGCAGCAGCCATGACCGCCGTGGGCGAAATGCTCCCCGAACTCGTCATCGAAGCCACCCCGACCTTCGTCGTCAGCACCGCGCTGGCCACCCGTGACTTCCAGGACGTCCACCACGACCGGGACGCCGCGATCGTGCGCGGCAGCAAGGACATCTTCGTCAACATCCTCACCGACACCGGGCTGGTGCAGCGGTACGTGACGGACTGGGCCGGGCCATCGGCGCGCGTCCACAACATCTCGATCCGACTCGGCGTGCCCTGCTATGCCTACGACACGTTGGTTTTCAGCGGTTCAGTGACGGCCGTCGACGGCGACCTCCTCACGGTCTCCGTCGTCGGACGCGGCCAGCTCGGCGACCACGTCGTCGGAACCGTCCGGGTCTCCGGCGTGCGTCCATGAGCGGCCTCTCGGGCCAGGCCGCGATCGTCGGCATCGGCGCGACGGAGTTCTCCAAGGACTCCGGGCGGTCCGAGCTCCGGCTGGCGGCCGAGGCGGTGCGCGCCGCGATCGAGGACGCCGGCCTCACGCCGGACGACGTCGACGGACTCGTCACGTTCACGCAGGACACCAACACCGAGGCGGCGGTCGCCCGCGAGGTGGGCATCCCGTCGCTGTCGTTCTTCAGCCGGATCCACTACGGCGGTGGCGCGGCCTGTGCGACCGTCCAGCAGGCGGCGATGGCCGTCGCGACCGGCGTCGCCGACGTCGTGGTCTGCTACCGCGCGTTCAACGAACGGTCGGGACAGCGCTTCGGTCAGGTGATGACCGGCCTGGCCGGTGCGCCGACGTCGTCTGGCGTGGACGGTTCCTGGTCCTACCCCATGGGACTGGGCACGCCGGCCGCGTGGGTGGCGATGGTGGCCCGGCGCTACATGCACGTCTACGGCGCGACCAGCGCGGACTTCGGCGCGGTTGCGGTCGCGGACCGCAAGCATGCGGCCACGAACCCGAACGCGTTCTTCTACGACAAGCCGATCACCCTCGAGGAGCATCAGGCATCGCGGTGGATCGCCGAGCCACTGCATCTGCTGGACTGTTGTCAGGAGAGCGACGGGGGAGTCGCCATCGTCGTGACGAGCACCGAGCGGGCCCGCGACCTGCCGCACCCGCCCGTCCTGATCCGGGCCGCGGCGCAGGGGAGCGGCGCCGACCAGTTCACCATGACGTCGTACTACCGCGACGAGCTGACCGGGCTGCCGGAGATGGGCCTGGTTGCCGAGCAGTTGTGGCGTCAGTCAGGCATCACGACGGACGACGTCGACGTGGCCGTGCTCTACGACCACTTCACCCCGTTCGTGCTGATCCAACTCGAGGAGCTCGGTTTCTGCCCCCGCGGCGAGGCCCGGCACTTCATCGCCGACGGCGCGATCGAGCTGGGCGGGCAGCTGCCGATCAATCCCAACGGCGGCCAGCTCGGCGAGGCCTACATCCATGGGATGAACGGCATCGCCGAGGGCGTCCGGCAGGTCAGGGGCACGTCGGTCAATCAGGTCGAGGGCGTCGAGCATGTCCTCGTGACTGCCGGTACCGGCGTCCCGACGTCCGGTCTGGTGCTCGGCCAGTAGAACAACGGACGCCGCCGCCACAAGTCCGTGTCGAACGAGAGGGAACCCGGGCTCCCAGGCCCGGAGGGGCTACGCGGCGTCGAGGGCGGGCTGCACCCGCAGCGGCTGGCCGAGTTCGTGCAGGTACCGCAGCGCCACCACGTAGGAGCCGATGAGGCTCGTCTCGTCATAAGGGACGGCGAGCTTCGCGCAGTAGGCGCGCACGATCGGCCGGGCCCGGCGCAGGGACGGACGGGGCATGCTCGGGAACAGGTGGTGCTCGATCTGATAGTTCAGACCGCCGAGCACGAAGTCGACAAAGCGTCCGCCGCGAACGTTGCGCGAGGTGAGGACCTGGCGACGCAGGTAGTCGAGACACTCTTCGGGCCCGATGATCCGCATGCCCTTGTGGTTCGGCGCGAACGAGCAGCCCATGTAGAGCCCGAACACGCCCTGGTGGATGGCAATGAACGCCAGTGCCTTGACCGGTGACAGGACCGTGAAGATCGCGCCGAAGTAGGCAACGTTGTGGATGGTGAGCAGCGCCAGCTCGGTGCGCCGCAGCCGACCGGTCTTGCCGGCGATCAGCCACTGGATGCTGGCGACGTGCAGGTTGAACCCCTCGAGGGTGAGCAAGGGGAAGAACAGCCAGGCCTGCCGGCGGGTGATCGCCCGGCCGAGTCGCCCGGTGCGCTTGGCCACGTGCCCGGTGGTGAAGGCCAGCACGCCGTCGCCGATGTCGGGGTCGTGGTCCTCCTTGTTCGGGTTGGCGTGGTGCCGATTGTGCTTGTCGATCCACCAGCCGATGGACAGGCCCGTCAGCAGGTTGCCGGCGATCAGGCCGACCATGTCGTTGCCC
>JAVHVH010000036.1:0-55272 GCA_032160665.1 Pseudonocardiales bacterium
CCGGGCGGCATCGCCGCCCACCCGTCCGCACCCGCGTTCCCCGCCTGCATGAACACCATAATAGGGACCGGGTCTGACAATTCCGCCGTTATCCACAGACCAATTCAGGGAAACGCAACAATGACCCGAGTTGTCCACAGGCAAAGACCGGGCCAGCGCAAAACAGCAAGCCGAACAACGCGACCGGGCCGAGAACTAAACTCCTCGTCGCCGCGCCTTTGAGAAAACCCAATCAAGAACGAAACAGGAAGCCGAAAACGAGAACCAGCCCAGTCCGACCCACCGGCGCGTTTCGCCGCACCGGCGCGCGCGTGGATCGAGTTGGATCAAGCGCGAACCGCGCGGCCCTCGGCCTAGGCGTTGTTGAAGGCCGCGAGGATCTCTTTGACGGATAGATCAGGAACTTCATGGCCTCCGCCACGTGGCTGTCCACACTGCCGCGAGGGTGTCGGCCGGACCCGGATTGCGCGCTGCGAGAGCCGCACGGGTTGACTGCGTCGGCATCCGGAAGTAGCAACAGCGGTGTGGACTACCGGGTGTCCGCCGAGGAGCGGGCGATGTTCAAGCGTTGCCGCCGGCAATGGGACCTCGGATCACCGCACCGGCAGAACCTGCGGGCCATCGACCATGCGCCGAGTGACTTCGATCGAGCGGTCAAGGACGCGCTCGCCTTGTACTACTTCCCAGGCATGTGGGATTGGCACAGCGACATCGTGCTGCCGCTCGTCGGTAAGGCCTTCATGCGGACGATGGCGGCGTCGCCGCAATCCACGGCCGAAGTAGATCGGGGTATCGACCTGCTCGAGCAGTACTTCGCCTGGGCTCCGAGCGTCGACGACTTCTGCCCGCTCAAGATCGAGACCGATGTGGAAGCTCTGGTGCCGGATGTCCGGGAGCCCGAACGGGGATTGGTGACCCAGACCGGAGAGCGGGTGCTCTACACGGACCGGGTCGCAATGCTCGCGCTGGATGGTGCCGACGAGTGTTGGGTCGTGGTGCACGACGTTGTTGCGGAATGGCGGGACACCGAGACCTTGCTGCTCGACGAGGCGGCCGTGGCCGCCTGTTGGGCGTGGGAGCAGACGTTCCTCGGGATCGATCTCGCGGGGACGATCCACAACGAGATCCTCCGTACGGCCCCGGCCCCGGCCGAGTCGGCGCCGACGAGGACCGGCACCGGTCGACCCGGGCGTGGTGGCTACTCGCAGAACGAGGCCAGCGGGGGAGGCCGGTCGATCCCGCAACTACCGCGATCCGAGCGGGTCAACAGCCGACCGGCGAGCGAGGATCGCGTGAAACAAGAGACGGCCGGGGTGCTTCGGCGAACGCGCATCCGACGCAGCCGCAGCGAGATCGAGACCAGCCGGCAGCAGGTGGGCACGGAGGTGTTGGAGATGCTCGACCCGGCTCTGGCGGTGTACCCGACACCGTCCGCCGCGCACTGCCCGCGATGCATTTTTCGTGCGCCCTGCCTGACGATGACGGAGGGCGCTGACCCCGCCCCGGAACTGGCAGCCCGTTTCATGCCGGGGCCTACCAGGCAGCCGTTCGAGCCTCGGCTCGGCGCCGGCGGCGCGGGCGGGCGCTATGTCCCGATCCCGCCGCCCACCTGAGCGCGTGAGGGCCGCTCGAAGGCGACGCTCTTAGCTGGGGCATAGACGATGTACATTTCGTCCGATATATTCATCGGATGTCTGTGTCGATACGTTCACTGAAGATCGTCATCGTTGTCGCGACCACTCCTTTGGTTGTTGCCGTGACCATCGCCAACGCATCAGCCGCACCGGGGCATACGTCGGATGTCCTGACCGTGTCGCCGACCGGCCGAGGCTCCTCGTGCAGCGCGGCCGCACCCTGCGATCTGAACACGGCACGCGACCAAGTCAGGGGAATGATCCAGCATGCCGCGGGCGACGTCGTGGTCGAGCTGACTGGCGGCACCTACCGTCTGACGACCCCGTTCACGCTCGGCGTCCAGGACTCCGGCCGGCCAGGACACCGCGTCGTCTACCGGGCTGCGCCTGGCCAGGCACCGGTGCTCAGCGGAGCTATCCGGGTCACCGGTTTCACGAAGGTGGATGCCGCGAAGAACGTCTACCGGGCGACGGTGCCGGTCGGCACCGCCAGTCGTGAATTGTTCGTCGACGGTGTCCGCGCGCGCCGGGACCGGAGCGCGACCAACCCGCCGGGCTTCAGCGCGACCAGCTCCGGGTTCACTACGAGCGACGGCTCCTACGCGTCGTGGACCAACGCGAGCCAGGTCGAGATCGTCAACAACAATGCGTGGAAGCAGATGCGCTGCCCGCTGGCGTCGATCTCGGCCAACGGGTCCGGTGGCTCGGACCTGACCGTCGATCCCGCGTGCTGGAACAACAACCACAACTCGGTGCCGCACCCGGGCTTCCCGTTCAACGGGGCGGGACTGCCGACGCTCAGCGGAATCAGCTGGATCGAGAACGCCTACCAGCTGCTCGGCACCCCCGGTCAGTTCTACCTCGACAGCGCCGCCGGCTACCTGTACTACGTGCCGAGGCCAGGAGAGAACCTGGCCACGGCCGACGTCGAACTGCCGGTCGCGCCCGAACTGCTCGACGTCAGCGGCACCCCTGGGCACCTGGCGCCGTTGAACGACACCGACTGGCGAGCGACGTACACCGGCAGCTGGGGTTACCAGAACGGCAGGCCGCTGGGCGACCTCAACGGCGACGTGCATTACACGAGCACGAATGGGGACTCCTTCAGCTACACCTTCACCGGCACCGGGATCCAGGTGCTGTCAGAGACCAGCTCGGACGAGGGCACCGCTGACGTATACGTGGACGGAACGAAGGTGTCGACGGTGTCCGGCAACGGTGCGCAGAGGTTGGCCCAGCAGGTGATGGTGTCGATTACCGGCCTGGCGAAGGGCAGGCACACCGTGAAGCTGATCAAGACCGGAGGCGACTACATGCTCATCGACGGGGTGACCGTCATCCCGGACGTCGTCGCACCCGTGCACGACATCACCTTCAGCGGCATCTCTTTCGCTTACACGACGTGGAACGCACCCACCGCCGAGGGGTACATCGACAACCAAGCGGGCGTGCTGTGGGATCCGACCACGCGCACGCCGACCCGGATCCCGGCCGCTGTCCAGGTGCATCGGGGCGCCCGGATCGCGTTCACCGGGGATGTCGTGCAGCACACCGGCACCAGCGGGATCGACCTCGCCGACCAGACGCAGGACTCGTCCGTGACGGACAGCTCGATCACCGACACCTCGGGCATCGGCGTCGCCGTCGGCGAGGTCGACGACTACTACCAAACCCAGACGTCGCTGATGACCACAGGCAACACCGTTTCCGGCGACACCATCCAGCACCCGGGTCAGGAATACCAGGACGCCGTCGGCATATTCGTCGGCTATAGCCGCGACACCACGTTGGCGCACAACGACGTCGGCTACACGCCGTACTCCGGCATCTCGATCGGTTGGGGTTGGGGCTGGGCATCGGATTGCACGTTGCAGGCCAAGCAGGGACTACCCACCCCGTGCAGCCACGGTACGACCTACACCGGCGGCAACCACATCGTCGACAACCACGTGCACAGCGTGATGGGCGTGCTGAACGACGGCGGCCCGATCTACACGCTCGGTGGCCAGACGTCCACGTCGGAGTTCACCGGGAACGTGCTGAGCGAATGCATCAATGGCTGCAACATGATCTACCACGACGAAGGCAGCTCGATGTGGGACACCCACGACAACGTCGTGCGCCTCAGCAACGGCTCGCTCTGGCTGAACCTCTGGACACCCACCATCCACGACGACGCGATCTACGGGAATTACTCCGACACCGCCGCATACAACAACAACGGTACGAACATCACGTTCCAGCAATCGACCGTCGTGACGGACGGGAACTGGCCGCCGGCGGCCCGGGCGATCATCCAGGCCGCCGGTCCGGGCACACCGACGAGCAAGCTGGTCGATGACGACGACCTGCGCATCGACTACCGCGGAAGCTGGTCATCGAGCGGGTCGCGCGGTCTCGGCGACCTCGACGACGGCGTGCATTACACCCAACAGGACGGTGCGTCGGCGACGATCACCTTCACCGGCACCGGAATCAGTTTCCTGACCGAGACGAACTCCGACGAGGGACAGGTGGGCGTGACGCTCGACGGTGTCACGAAGCCCGCCGTCAACGCGAACACGGCTAACCGCCAAGTGCAACAGCACCTCTACACGGTGACCGGATTGGCCGCCGGCTCGCACACGCTGACACTGAGCAAGCTCGGCGGCTCGTACTTCCTCGTTGACGGATTTCAGCTGAGCGGCTGAAGGTCCACCGCGGTTGCGTGACCGTCTCGAAGTCGAAGTCGACGACGGCGAAGTCGACGACACGCCGAACGCGCTCGGCGGCATTCGTGGTGGGCAGTGGCGAGTTCGTGGTCGACTCTCTCGATGGATTGGACTTGGCTGGGACCGCCGCTCGACGTGCGAGCGCTGTTCCCGGTCGAGCGAGGTGCCCTC
Organism: Pseudonocardiales bacterium; assembly: GCA_032160665.1. Lineage (GTDB taxonomy): Bacteria > Actinomycetota > Actinomycetes > Mycobacteriales > Jatrophihabitantaceae > Jatrophihabitans. Next base: position 4,517 of record JAVHVH010000036.1, read on the forward strand.
GTCGACCTGCTGGCCGCGCTCGAGCCCGACGAGTGGGCCCGCGCGACTGTCTGCCCTGGTTGGGCCGTGCGTGATGTGGCTGGTCATATCCTGCACGACTACGTCCGGCGCCTGTCCGCAGGCCGTGACCGGCACCCCGGACCAGAATTCGGCCCTGATGAGACCTTGGCGGCCTTCCTGGCTCGGACCAACGAGGACTTCGTCCGAACAGCGCGGCAGATCAGCCCTCGATTGATGATCGATCTTCTGGCTCACCTGGGAATGCAGTTGGACGACGAATGGTCGAGCCGGGAGATCGGCGATCCGGCCGGCGTGGACGTCTCGTGGGCGGCTCCCGGACGGGAGGCACCGGCCTGGCTGGACATCGCCCGCGAATACTCAGAGTTGTGGGTCCACCAGCAGCAGATCCGCGACGCCGTCGGTCATCCTGGCGCCACCGATCCGCGCCTGCTCCACCCGGTCCTCGATACCTTCATGCGCGCTCTTCCGCAGACCTTGCACCGAATCTCGGCGCCGGTGGGCACGGTGGTCCGCGTCCGAGTGCCCGGTCCCGCCGGCGGTCAGTGGGCCGCCGCGCGCCGCATCGACCGCTGGAGCTTGGACCACGACGCGCCTGCTGTCGTGGCAGCAGAAGTGGAGATCGACGCGGAAACCCTGTGGCGGCTGGCCACCCGCGGGATCACGGTGCAGGCAGCCCGCAACCAGGCGACAATGCGCGGGGACACGACCCTGTCGAGCGCCGTGCTGGACCTCGTCTCAATCGTCTGGAAACCAATCTCTGAGCACTAGTGACGACGTCAAAGTCGACGACTCAAGCCTGGCGGCTCGTACTTCTTCAGTGCCGGATTTCAGCTGAGCGACTGAAGGTCCACCGCGTTGGCCATCGCCTGCATGCCGGCTGCGTTCGGGTGGAGATGATCACCCGAGTCGAATTGCGGGTTCAGGGCGACCGGGTTGGCCGGGTCTTGCATGACCTTGTCGAAGTCGACGACCCCATCGAACGCCCCGCTCGTGCGGATCCAGTCGTTGGCGGCCTGCCGGATCGCCTCGGCGGAGGCACTGTAGTAGCCGTTGCCGGAGTCCGGGAGCATCGTGGCGCCGATGATCCGGACGCCGGCCGCATGGGCCTGGGCGATGAGGTTTCGGTAGCCGTCGATGAGGTCCTGCGTGGTGAGCGGCGCCCCGTTCGGCCCGGCGTTGTTGCCGATGTCGTTGATGCCCTCGAGCAGGATCACGTCGCGGACGCCGGGCTGGCCGAGCGCATCGTGGCCGAACCTCTTGATGGCACTGATGCCCTGCCAGATGTTGGGTACGTCGGTGAGCACCCGGTTGCCACCGATGCCGGCGTTGACCACTCCGAGGGGGTTGCGGCCGGCAAGCCGGCGGGCCAGGTCGTCGGGCCAGGTGGCGTATGCGCCGGTTGGAGTGTTGTAGCCGTCGGTGATGGAGTCGCCGAATGCGACGACAGTCCCGGTGGCCTTGGTGGACATCAGATCAACACCGGAGAGGTAGTACCACGACGTCGTCGACGCAATGTAGTTGCCGTCCCCGTCGTCACGAGTGTGGTTGCCCGGCTGCGACACATAGCTGGTGTCGAAGGCGTCCGAGTGCCAGGTTGCGGATGTCGTCGCCTGCGGGAGGTCGATGCTGACCAGCAGGTTCTCCTCGGCGCCGACCGTCATCGGTACCGGATCGCTGACCGCCTCTGCCCCGGTCGGGATCGTGAACGCCTTAGCATGCGAAAAGGTCACGGTGTGATGGGTGCCGGGCACGGCGGTCGCCATGGTGTCCTGTTCCGCGACATCGACCGCGCCGACCGCTAGGGGAGTCGTGCTGCGCTGATTGGACAGCCGGATCCGCACGGAGTTGCCGCCGATACTGGTGTGCACGACCATCCGGATCGTCTGGTTGTTGAAGTCGGGGCCGCCTATGGTCATGCTCGGCCCCCACGTAGCGAAGCGGTGGCTGGTGGTAGGCGCGGCAGCAGCCGACGGAGCGCAGACGGCCGATGTCGTCGTTATCGCGACGAGCGCCGGCACCAACAGTCTTCTCGTGAGCATTCTCATGCAGAGGGACTATACGCCAAAAAGCGACAAACATCGGATCTAAGTCGGGTATCCTCCGCGCTCACGGGCGCCATACCCCGCCCAGTCAGACTGCGAACGCGACAGCCATCCGATCTTTACCGGCCGAGAAACCCCCGTTAGCCCATGATCACGTGAAGCGTGCGAGGGCCGTGCACACCCTCCACCCGGGAGAGCTCGATGTCGCTCGTGGCGCTCGGCCCGCTGATCCAAGTCTGCGTGCTCGTGGCGGCGAGGGCAGCGACGGCGTCCGGCACCTGGGCCAGCACTTGCTCGGGCCGGATCACCACGAGGTGGTAGTCGGGCACGAGAGTCAAGGCGCGCCGGCCCTGTCCCGGACCGTGGTCCAGCACGATCGTCCCAGTCTCGGCGATCGCATACGCGCAGGTCGTCAGCACCGCGTCCGCCGCATCCAGCGCGTCAGTACTGAGCGGGGGAACGTCGCCCAGCATGTCAGCCGCGATTCCGGTGAGCAGCGGTGCCGGGAAGCCGTCCGGAACCACGACGGTGCGCGCCGCGCGCGCGGCGAGTGCGGCGGCGATCGCGTCCCGGACGCGGTCGGCGGTGGTGACGTCGACCGTGGCGTGGTAGTCGCGAAGTCGATCGGCCAGCAGCTCGACGAGTTGGGCTTCGGTAGCCGTGCTGCTGCCGGCGAGGAGGTAGGTGCGCTCGGGGGGTGCGGGCTGCGGGCGATCGGCCAGGCCGGTGCGGATGCGGCTGAGGATCACCGCGCGCGCGCTCACTGGTGCGCCTGCCACCAGTCGCGGAACGAGCCCGTGGGCGGCGGCGGCAGGTCCCGGCTGCGGGTCCAGCCGGCCAACGGGCCGAGTCGGCGCAGCACCGCGCTGCGGCGCAGGGCTCGAGAGCCCGGCCCCACCAGCCGCAGCGCGCGCCGCCACCTGCGTGGGCTGCGCATCGTCCAGGCGACAGCGCCCATTCCGGCGCGCTCGGGTGTCGGCACCCGACGCGAGGATGCCTTGTCCTCGATGACGCGCGCGCGCAGGTGGGTGAGCATCGTCGGGATGTCGATAGCGACCGGGCAGACGTCGTAACACGCGCCGCACAGCGTCGATGCGAACGGCAGGCTGGCGTTGTCGGTGACCCCGGTGAGTTGGGGTGACAGGACGGCCCCGATCGGGCCCGGGTAGACCGAGCCGTACGCATGCCCGCCCACCCGCTCGTACACCGGGCAGACGTTCAGGCAGGCCGAGCAGCGGATGCAACGCAGCGCCGACCGGCCGTGCGGATCGGCGAGGGTGGCGGTGCGGCCGTTGTCGAGCAGCACGAGGTGGAACTCCTGGCCCTCGACGGCACCGGTCCAGAATGACGTGTACGGATTCATCCGCTCGCCGGTGGACGAGCGGGGGAGCAGCTGCAGGAACACCTCGAGGTCGCGCCAGGTTGGCACCAACTTCTCGATCCCGAGGACGGTGATCAGCGTGCGCGGCAGTGTCAGACACATCCGGCCGTTGCCCTCGGACTCGACGACGGCCAGCGTGCCCGTCTCGGCGACCGCGAAGTTTCCTCCCGAGATGGCGACCGAGGCCTGCAGGAACCGGCGTCGAAGGTGGCGCCGGGCGGCCTCGGCCAGCGCCGCGGGTTCGTCCGAGAGCGCAGGGTCGACGTCGCCCATCTCGCTGAGGAAGATGTCTCGGATCTCGCCGCGGTTGCGATGGATGGCCGGGACGAGGATGTGGCTGGGCCGGTCGTGCCCGAGCTGCACGATCAGTTCGGCCAGGTCGGTCTCGACGGCGGTGATCCCGGCTTCGGCCAGAGCCTCGTTCAGGCCGATCTCCTGCGTGGCCATCGATTTCACCTTGACGACCTCGCGGGCGCCGGTGCCGCGGACCAGATCGGTCACGATCCGGTTCGCCTCGGTGGCGTCCCGCGCCCAGTGCACGTGGCCGCCGCGCTCGGTGACCCGCTCCTCCAGCTGCACGAGGTAGGAATCCAGATGCGCCAGCACGTCGTCCTTGATCGCCGCGCCGGCCGCACGCAGCTCGGCCCAGTCCGGCAACTCCGCCACTACGCTCGCTCGCTTGCCGCGGATCGTCGTAGTGGCGTGTGCGAGGTTCGCGCGCAGCTGGCCGTTCGCCAATGCGTCGTGCGCGGCTTCCGGGAACGAACGATCACCCCGCAGTTGGCCGACGCCGGTCGGCGCACCAGGCATCCCCAGGAAGGTCATTGGGTCGCCGCCAGGATCTCGGCAAGGTGCATCGTCCGCACTCCATTGCTCGCTCGGGAAAGGCCGCCGCCGATATGCATCAAGCACGACGAGTCGCTTGCGCAGCAGAATTCCGCGCCGCTCTCCCGCACCGAAGCGATCTTGTCGGCCAACATGGCCGAGGAGACCTCCGCGTTCTTGACCGCGAACGTCCCGCCGAATCCGCAGCACTGATCGGCGGACGGGAGGTCCACCAGTTCGAGGCCGGCCACCTCGCGCAGCAGCCCCAGCGGTCGATCGCCCACGCGCAACAGCCGCAGGGAATGGCAGGTCGGGTGGTACGTGACGCGATGCGGGAAGTACGCACCGACATCAGTCACGGCCAGCACGTCCACCAGGTACTCGGACAGTTCGTAGGTGCGCGCGGCGACGGACGAAACGTCCGCGCGCAGCGCGTCGTCGCCGAAGCGCTCGGCGATCTCGGCGTGCTGGTGCCGGACCGCGCCGACGCATGAGCCGGACGGCGCGACGATCGCGTCGTAGTCAGCGAACGCAGCGACGTGATTGCGGACCAGCGGGAGCGCTTGCGCCGGATACCCGGTGTTCACGTGCATCTGGCCGCAGCACGACTGCGCGGTCGGGAATTCGACGTGGTGGCCAAGCCGCTCCAGCAACCGGACGGTCGCGATACCGACATTGGGAAAGAGCCCGTCCACCAGGCACGTCGCGAAGATCGCTACCCGCATCGACATCACTCGGTCAGCGTGCTGCGGAGCCATTCCTCGACGCCGGCGATATGGACGGTCGCCCAGGTACTGGCCATCTCAGGGTCGTGGCGGGAGATCGCGTTGAAGATCGCCCGGTGCTCGTCCAGCGTGCGTTGCAGCGCGCCCTCCTGCGTCATCCCGCGCCAGATCCGGGCCCGTTGCGTGGGCCCCGACAAGGACTCGATCAACGAGGCGAGCACGGTGTTGCCACCCGCGACCGCGATCGCCCGGTGGAATTCCACGTCGGCCTTGACGAGGTCCTCGACCGGCGACTCGGCGGTGGCCCGATTGAGGACCTCTTCGAGGTCGGCGACTGCGTCGGACGAAATCCGCACGGCCGCTCGCGCACTCGCCGCCGGCTCGAGGATGCGCCGGACCTCGAGTAACTCCAGCACGGACGCGTCGCGATGGAACTCGACGATGAAGTTCAGCGCATCGAGCAGAGAGTCGGAGGTCAGGCTGGACACGTAGGTGCCGTCGCCCTGCCGGACATCGAGGATCCGGACGAGCGACAGCGCGCGTACCGCCTCGCGCAGCGAACTGCGCGACAGCCCGAGGCCGGTGGCGAGGTCCGCCTCGCGCGGAAGGCGCTCGCCGGGGCGCAGCTCGCCGGACACGATCATCCCTTTAAGCTTCTCGATGGCCTCGTCCGTGACCGCCATTTATCCCCCAATCATCGGATCTGTCTCGGTTGGCATGTCGAACTATCGCATGCCAGAGCAATATTTGGGACTAGACATCGGATGTTTCTGGATGGTAAACATCCGATGTAAGCGGTAAACCTACCGCGGCAGCACCGTGCTGGACGAGCCGACACTGGGAGAGATCACCCGTGACCATCCGGATCGCATCCTTCGAACTGGTCGATCTGCGGTTTCCCACGTCCGCAGACCTGTCCGGCTCCGACGCGATGAACACCGACCCGGACTACTCGGCGGCGTATGTAGTCATCCGCGGCAGTGACGGCACAGAGGGGCACGGCTTCGTCTTCACGATCGGGCGCGGCAACGACGTCGTGTTGAGCGCGATCCATGCGCTGGAGCACCTCGTCCTCGGCCTGGATCTCGACGAGACGTTCGCCGATATGGGCGCGTTCTACCGGCGTCTCGTCCACGACAGCCACCTGCGCTGGCTCGGCCCTGAGAAGGGCGTCATGCATATGGCGATCGGGGCCATCGTGAATGCGGTGTGGGACCTCTACGCGAAGCGTGACGGCAAGCCGCTATGGAAGGTGCTCGCGGACTTCACGCCGGAACAGATCGTCAACCTCGTTGACTTCCGCTACCTGTCCGACGCGCTGACCCGCGACGACGCGCTGGCGATCCTGACCGCTGCGGCGGAAGGGAAGCAGGAGCGCGAACAGCAGCTGCTCGACAAGGGCTACCCCGCCTACACGACCTCGGCCGGCTGGCTCGGCTACAGCGACGAGAAGGTCGCCCGGCTGGTCAGCAAGGCCATCGCCGACGGTTTCACCCACCTCAAGATCAAGGTCGGGGCAGACTCGGCCGACGACCTGCGCCGCGTGCAGATGGTCCGCGAGCTCGCCGGACCGGACGTCCTGATCTCGATCGACGCCAACCAACGCTGGGACGTCGCCGAGGCGATCGCGAACGTCCGCAGTCTGGCGGGCGCCGGCCTCTACTGGGTTGAGGAACCTACGAGCCCGGACGACGTCATCGGTCACGGCGCTATCGCGCAGGCCATCCGTCCGATCCGGGTCGCCACCGGTGAGCACGTGGCGAACCGAGTGATCTTCAAGCAGCTGATGGCCACCGGTGCGATCGACGTGTGCCAGATCGACGCCTGCCGCGTGGCTGGGGTGAACGAGAACATCGCGATCCTGCTGCTTGCCGCGAAGTTCGGCGTCCCGGTCTGCCCCCACGCCGGCGGTGTCGGGCTGTGCGAGGTCGTCCAGCACCTGTCGATGTTCGACTTCTTGGCGGTCAGCGGCAGCACCGACGGCCGCTGGATCGAGTACGTCGACCACCTGCACGAGCACTTCGCCGATCCGGTGCGCATTCTGGACGGGAACTACCTGGCCCCCAAAAAGCCCGGCAGCGGCGCGGAGATCGTGCCGAGCGCCCGCGCCGCCTACCGCTTTCCGGACGGCCCCATCTGGACCCAACCCGCGGTGACCACACCGCACGCCACATCCCGGCCTGCAAGGCCAACACATGAGGAGACATCGTGAGACGGAACAAGGCTCTCCAGCTCTCGATCGCGCTCGCGGCAACATGCGCGGTCGCGGCCGGCTGCAGCTCGAGCGGCAGCGCGTCCTCGAGCGGCAAGCCGCTGGTCGGCGTGGACTACCCGCGGTCGGATTCCGACTTCTGGAACGCCTACATCAAGTACGTCCCGAAGATGGCCGGCGAGCTCGGCCTCAACATCAAGACCACCAACTCGCAGAACGACATCAGCAAGCTGCAGTCCGACGTGCAGACGCTCGTGTCCGAAGGCGTCAAGGGCGTGGTGATCGCTCCGCAGGACACCGCCGCGGTGCTGCCCACGCTGCAGCAGCTGGAGGCCAAGCACATCCCGGTGGTGTCGGTCGACACCCGCCCGGACAACGGCAAGGTCTACATGGTGGTCCGCGCGAACAACATCGCGTACGGCCAGAAGGCGTGCAAGTACATCGGCGACACCCTCAAAGGCAAGGGCAACGTCGTAATGTTCGAGGGTGACCTCGGCTCAATCAATGGCCGCGACCGCTCGACGGCGTTCAACAGCTGCATGAAGAGCAGCTACCCCGGCATACACGTGTTCGCCGAGCCGACGAAGTGGGACCCACCCACCGCCGTCTCCCAGCTGCAGTCGGTGCTCGCCGGCAACACGGTGAATGCCATCTACATGCAGGCGAGCATCTACCTGCCGTCGACGCTGCAGGTACTCAAGCAGAAGGGGCTGCTCAAGCCCCGGGGCCAGGCCGGGCACATCGTGATCGTGTCCAACGACGGCGTGCCCGCCGAGTACAAGGCGATCAAGGCCGGGGAGATGGACGCGACGGTGTCCCAGCCGGCCGACTCCTACGCCAAGGTCGCGCTGCAGTACATCAAGGACGCCATCGCCGGCAAGACCCAGAAGCCGGGCCCGGACGGCCACGGCGGCACGATCGTCGACGTCGGCCACGGCATGCTCGAGGACCAGTTGCCCGCCCCCCTGGTCACCATCGACGGCAAGTACCCCGGCTCGACCAAGGTCGATGACCCGTCGCTGTGGGGCAACCAGCTCGGCTGACCGGACGCCGACAGGAAGAGGATCGATGTCGCTCCCGACCACAGCCTCGACGACCAGCGGGACCCCCCGCCCGCCGGTCGTCGAGGCGGCCGGTATCACCAAACGCTTCGGTGCAACGACGGCACTCGACGGTGTCGATCTGCGGGTCGAGCCGGGCACAATCCACGCGCTGGTCGGCCGCAACGGCGCCGGGAAGTCGACGCTGGTGTCGATCCTGACCGGCCTGCAGGAGCCCGACGCCGGATCGGTCCAGTTCAGCGGGCAGCCGGCGCCGCCGTTGGGCGACCGCACGGCGTGGCGCTCGATCGTGGCCTGCGTGTACCAGAAGTCGACCATCATCCCCGGGCTCTCGGTGGCCGAGAACCTGTTCGTGAACAGCCAGGCGGCCGACGGACACCTGATCCGCTGGGGCGACCTGCGCCGCAAATCGGCCGAGTTGCTCTCGGCCTGGGACGTCGACGTGGACGTTCGGACCCGGGCCGAGGCGCTCACCGTCGAGCAACGGCAACTCGTGGAGATCGCCCGCTCGCTGTCAAAGGGCGCCCGGTTCATCATCCTGGATGAGCCGACAGCCCGGCTGGACGCGGCCGCGGTCGACCGGCTCTTCACCCGCATCCGCGCCCTGCAGCAGCAAGGGGTGACGTTCCTCTACATCAGCCACCACCTGCACGAGATCTTCGAGCTATGCCAGAACGTCACGGTCTACCGGGACGCCCGGCACATCGTCACCGCGCCGATCGGCGACCTTCCGCACGCCGAACTCGTCGGCGCGATGACGGGGGAGAAGGCGGCCGAAGCGAGCGATCCCCGCCCGCCGGCGCCCGCTCCGGACGCTCCGGTGCTGTCCGTCGAAAACCTCACCGTCGCTGGTGCGTGCGAGGACGTCTCCTTCGAGGTCCGGCCCGGCGAAATCGTCGGACTCGCCGGAGCGGGCGGCAGCGGCAAGTTCGCGGTGGCCAACACGATCGTCGGGCTGCGGCGTCCGGACGGCGGGACGGTGCAGGTCGCCGGCGAACGCCAGCGCCGTCGCGCCGACGTAGCCCACCGGTTGAAGGCCGGCATCGGGTTCGTGCCGGAGGATCGGCACCACGAGGGATTCGTGCCCGGCCTGTCAATCGCCGAGAACATCACGATGACGGTGCCGCACCGGCTCGAGCGCAACGGCGTGCTCAGCTCGCGGCGCCGCACCGACATGGCCACGCAGGCGATCGACCGACTCGACATCGTGCCGCGCCGCCCGGAGCAGCCGGTGGCCGAACTGTCGGGTGGAAACCAGCAGAAAGTCGTGATGGCCCGGGCCCTTGCCAACGAGCCGCGACTGCTCGTCCTCATGACGCCCACCGCCGGAGTCGATATCAAGTCCAAGCAGACGCTGATGAACGCGGCCACGGAGGCGGCCCGGGCCCATACCGGGGTGCTCGTCGTCAGCGACGACCTCGACGACCTGAGGTACTGCCACCGCGTGGTGATCATGTTCCGTGGCCGCGTGGTCGGCGAACTCAACGGCGAGTGGGCAGACCAGCAACTCGTCGCCGCGATGGAAGGAATCGAGCTCACGTCATGACCGACATCCTCACCGCCGAACGCGAAGGCACGGACAGTGCCGCACGGCCCGGATCACGCGGCGTCACGATCACTCTCGCCCGGCTGCGCGACTTCGCGCTCGTGCCGCCGATCATCGCAATCGTCGTCGTGGGCAGCATCCTGTACCCGGCCTTCCGTACGCAGGCCACCTTCACCGACCTGCTCTCGACCATGGCGTGGATCGCGCTGCTCGTGGTGGCGGAGTCACTGATCCTGATCTCCGGCAAGATGGACCTGTCGCTGGAGTCCACCGTCGGGCTCGCGCCGGGAGTGGCCGCGTGGCTGACGCTACCTACGGGTATCAACCACGGCCTCCACCTCGTGCCCGGGTTCTTCGCCGTCCCGATCGCGTTGGCGGTCGGCGCGGTGATCGGGGCGATCAACGGTTTCCTGATCGTGCGGCTGCGGATCAACGCGTTCATCGTCACGCTGGGCATGCTCATCACCCTGCGCGGCGTGCTCACCGGCATCTCGCACGGGCAGACCTTCTTCGGGCTGACGGGCTCGATGATGTACCTCGGCAGCGCCAGCTGGCTCGGCCTGCCCGCCTCGATCTGGGTCGTCCTGATCACGTTCGCGATCGGGATCTTCGTCCTGGCCAAGACCCGGGTCGGCCGTTCGCTGTATGCCATCGGCGGCAACGTCGACGCGGCCCGGGCGGCGGGCATTCGCACGGATCGCGTCGTGTGGACCGTCCTCATCATCGGCGGGCTGCTTGCCGCGCTGGCCGGCATCGTCGAAGCCGGCAATCTCGCCTCCGTGACGTCCAATCTCGGCAGCGGCCGGATCTTCGACGTCTTCGCGGCCGCTGTCATCGGCGGCGTCAGCCTCAACGGCGGCAAGGGCAGCCTGTTCGGCGCGTTCACCGGCGTGCTGCTGCTCAACCTGATCTTCAAGGTCCTGACATTCGCCGGCGTGCCCGACCAGTGGTTCGATTTCCTCAACGGCGCGGTCATCCTCATCGTGCTGATAGGCCAGCGCATCGTCGGTGGCCGCACCGACACGTAGTCGCTCGACCAGCTTCAGTCCGACGAAGGGATATCCATCATGCGCTTGGCCCGGTACGGCCCCGGGGGTGCCGAACGTCCGATCGTCGCCGGCGACGACGACGTGTGGCGCGACCTGACATCGATCACTGCCGACGTCACCGCGGGCTTCCTGCGGGACGGGCTGGCCGGCCTGCGCGCGGCGCTGCCCGACCTGCCACCCGTGGGCGACATCGGGCGATTCGGTCCGCCGATCGCTGGCATCGGCAAGATCATCTGTATCGGGCTGAACTACCGCGACCATGCCGCAGAGACGGGCGCGGACATCCCAGCCGAGCCGATTCTCTTCCTGAAGACGCCGGACACGGTCGTCGGCCCAGACGACGAGGTGCTCGTTCCACGCGGGTCGAGCAAGACCGACTGGGAGGTCGAACTCGCGGTCGTCATCGGCCGCGAGGCCCGCTACCTGTCCGGGCCGAGCGACGCGGAAGCATGCGTCGCCGGTTACGCGATCAGCAACGACGTCTCGGAACGCGAGTTCCAGCTCGAGCGCGGCGGCCAGTGGGACAAGGGCAAGAATTGCGAGACGTTCAACCCGCTCGGTCCCTGGCTGCGCACGGCCGACGACGTGCCGGATCCGCAGGCGCTCGGGCTACGGCTGTGGGTGAACGGCGAACTACGCCAGGACGGCAGCACCAAGGACATGATCTTCGGCGTGGACCACCTGATCTGGTACCTGAGCCAATTCATGGTCTTGCGGCCGGGCGATGTGATCAACACCGGTACGCCCGCCGGCGTCGCGCTCGGCCGGGCAGAGACGCCGTACCTGCGCGGCGGCGACGTCGTCGAGGTCGAGATCGACGGGCTCGGCCGGCAGCGGCAAGTCTTCGGGCAGGCCTGAGATGGCAGGTTTCGACGGTATCCGCGCGCTGGTCACCGGGGGCGCGTCCGGCATCGGGCTGGCCGTCGCCGAGAGGTTCGCCCGCGGCGGCGCCAAGGTCGCCGTACTCGACCTCGCCGAGCGGGGCCCGGACGGTTTCACCTACGCCCGCGCCGACGTCACCGACGACCGTGCCGTACGGGCCGCGGTCGAGCAGGTGGTCGATGCGCTCGGCGGGCTCGACGTCCTGGTCAACAACGCCGGGATCGGGGCGCAGGGCAGTGTCGAGGCCAACGACGACAACGAGTGGCACCGGGTGCTGGACGTCAACGTGCTCGGGCTGGTGCGGGTGACCCGGGCGGCGCTGCCGGCGCTACGGCGGTCGCCGTCGGCCGCGATCGTCAACACGTGCTCGATCGCCGCGACCGCCGGGTTGCCGAACCGGGCCCTGTACTCGGCGAGCAAGGGCGCCGTCCTTTCGTTGACGCTCGCGATGGCCGCCGATCTGATCGCCGAGGGCATCCGGGTGAACGCCGTCAACCCCGGGACTGCCGACACCCCCTGGGTGAGCCGGTTACTCGACAGCGCGGACGACCCGGCGGCGGAACGGGTGGCGCTGGAGGCGCGGCAGCCGCACGGCCGGCTGGTGTCGGCGGACGAGGTCGCCGACGCGATCGCCTACCTGGCCGCACCGGCGGCCGGTTCGACGACCGGCACGTGGCTGGCCGTCGACGGCGGCATGGCCGGGCTGCGGCTGCGGCCGAGGAGCTGATCGTGCAACGCCTCGCATCGGTGATCCGACTACGGCCGGAGAAGGAGGAGGAATACCGAAAGCTGCACGCCGACGTTTGGCCCGGCGTTCTGGACGCGCTGCGGGCCGCGCACGTCGCGAACTACTCGATCTTCCTGCGCGACGGGCTGCTGTTCAGCTACCTCGAGTACACAGGCGACGACTACGAGGCTGACCTGGCCCGCATCGCCCAGGACGAGACCACCCGCCGCTGGTGGCAGCTCACGGACCCCTGCCAGCAGGCGGTCGACAGCGCCGGTGCCGACGAGTGGTGGGTGCCGGCCGAAGAGCTGTTCCACTACGACGGATGACCCGCCTCCGGCGCGTCGACGCGCATCACCACGTGTGGGACCTGGCGATCCGCGACCAGCCGTGGACGGCCGAACTGCCGGTGTTGCGGCGGTCGTACGCGTTCGACGAGCTCCGCCCCCGGCTGACCGCGCATGACATCGACGGCACCGTCCTGGTGCAGACGGTGACGGTGGCCGACGAGACACCGGAGCTGCTCGACCTCGCCGCCCGCGAGCCGATGGTGCTCGGGGTGGTCGGCTGGGTGGACCTGACCGGCGACGACGTCACCTCCCGCGTGGCGGCGCTGCGAGAGCGTCCGGGCGGCGAGCGGCTGGTCGGGATCCGGCATCAGGTGCAGGACGAGCCGGACCCGCGCTGGCTGGGCCGGCCCGACGTCCGCCTAGGACTTGCCGCGGTCGCCGAGGCCGGCCTCGCCTACGACCTGTTGATCACTCCGCCGCAGCTGGAGGCTGCCGTGGAGACCGTCGCGGCGCTGCCCGGACTCCGGTTCGTCCTCGACCACGCCGGCAAGCCGCCGATTCGGCGCGGCGAGCTGGACCCCTGGCGCGGCCGCATCGGCGAGCTCGCCCGGTACGACAATGTCGCCGTCAAGCTCTCGGGACTCGTGACCGAGGCCGACCAGGCCGCATGGCGGGTCGAGGACCTGCGTCCGTACACCGATGCCCTGTTGGAGTCATTCGGCCCGGACCGGGTGATGTTCGGTTCGGACTGGCCGGTCTGCCTGCTCGCCGCCTCGTACGACGTTGTGGTCGACGCGGCCGAGCAACTCACCGCGGGGCTCTCGGTGCACGAGCGCGCGGCCGTCTTCGGCGCCAACGCGGCCCGAGCGTACGGGTTGGCGGCAGCATGAATCGCCGCCGCATCGGCCGCACCGAGGTGCGGGTGAGCGAGGTCGGCTTCGGCGGCGCGCCGCTTGGCAACCTGTTCAAGCCGGTTTCGGAGGACGACGCGCTCGCGACGGTGCGGACCGCCTGGGACGGCGGAGTGCGGTACTTCGACACCGCCCCGCACTACGGGCTGGGGCTGTCGGAGCGGCGGCTCGGTGCTGCGCTGCGCGACGTGCCCCGGGACGAATACGTCCTGTCGACCAAGATCGGCCGACTGCTCGTGAACAACCCCGCACCGACCGGATCCGACCTCACCGCCGGCGGCTTTGCCGTGCCTGACACGCTCACCCGCCGACGGGACTACTCGCGCGACGGCGTGCGGCGCAGCCTGGACGCCAGCCTGGACCGTCTCGGCCTGGACCGCGTCGACATCGTCTACGTTCACGACGCCGAGGACCACCTGGAGCAGGCGCTGGGCGAGGCTGTCCCGGCGCTCGTCGAGCTCCGCGAGGAGGGGGTCATCGGAGCGATCGGCGCCGGCATGAACTTCGTCGGGCCGCTGCTGCGCTTCGTCACCGAGTCCGACGTCGACGCCGTCATGCTGGCCGGTCGCTGGACGCTCGCCGACCGGACGGGCGAACCGCTGCTCGCTGCCTGCGCCGAGCGCGGGGTTTCGCTGGTGGCGGCCGCGCCCTTCAACTCCGGGCTCCTGGCCCGCCCGCATCCCGCCGATGGCGCGCATTTCGACTACGGCCCCGCCCCGGCGGACGTCCTCGCCTTCGCCCGCCGGCTGGCCACCGCGTGCGACGCCGCGGGCGCCACGCTTCCGCACGCGGCGATGCAGTTCCCGTTGCGGCACCCGACGGTGCCCACCGTCGTCGTCGGCATGCACACGCCGGCGCAGGCGAGCGCGAATCTGGACTGGGTCACGCGACCGTTGCCGGCTGCGCTCTGGGCCGAGCTGGCGGCCTTGGACGCGGAGCGTCCAGCGGCTCTGACGAGTACTCGGTCCTGATTGTTCGCAAAGTTTCAATCAGAACCTGCAAGTTCGAGACATCTTCCCTTAATATCTTGGCAATCTCTTGCTAATCAGCCTGCGGACGTCTTAAGTTCTCCTCATCGTCCCGCCGAGTGGCTTCCCCCGGCAGGCAACGCGAGAGGCGAGGTCAATTCATGGCACGGAGCATCGTCGGAACCACCCCCAGCCGCGGCCGCGGCCGGTCGCGCGGCGTCGCATTCGCCGCATTGACGACGGCGGCCGTTGCCAGTGCGAGCCTCGTGGCCGGCGCCGGCCCGGCCTCGGCCGCTCCGGTCCCTCAGGTCGTCCCGACCCCCTCCGTGACCCGCGCGGCCCTAGATCCCGCACTCGTCGTGGGCCGCGGTGCCACGGTCGACTTCTCGGAGCAGGAGGCGGAGAACGCTGCGACGAACGGCACGGTCATCGGCCCGAACCGTTCGGCGTACACGCTGCCCGCTGAAGCGTCGGGCCGGAAGGCGGTCACACTGACGCCGGGGCAATACGTCGAATTCACCCTGCCGAGTGCGGCCAACGCGATCACGGTGCGCTACAGCATCCCGGACGCACCGAACGGCGGCGGCATCACCGCACCGCTCGACGTCACGGTGAACGGCGGGCACCGCAAGTCCATGACGCTGACGTCGCAATACGCGTGGCTGTACAACCAGTACCCGTTCTCGAACGACCCGAACGCCGGCCTGCTGCACCCCGACTGGTGGATCACCGAGTGCTCCTGCGTACCGGCGGCGACGACGCCCGCCCCGACGGTGACGACGCCGTTCCGCCCGAATCACTTCTACGACGAGCAGCGTCTCCTGCTCGGCAAGACCTACCAGGCGGGCGACACGGTTCGGCTCACGGTCCCCGCTGGCAGCAACGCCGCGTGGACAGTCGTTGACCTGCTTGACTCGGAGCTCGTCGGCCGACCGCGCGTCGACCTCTTCGCGGCGAACGTGCTGCTGTTCGGCGCCGACCCCTCAGGCCGACGCGACTCGGCCAAGGCCTTCGACAAGGCGATCACGTTCGCGAAGCGCAAGCACCTCAAAGTCTATGTGCCGCCGGGCACCTACCAGGTCAACCGCCACATCATCGTCGACAACGTGACCATCGAGGGTGCCGGCAATTGGTACACCGTCATCAAGGGCCACCAAGTCACGCTCAGCCCCCCGGCTGCGGACGGTTCGGTGCACACCGGCGTCGGCTTCTACGGCAAGGACGCTTCGGTAGGCGGCAGCACCAACGTCCACCTGTCCGGGTTCGCGATCGAGGGTGACGTCCGCGAACGCATCGACACCGACCAGGTGAACGGCATCGGCGGAGCGTTGAGCAACTCGACCATCGACGGCTTGTACATCCACCATACGAAGGTGGGCATGTGGTTTGACGGTCCGATGACGAATCTGCGCATCACGAACAACGTTGTCGTCGACCAGATCGCGGATGGCATCACGTTCCACACCGGCGTCACGAGTTCCGTCGTGTCGGACAACTTCATCCGCAACACGGGTGACGACGGTCTGGCCATGTGGTCCGAGAAGACCGAGAACGCCGACAACACTTTCGACCACAACACCGTCCAGACGCCGGTGCTGGCGAACGGCATCGCCCTCTACGGCGGCACGGACAACACGATCTCGAACAACCTCGTCGCCGACCCGATTCGTGAGGGCAGCGGCATCCAGATCGGGTCCCGCTTCGGTGCCGAGGCGTTCACCGGCCACGTGTGGATCACCAATAACACCACGGTCCGCGCGGGCACCTACGAGCTGAACTGGAACATCGGTCTCGGGGCGATCTGGCTCTACGCGCTCGAGAAGAACATCGACGCGGACATCCAGGTGGTCGGGGACAACTTCCTCGACAACACCTACAACGCGATCATGCTGGTCAGCGACTTTCCGGTGAAGGACCTGTACTCGATAACGAACGTCCACTTCAAGGACGTCAAGGTCGATGGCACCGGCACCTCAGTGGTCAGCGCTCGAACCGCCGGATCCGCATCCTTTGAGAACGTCGACGCTCGCAACGTGGGCGCGGTCGGGGTCAACAACTGCGGGTCATTCCACTTCACGCCGGCCGGCTCGGAGTTCTCACTGACGGACCTCGGCGGCAACGACGGTGGCGGCACCACCGGCCCCTGGCTCGCCGCTTGGGAGCTGCCGAACACCATCACGTGTGACGACCGGCCGCCCGTCATTGCGCCGCCACCGCCGTCCGCGTGGTAGCCCACCGCGCATAATTCGGCTCTACGTCCTCGCACCACACCACGGATCTGTCCGGCGCCCTCGACCACATCGCCTCGACGCTTCGCCCGGGTGGGTACTCATCGTCGTTCGCCGCCAGGCATCTGGCGTTCGGCCCCTACTTCTACGCCGACCTCGACGGAGTCTCGTTAGAGGACGAGCGCGCTGCCATTGCCGCGGGAGAGCTCACGGCCACCGGAATCCAATTTGTCGGAACCCCGGTCATGAGTGAGCGGCCCAGGTGAGTCATCACGGGCACAGCGTCCGTGGGTCGATGCGGCCGAGGTTCGCGACGATCGTGTGCAGGGCGTTGAGGAAAATGTCGCGCTGCCGGGCGGACAGCGGGGCGAGCACGTGCTCGCTGGCCCGTTGGAGTCGCGCCTGGATTTCAGTCAACCGCTTGCGGCCTGCGGGGGTGAGCGCGATGGCGCGCTCGCGGCGGTCGGTTGGATTGGGCGTGCGGGCCACGAGCCCGGCGTGCTCGAGCGTGTCGAGCAGGCCGACCATCACGCTGCGATCGACCCCGAGCCGTTGGGCGAGCTCGAGCTGGTTGTTCGCGCATCCGGACGCAGCGGCGGCCAGGACCAGGTAGCCGCGCATTCCCCCCGCGATGTCCTCGACTGCGGGTTCGGCGGCAACGCGATAGGCGGTCAAGGTCTTCGAGCACAGCCAGCCGAGGTCGTCGCGCAGCAGCGCGGGCGGCTCGTCGACGGCGGGGGTGGCGGTCTTGCTCGGTGTCATGGGCGCATCGTACAACGATAGATCCGACAGATCGTCGATGACACGAATCACTGTTGACACAGATCGTCGGTTGGACAGATGATCGGAGCACCAAACAAACGGAGCTTCTCGAATGGCCGCGATCCAGCACGAGGTCGTCCGGGGCGTCGCCGCGGGTCGGGGCTTGCCACCGGGCGAACCCGCACCCTCGCTGATCGGAGTCCGATGACCTCGTGTGCTATCCCCATGAGCGATCCGGCGCCCGCGGACACCTTGCTCCACGAGTTGCCGGGCGGGGACGGGCTGGGGCTGCCGATCTCCGGATGGCGACTGCGTGGCCGCGTGCAACCGAACGGCCGGGCGGTCATCGAGATCGACGATGACACCGGCGACCTCGTTGGCCTCGTCACCAGTACCGACCTGCCGATGCTGTCGGTCGACGGCGCGTGGCGGGGCCGGGGAGATCTCGCCGACGGCGCGCGCCAGTGGTGGGCGCTGGCAATCGGCCACGCGACCGTCGGCGATGACGATCTCGCCGTGACCTTCATCCGGCGGATCGGGCCGCACGGGTCCCCGCGCCGGACCGTCGTCAACCCGGTGCGACTTCGGGGCCTATGGCTTGCCGCTGCCCCGGGTCTGCACACGGCGGTCAGCAGCCGGCAAGGTCACCGGCACCGCATCAGGAGACTGGCACCGGTCCCAAGATTGCCCAGGTGAACGCGCGCTATTGGCTGACCTGCTCTTGTTCCTGTCCCTCGTCCTGCTCTTGTTCTTGCGGGTTCGGGTTCGGTGCCGGCGCAATGGTGACGCCGTACTGAGCGAACACGGCCGCCTTGTCCTGGTCCGCGTCGACGTAGGCGATGAATGATTCGGCCGACTGGGTGACACCTTGTTCCCGCGCGGTGTACAGGAACCACTCCTTGAACGGCCCCCACGCTTGCTCGGTGCCGTCCCAGCGCGGACCGTTCTCGGCCAGGAACTCGTTCCAGTTGCCTCCCGCGCTGCCGGGAGTCTCGCCGTCACTGGCGTCAGCGGCGCCAGTGGCCTCGGCGGTCGCACCGGGTTGGACCGGTTCGTGTTCGGCGAGCAGCCCGTCGTAGCACGCCGTCAGCTCGGGCACCGTGCTCTGCACCACTGGCGCCAACGCGTTCAGGCCGCCGGATCTGAGAAGGTACTCGTGGACGGTGTCGGCAAGATTGCCCAGGTTCTCAGCGCCCAGCTGCTCGTCGACGAGATCGCCGAATTCCGCCGACGATATCGACGCCTTCTCGTTCGCCGTGATCAGCACCTCGAATATGCGGGTTGCCGTATGCGGAGAGGGTGCGTAGTCGAGCAGCTCGGCAAGCAGGCGAACCAGTTCTTCCATCGTCGTTGTCCTTGATGTTCGAGGCATAGGGGGACCGGGCCGGACGATTCCGGCCTGTGCACCCTGGCGCGCGCGCGTCGGATCAGCAAGTCGAACAACATTCACTGCCCGTCAAGGCAACAACCGAGAAGGTCGATGCGCCCGTTCTCGTCCACTTCACCGGATCACGACCTGTCCTGGTGGGACTACTGGCTCCGGCGGAATTCGTCCTCAGCGGTGTAGTGAATGCTGGTCCGACGGCCTTACGCTCCGGACTCACCAGAGAGGGCGTGCGACGGTGACCACCCCAATTGCACTCGGCGTTCCCGGCGTACAGCTTGCGCCGGGCGACCATGTCTGCGCCTTCTATCCCAGCTCGGCGGATCGCGACGAGATCCTCATTCCCTACCTGAGCGCCGGTCTTGACGCCGGCGACAAGTGCGTCGCGGTGGTCGACAGCTGTGGCCCAGAGTCTGTGCTCGACGCGTTGGGCGCTGGGGTCGACCTGGGACCGTGTCTCGGGCGGCACCAACTCGAAGTTCGGCGCTCCGAGGACACCTATCTGCGCAGCGGCCGATTCTCGACGGAGGAAATGCTCGATTTCTGGGACCGCTCGGTCGGCGGTGCCATAGCCGACGGGTACGGCTTCGCCCGGGCGGTCGGTGAGATGACCTGGGCGCTTCGACAATTGCCCGGTGTCGAAGAACTGGTGGGATACGAGGCGCAGCTCAACGAGTTCTTGCCGCGCTATCCACAGGTGATCCTCTGCCTGTACGCCCTGGACAGCTTCAGCGGCGAGCTGCTGGTCGACGTGCTCAAGACACATCCCAAGGTCTTGCTCGCGGGCATGGTGCTCGACAATCCGTACTACCTGGAGCCGGCCGAGTTCCTCGCGAGCCGGCACTGATCGTGCAGGCCATCGAGGTCCATCACCCCGTCTCTTCGGACATGGAGCTTCGGGAGCAGTTGTCGAACCTGCAGGGACTGCTCATGCTCTCGATGTTGATGATCGAGAGTGGGGACGAAGCCAAGATCCTGCACCTCGCCGCGTCGTCCATGCCGTCCTTCGGTCGCAGCCACATGATCGGCGTCTATCTCAGTGATGGCGGCTGGCGGACGCCGGACGGCTCCGCGACGCCGCTGGATGCGGATGTCGATCTGACGACACAGTTGGGCGCCGTGGGCCGGAGCGGCGGCGAGATCACGGTTCCCGGCCACCGGTGGGGGTGGGCCTTGCCGCTGCGCAGCGTCGGCGGTCACATCGGCTACTTCGTCGCCGCGGCCGACGAGGAACCGTCCGCCGCCGAGCAATTCCTCCTTCGCGTATTCGCCCAGCAGACCGGTGTGGCGCTTGCGAACGCCGGCCTGCACGCGAAGGAGCGCGCGACGGGTGGCGAGTTGCGGGCCGCGAACGCTGTCCTGGCCGAGACCGTGCGGGCGTTGGAGCGGACCACCGAAATCCACGATCGGTTTACCCGCGTGGCGGTCGCCGCGGAGGGGCAGGAGGGCATAGCTCGGGCCGCTCACGAGCTCACCGGATACCCGATCGCGGTCGAGGACCGGTACGGAAACGTTCGGGCGTGGGCCGGCCCCAACCGCCCGGAGCCCTATCCGAAGGACCCACCGGCCCGGCGTGAGCAGATGCTGCGCCGCGCCCTGCGCGAGGGACGGCCGATCCGGGAGGGCGGCCGATTGCTGGCTGTCGCCAGCCCCGCCGCGGATGTGCTGGGTGTGCTGGCCATCGTCGACCCGGCCGGAACGGCTGGGGACAAGGAACAGATTGCACTCGAGCACGGCGCCACCGTCCTCGCCATGGAACTCGCGCGCTTGCGGAGCCTGGCCGAGACGGAGTTGCGGTTGCGGCGAGACCTCGTCGAGGAGTTGCTGTCGGGCACGGACGAGGAGAGTGCGCTGGCCCGCGCGCAGGCACTGGGCCACGACCTGGAACGGCGGCATCGAGTGGTCGTCGTCGAAGGACGCGGTCGCTCCGACGACAAGGACGCCTTCTTCCACGCCGTTCGTCGCGCCACACGGGAGGTGCGGGTCGGGTCCCTGCTGGTGGCGCGCGGCGGCATGGTTGTCGTGCTTTCCGACGCCGACGTTTCCTGGGAACGGTTCCGAACTGCCGTCCTTGCGGATCTCGGCGGCGGCCGTTGCCGCGTCGGGGTGGGCGGCGGGTGTGAACGCCCCCGCGACTTCCCGCGCTCGTACCGCGAGGCTCAGCTGGCGCTGAAGATGCAGCGCAGCGCGAGGGGCGAGGATCGTGCGACGTGCTACGACGACCTCGGCGTCTATCGAATCCTCAGTGACGTCGAGGATCCGTCGGCCGTCGAGCGTTTCGCGCGCCAGTGGCTGGGCTCGCTACTGGACTACGACGCCCGCAAGGGCTCCGAACTGGTGTCCACGTTGTGCCGCTATCTCGAGTGCGGCGGCAGCTACGACGGGACGGCCGCAGCCCTCTCGGTGCACCGCAGCACGCTCAAGTACCGACTGCAACGGATCAGGGAGATCTCCGGGCACGACCTCACCGAGCCTGACACCAACTTCAACCTGCAACTCGCAACCCGCGCCTGGCAGACGCTGCAAAGCCTACGGCTCTAGCCCAGAGCCCCCGCCGCGTTCGACAGCTCACCCATTCAGCGGCCGTACTTCTGCCAGTGGTCGGAGAACAGGTCCTCCTCACTCACCGGGTGCGCAGCGATCGGCCGAGACACCCAGGTGAGGTTCACGAAGTGGCGGGCGTTGACATTCTCGGTCGTGATATTGCCGCCCCACGTACCGCAGCTCAGGCTCAGCGTGAACGGCAGGCCGTTGCGGGGACTGCCGGCGCCTTCGTTGAGGTTCTGGTTCACCAGGACCCGCGCGGTCTTGGTGCCGAACGCGAGCGCATCGACGTGATCGTCCCGCTGGGTGTGGATGCCGCAGGTGTGTCCGATCCCCTGATAGGCCGTGATCGCATTGACCAGCTCGACGGCGTGCTCGATGCCGCCCGCGTAGCGGTAGAGGGCGAGCACGACCGACAGCTTTTCGCCGGAGAACGGATGACCCGGGCCGACGCCGTACTCCTCGACGATGAGGAAGGTGCGGTCGGCCGGGATGGTGAAGCCGGCGAGCTCGGCGATCGTGGGGGCGGACTTGGCGATGACCTCGGGCGTGGGGACATGTCCGCCATCGGGCCACATCCGCCGTTGCAGCGCCGCGGCTTCCTCCGCGCTGCACAGGTAGCCGCCGCCGACGACGAGCCTTTCCAGGAGCGCGTCGTACCCGCTGGCCTCGGCCACGACCGCGTTGTCGGCCAGGCAGCTGGTGGCGTAGTCGAACGTCTTCGCGCCGACGATGGCATTCGCTGCGTCGTCCAGGTCTGCCGTTTCGTCGACCACGTGCACCGCGTTGCCGACTCCGACCCCGTATGCCGGGGTGCCGGAGCTGTACGCGGCCCTGACCATCGCCGCACCGCCGGTGGCCACCACAAGATCCGCCTGGCGCATGAGCTCCTGCGTCTTCGCGATCGACGGCTCGGCGAGCATCTGCACGAGGTCGGCCGGCGCGCCCACCTGCACGCACGCCTCGCGCATGTGGTCGACGACCGCCGCTGTGGTGTCCTTCGTCCGCGGGTGCGGCGCCACGACGATCGCGTTGCGACCCTTGAGGGCAAGGAGCGCCTTGACCGGTGGGGTGGCATCCGGGCCGGTCGTCGGGATGAGCGCGGCAACGACGCCGACCGGCTTGGCGATCTTGACCAGTCCGCGTACGGGATCCTCTTCGACGACGCCCACCGTGTGCACCGTGCGCATGTCCGCCAGCACGCCGAGCACCCGCTTGTTGATCTTGGTGACCTTGTCGTCGTAGTTGCCGAAGCCGCCCTCGTCCACCGCGAGCTTCGCCAGGGCTTCGGCCCGGTCAGGGCGTGCGACCGCCCAGGCCACAGCCGTGCACAGTTCGTCGACCTGGTCCTGCGTCAGGTCGGCGATTGCTGCCTGGGCGGCCCGGGCCCGAGCGATGACGTCCGTGACTTCCCGGACGGTTGCTGCCTGCTGCGGGGACGTTTCACTCATGCGCATCACGATGCCGACTTGGGCGCGCAGACGGCTCGACTTGGCAGGTCAAAACTTCGGCGGGACCTTGCCCAGCCGGGACACTTCGAGCTCATCCGTCATGGCTGCCCGCGAAAGCCTTCGCGCTCGCCAGAAGTAGCTGTTCGGCCCGCGCGGCGTGGTTGCGCCGTTGCGCACGCCACGCGCCGGCCTCGGCGAGCCCGCGGTTCAAGGCGCGGGCGTGTGCGCGCACCTGCTCCGGACCGCTTCCGCCCATCGCAGTGCGCCCCGCCACGATCTGGGCGGGGTCGAGGACGGACTGCAAGGCGGTGGCGCCCAGCCTGATCTGACGGCCGAGCAGCGAACTTGCTGCGTGGGCAACGTCGTCGCCGGTCAGAGCGGTGCGCCCCTCGTCGACGGCGCGCGCGACCGCCATCCCCACGACGCGGTACGCGGATCGGTAGTCGAGCTCGTGGCGGAGTACCAGCTCTTCGGCGAGGTCAGCCGCGCCGGTGAAGTTGTTCCCGGCCGCCGCGGCGAGCGCGTTCGGATCGACCTGCAACGTGCGGACCAGCTCGGCCCCGAGCGCGACGACGCGCCGCGCGAGGTCGAGTGCTCCGGCCACCTCGCCGTACGCGTGCAACCAGTTGTCGGTGCGCGCCGATGGCGTCCGCTGAGTCACCAGCATCCCGGTCGCGCGGCCGATGAGCGTTCCCGTCCCCGCGCGGATCACGGCCAGCGCGTAGGGGTTGCGCTTCTGTGGCATCAGCACCGAAGCCCGGCACAGCGAGGCGTCGAGAGTGACGTAGCCGAAGCTGGGACTGGCGAAAATCTCCAGATCCTCGGCCAGCCGATCGACGGTCGTCGCCGCTTGAGTGGCCGACACCACCGCGTCGGCCAGGCCGTCAACCGCCCACATGACGTCACGGGTGTGCGCGCCCGCGGCGCCGAACCCCAACCGGGCAGCAAGCCGCGCCCGGTCCAACGGCACCCGGCTGCCGCCGACACCCCCGACTCCGGCGGGCGCGCGGTCGGCCCACTCGTACGCCTGCTCCAAGCGGGCCAGGTGCCGGGCTGCCTCCTCACCGAAGCCACCCAGGTAGTGACCGAACGTGGACGGCTGCGCGGGCTGCAGGTAAGTGGTGTCCGCCCAGATCGAGCCGGCGTGGGCCAATGCCTGCGTGGCGATCGCCCCGACGAATCGACTGGTCGCCTCGTGCAGGTCCAGCAGCCGGCTACGCAACGCCAGGCGGAAGGCGATGCGTCCTGCTTCGCGGCGCGTCCGACCGGTGTGCAACCAGCCGGCCACGGTGCCGAGCCGGCGCTCCAGTTCCCGTTCCCGGCTGTTGTACGCGTCGCCGTACACCGGGTCGTACGGGAAGTCCTCGGCCGGCACGTCGAGAAGGTCCAGCAGGGTTCGCAGCAGGGCACTGCCCTGCGGGCGCGGGATCACCTGCTGGTCGAGCAGTTCGAGCACATGCGCCAGATCGGCAAGTCCGAGCCCGGGGTGCAGCAGGGGCGCGTCCATGAGCTCCAACTCGTACCCCGCTTCGATCAGCTCGGGCGCCGGCCCCTGATCGATCCGTGCTCCCGCGCCGAGGTAGCCCTGAGGGACTGGCCGATTCACTCGGCCTCCTTCGTCGGCCGCAGACGGAGCTGTGCCGGACTGTGAGCTCGCACGCTCGCTCACATCGACGCCTCCGATCCGGCGAACAGGGTCGGCGCGCCGCCGCCGACGATGAACACGACCGAGCCGCCATCGAGCTGACCCGTGCATGCCGCGTCCATCAGTGCGGCCATCGCTTTCGCGCCGAAGACCGGGTCGAGGAAGACGCCCTCGGTTCGGGCGACCAACTGGGCCGCCACCGCGCCCGGCCCGGACGGCAGCCCGTAGCCGGGGCCCAGGTATCCGTCGAGCACGGTCACCCCGCGGTCGTCAGTTGGCGGCAGCCCCAGCACCGCGTTCGCCTCCTCAGCGAGTGCCCGGATCCGAGTTATGCATTCGTCAGGTTGGCGGCTGACGGCCACGCCCACCACCTCGTAGGGGCTGTGTAACCACCGTGCCGCGGCGAGCAGACCGGCCTGCGTGCTGCACGATCCGGTGGCCAGCCACAGCCGGGACGGGGCCACGCCATAGGCCTCGAACTGGTCGGCCAGTTCCACGCCGACGCGCACGTAGCCAGCCGCGCCAAGTGCGGTAGCTCCGCCCCGCGGGATGGCGTAGGGCTTGCGACCGGCCGCGGTCAGCTCGTCCGCGAGCTTCTCGATCGCGACGTCGACCGACGCGCGGTCCAGCTCGCCGGTGAACCGAACGTCGGCTCCGATCAGGTTGTCGAGCATCAGATTGCCCGTCGCGGCCGCGGGCGAGCCGTAGAAGACCAGGTACGGGTCAAGACCGCACCGACGGGAGGTGAGCGCCGCGAGCATGGCCCAGTTCGACTGCGCTCCGCCGCCGGTCACCAGGCAGTCGCAGCCCCGCGCCGTGGCCTCGCCCAGAAGGTATTCGAGCCCGCGCAGCTTGTTTCCGCCGAGCCCGAGGCCGGTCATGTCCTCGCGTTTGAGCCACACCTCGCTACCGAGCGCGGCGGATAGTCGCGGGGCGCGCTGAAGCGGGGTTGGTGCGGCAACCAGCGGCACCCGCGGCAAGGAATCCAGTTCGTTCATCGCAACCGGCTGTCGGGGGAGATGACCCGGTCCACAAAAGGTGCAGTAGCTCCGAGCGCCGCACGCGGGTCGAGACATCGGTGGATGTCGTCGGCGTCGAGGTGCTCGGTGATCCGCGGGTCGGCGAGGAGTGCGGCCCGCAGATCGACGCCCCGGTTCAGCCCGGCCATCGTCGCCTCGTACACCCACTGGTGGGCGGCGTGCTTGCCCACACGATCGGCGACGGCCCGCATGACCGGCTCGGACAGGACGTAGCCGGCGCGGGCGTCGAGGTTCGCCCGCATCCGGGCCGCGTCGACCTCGAGCCCGGTCAGCAACCGGTTGGCCGCGTCGAGTGCTGCGCCAGCGAGCAGGCAGGCCTCCGGGAACA
Organism: Pseudonocardiales bacterium; assembly: GCA_032160665.1. Classification (GTDB taxonomy): domain Bacteria; phylum Actinomycetota; class Actinomycetes; order Mycobacteriales; family Jatrophihabitantaceae; genus Jatrophihabitans. The sequence continues at coordinate 30,539 of JAVHVH010000036.1, forward strand.
CGACCCATTCCGTCTTCCACGCCCGCCCGTCCCGTTCGTGCTCGTGCACCATGCCTTCGACGGCGAGCGCCGCATCGGCCCGGACGATCCGCGACAGCGTGACGAGATGCTCGGAGAGCTCGGGATTGCGCTTGTGCGGCATCGTGATGCTGCCGACCTGGCCGGTGCGGAAGGGCTCGTGCAGCTCACCGATCTCGGGACGTTGCAGCTCGTACACCTCTTGTCCGATCTTGGCCAGGGTCGCGGTGACCATCGCCAGCAGACCGAGGAACTCGGCGATCCGGTCCCGAGCCGTGATCCATGCGATGTCCGGAGCCGCCAACCCCATCCGGCGGGCGAAGGCATCGAGAAGCGGCAGCGCCCGGTCGCCCCAGAACTCCATGGTGCCGAGCGCGCCGCCGAGCTGAACTACCTCCCACCGCGTTCGGCCCTCGGCCACCCGGGCCCGATGGCGACGTAGCTCGGAGACCCACACCGCGGCTTTGAAGCCGAACGTGATCGGCAAGCCAGCTTGTCCGTGGGTGCGGCCGCACATGATGGTGTCGCGGTGCCGCTCGGCGAGTGACACGGCAGCCGTCTCAGCCCGGGCAAGATCACGATCGAGAACCTCGGCCATGTGGCGCATCACCAGCGACGTCCACGTATCCGAGATGTCCTGCACCGTGGCTCCGTAGTACACCCACTCCCGGGCATAGTCGGGAAGGACCTCCTGCAGGCATTGGATGAGGCCGAGCGTCGAGTGGCCGGTGGCGCGAGTGGCCTCGGCGACGCGTGCGAGGTCCAGCAAGCCGACGTCCGCGTGCTTGCGGATGGCGCGCGCGGCGTCCGGCGGAACCAGTCCGACCTCGCCTTGGGCCTCGGCCAACGCGGCCAGGATCTCCAGCCAGGACTGCACCCGCCCCTCGTCGTCGAGCAGGTCATGCAGCTCAGGAGTGCTCCACAGGTGGCCGTAGAGCACCGAGTCGACCGGGTGGGCGCCCATCTGCGCTGCCTACCCGACCGTGACTTGCGGGGTGGCCCGGTCGGCGGGCTGATGACCGAGTGGTTCGAGCTGGCCCGTGCCGGTCAGGGTGCGCAGCGCCTGCCTGATCTCGTCGAGGTTCGATCCCCACGGCACCACAGCGGTCGAGCCGTAGATCTCGACGCCACGTTCGAGCAGGCAGCACTTGGTCAACGTGAGCGCCGACCCGGTGGGCGCGTCCGCTGAACGTCGGCACGGGCAGATGTCCACCCGCGGCGGCTCGTCGCCGTAGAAGTGCCGGTGGAACTGCAGGGACCGCTCGCATCCGATCAACAGCCAGTCGCTCCGCTCGGCTGGGCGGGTGTCGAGGAACCACACCTCGCTGCCGAGATCGACGCCGCTGCCGCGGCACGGCAAGAGGTAGCTCGACGCCGGACTGCTCGCCGCCAGTTGCCGGATGTCCACGGTCTCGAGAACGAGCTCGAGGGGCGGCAGATCCTCGTCGAAGGCCACCACCTGCTCGGCCATCGCGAGCAGCTTCGGCGGCTCGGGTGGGATCACCTCGGTGACGCGAACCCGGACCGGTGCCGGGTCCCAGATGAAGTTGACGTGCTCGTAGCGGCCCTGCACGACGTAGGCGCGCGCTCCGGCGCGGCGATGGGCCAGCGCGGCACGAGCGAGCGCAGTGGCATTCCCGACATCGGTTTCCGGCGAGTCCAGCCAGACCACCTCGTCCGGATGCGCCAACACCCGCGCCTCGACGATCGGCGAGAAAAGGGGCTCGGCCGCCGCCTTGCGTACCCCGACGACTGCGGTCTGCGTGCCGTTGCGCAGGGCGAGGTACTCGGTCCGCCGGTACGCCTCCCGGCCGAGCAGGTACGGCACCAGGTCCTCAGACGTCAGCGCGACATCGACTTCCTGCACCGACAGTCCCCGGTATGGACGGGTGACGGTGTTCGGCGCAGGGTCGGGAATCACGATTACACCGCCAGCCCCGTCGCCGACGCGCGCACGACGGCCGTGTCGGCGCGCAGCCCGAGCCGCAGGGTCTCGAGCGGGAGCACCTCATCGGGCGCCACGTTGCCGAGATTGACACCCGGCCCGAAGCTGCGGATGAAGTCGACCTGCTGCGCCTTCTGGGGCGCCTCGAAGATGACCCGGTCCATGGGAAGACGGTCGGAAATCGCCTCGACCAGCTCGCTGCGCACCGTGCCGTCCGAGTGGTACAGCCCGACGGTGCCGCTTTCCCGCCCTTCGGCGATGACCCAGGTGGCGCCGGCGGCCAGGTCGGCCTCCATCTCGGCGAGCCATTGATCGGTGATGACGGGGATGTGCCCGTCCTTGGCGCCGGTCTCGGCGAGGACGGTGAAGTCGGACGACAGGGTGCGGACCAGTTCGGTCTTCTGATCGGACGTCAGTGCTTGCAGCCCATCGGACACCTCGATCGCGTCAACCCCGATGTCGGTGGCCCAGCGCCGCATTTCCGGTAGCCGGTTCTGCGCGACGCACACCTCGAGGAGCGTTCCGCCCAGCGACACCGTCACCCCCGCCGCATTGCACAGCGCAACCCGGTCCTTGATCGTCGGGTCGATGTAGGCGATGCCCCACCCGATCTTGAGCACGTCCACGTACTCACCGACGTGGGCCAGAAGACCTTCGAGGGCTGGCGTCGTCATGCCCTTGTCCAGCACGTGCGTGAGTCCGCGTTGCCGCGGCTTGCGGTCTCGATCAGGGAGTTCGAGGAAGCCCGGACAGTCCCACACGACGCAGCTCCGTTCGGTCGATGTGGCTCGACCGTAAGTCCGTCGAACCAACCGCGTCTGTGTCCCACCGGGACCAATACGGGCCGGTCCTTCGCCCCGCTCGGCCATTGGAGGTTGTGGCGGTCCGTACCTAACGTTCGCGGCGACAGAGAGGAGCCGCCCGGTGCCCGAGCGACTTGTGGTGATCGGCGGCGGGGCGGCCGGCATGTCGGCCGCCTCGGCTGCGCGACGCATCGATCCGGGCCTCGAGATCGTGGTGTTGGAAGCGGGCGGGTACGCCGCCTACGGCATGTGCGGCCTCCCGTACCTCATCAGCGGAGCAGTTGCCGCTCCCGCCGACCTGCTCGCGTACGAACCACGCTTCTTCCGTGAGCAGCGCCGCATCGACCTTCGGCTGAACACCCGGGCGACGCGACTGGATCCCGAACGGCAGGTCATCCACTACCGGGCCGACGGTCGGGATCACCGACTCGGCTACCGCCGGCTCATCGTGACCGCGGGCGGCGTTCCGGCCGTGCCGCCGGTCCCCGGGCTGGAGGACAACCACGTGTTCACTGTCCGCACCCTGGAGGGCGCGATCGGCCTGCGCAGCCTGCTCGACGCCGGCCATATCGGGCGAGCGCTGGTGGTAGGTGCGGGCTACATCGGCCTCGAAATGGCCGACGCGCTCGTGGCCCGTGGCGTCCGAGTGACGCTCGTCGAGGCGTTGCCGGTCGTCATGCCCACCCTTGACGCGCCGATGGCCGCGCTCGTCGAGGAGGAGGTGCGCCGCCAGGGAGTGGAGCTGCGTCTCGGTGCGCGCCTGCGCGAAGTGCGTCGGACCGCGGAGGGTCTGGAGGCGCACGTCGACGGTGACCTGGTGCTGGTCGACGCGGTGATCATCGCCGCGGGAGTCCGTCCCGAGACGAGCGTCGCGGCCCAGGCCGGCGCAGCCACGACCGCCGGCGGTGCCTTGCTGGTCGATGACCGCATGCGCACTTCCCTGCCCGACGTCCTGGCCGCGGGCGACTGCATCGCGCCGGAGCATCTGGTGCTGCGCCGACCCGCCTTTGTGCCTCTCGGACCTGCGGCCAACAAGACCGGCCGTGTGGCCGGCACCGTCGCCGCGGGCGGAGACGCACGCTTCGGGGGTGTGGTGGGCACCGCGGTCGCGAAGGTGTTCGACCTTGCCGTCGCCCGAACCGGGCTGACGCTCGCCGAGTCCGACGCTGAGGGGCTGGCGGCCGTCGCCAGCGATGCGGTCGGCCGATCCCGCGCGAAGTACTACCCGGGCGCCGAGCCGGTGAGCGTCCGGCTCGTCCACGAGCGCGGCGGACGGCTGCTGGGCGCCCAGCTGGTCGGTGTTGGCGACGGGGTGGCCAAGCGCATCGACGCGGTCGCCGTCGCTCTGCAGGCCGGGTTCGGTGTCGACGACCTGCTCGGCATGGACCTGTCCTACGCGCCGCCGTACGCGCCGGTGTACGAGCCCATCCTTCTCGCGGCGCAGGCAGCGGCCGCGGCGATGGCGCCGCTGACCACGACGGTGGGCGCGTAGGCGATGACTGAGGTGAGAGGACGAGTGACATGACAGGAAACCTCGATGGCAAGGTCGCGCTGATCACGGGCGCCGGATCCGGAATCGGTCAAGCGGCGGCGGCGCTGTTCGCGGCCGAGGGCGCAGCCGTCGCAGTACTCGACGTGCGGCGCGACGCCGCCGAGGAAACCGCGGCGAAGATCACCGCTGAAGGTGGCCGATCGATCGCGGTCACCGCCAACGTTGCGGTCGCCGACGAAGTCGACGCGGCCGTGGCCAGCGCCACGGCGGCATTCGGACGTGTGGACGTGCTGTACAACAACGCCGGCGTGGACAGCCGCGGTTCGGTGGCCGACGCGACCGAGGATGACTGGGATCGCTGCTTCGCGGTGAATGCCAAGGGCACGTTCCTGCTGTCGCGGGCGGTGGTCCCGCACCTGATCGCGGCCGGCGGGGGATCGATCATCAATCAAGGCTCGGTGGCCGCGCTGGTGGGAGTCCCGAACTTCGCCGCCTACTGCGCGGCCAAGGGCGCGGTTGTCTCCCTGACCCGCTCGATGGCGGTGGACCTGGCCCCGAAGCGGATCCGGGTCAACGCGATCTGCCCAGGCACGGTGTACACGCCGCTGATGGAGCCGATGCTGCGCGCCCGAGGTGACGGCGACCTCGAGGCCGGCCTCGCCAAGACCCTCGTCAAGTACCCAATCGGCCGGCTCGGGACGCCCGAGGAGATCGCCAGTGTCGCGCTGTTCCTGGCCGGCGACGGCGCCTCGTTCCTCACCGGCTCGATCGTGACCGCTGACGGGGGCATGACCGCCCAGTAGCAGGGAGCACGCCGATGACCTTCCACCTGAATCCCGACAAGCTCGTCGACCTTGATCGGGCGGTGGCCGCCGTCTCCGACGGGGCGCTGGTCGCGCTGGGCGGAGGTCTGTCGGCGCGGCTACCGATGGCGCTGGTGCGCGAGCTGATCCGTCAGGGCCGCCGCGGGTTGCACGTCGTCGGCTCCGCCCACGGAATCGACGTCGACCTGCTCATCGCCGCGGGGGCGATCGCGATCTGCGAGGAGAGCTACGTCGGCTTCGAGCAGGATCTCGGGCTCGCGCCCGCGTATCGACGAGCGGCCGAGACCGGCACGATCGAGGTTCGCGAGAGTTGCTGCGCCACGATCCTCACCCAGCTGCGCGCGGCTGAGGCCGGCGTGCCGTTTCTGCCGGTGCGTGGGGTGCGGGGTTCGGACATCCGGGGGCTGCATCCCGAGTACGCCGAGGTGACCTGCCCGTTCACCGGAGAGACGCTGGTCGTCGTGCCCCCACTGCGGCCCGATGTCGCGTTGATCCACGCCCCACTCGGCGACCGGCGCGGCAATCTGCACCTCGACCAGCCCTACGTCCTCGACGAGCGCTTCGCGGCCGCCGCCCGCAACGTCATCGCCACTGTCGAACGCATCGTCTCTTCAGAGGAGGTGGCCGCGGCGGGCGTCACGATTCCGGCGCACCTGGTGAGCTCGGTGGCCGAGGTCCCGTACGGAGCTCACCCGACATCGTGCTACCCGGCCTACGCCTACGACCGTCCGCATCTCGTGGAGTACGTCCGCTGCGCCGCGACCGGCGGCGGGGAGTTGCGGGGCTACCTCGACCGCTACGTCAGCGGCGCACCGACCGAGGACGCCTACCGCAAGTTGATCGGCGAGCGCCGGCTGGCCGCCCTTGACCGCTGGTCCGAGTCGACCGAGGCCTGGCAGGAGCTGTTCGCGTGAGCGAGCGAGGCGACGGTTCGCGCACCTTCACGATCGACGAGTGGTTCGTGGTGCTCCTGGCCCGGACGATCCGCGATCGCGAGGTGGTCTTTCACGGCTTCGGCAGTCCATGCGCCCAGGTCGCGATGCACGTGGCCAGGCACACCCACGCCCGCGACATGCTGCTGGTCGAAGGTGCCACCTATGCCGTCAACCCGGACCCACCGTTCATCGCGCCGACCGGCAACGACCTGTCCCTTCAGCGTGGCGCGACCTACCGGATGCGCTTCGAGGAGTTCTTCGACGCCGCGCTTCGCGGTGACGTCGACCGGATGTTCCTGTCCGGCGGGCAGATCGACCCCTACGGCAACACCAACGTGACCGCCATCGGGTCCATCGATCAGCCGAAAGTCAAGCTCGGCGGCGGCGGCGGCGGCTGCAATCTGTCGGCCACGATCGGCCACCTGTCGCTGTGGACGACGCGACACCGCTCGGGTCGGACGCTCGTCCCGGCGTGTGACTTCGTCACCGACATGGGTCATCGCACGCGTGAGGGCACCCGCGCCGAATTGGCCTTCGCCGGTGGCGGGCCGGAGTGGCTGGTCACGGAGCTCGGCGTGTTCGACTACGACGACGACGGGCACGCCCGACTACGTCAGGTCTTTCCCGATGTGAGCATTCAGCAGATCGAGGCGGCGACGGGATTCCAGCTGCGCGTTGCCGCGGATGTGCGTCCAGCGCCACCGCCGAGCCGGTCGGAGATCGCGGCCCTGCGCGCGGTGGATCCGCTCGGGGTGCGTCGCTCGGAGTTTGCCGAGCGGGAACTCCGCCGGACCTTTGTCCATGGCGACCAGTCCGGGTGCATGTGCTGAAAGCGCGACCAGCCGGTTTGGCTGCGGTGTTCGAGCCGCGGCGGATCGCGCTCGTCGGGGCGTCCGACCAGCCGGGCAAGGTCGGGGAGCTGCTCTTGCGCAACCTCGCCGGGTTCCCCGGTGAGGTCGTGCCGGTGACCGCGTCGACGGAGACGGTCGCCGGACGCAAGGCCTATCCCAGGCTCACGGCTGTGCCGGGTGACGTCGACCTCGCGGTGGTCGTCGTACCGGCGGGTGCGGTACCCGCGGTGATGCGCGACGCTGCGGCCAAGCGCGTGTCTGCGGTGGTCGTCATCAGCGGCGGGTTTGCCGAGACCGGCGCCGACGGTCTCCGGCTGCAGGACGAGATGATCGCCGCGGCGCGCGTCGGTGGCGTTCGCGTCATCGGGCCCAACTGTTTCGGCGTGCAGGACTGCGACCTTCCGCTCAACGCCTCGCTGGCGATGGGCACGCCACCAGGCGGGGGAGGGATCAGCCTGGTCACCCAGTCAGGCGCATACGGAATGGCCATCCACGCCCTCGCCGTCGACGAAGGGGTGGGCTTCGCGAAGGTGTGCGCCACCGGCAACAAGGCCGACGTCGGCGACGCGGAGTTGCTCGCTTATCTCGGCGCGGACGACGCCAGCCGGACCCTCTGCTACTTCATCGAGTCCCTACCGGACGGCCGGGCATTCTTCGACGCAGCGTGCCGGATCACCCCGTCAAAGCCGGTGATCGTGGCCAAGACCGGGAGATCGCCGGCCGGCATCCGAGCCGCCAGTTCGCATACCGCGGGGCTCGCCGGTGACGAACGCGTCTGGCGGGCAGCTCTGGGAAGGTCCGGCGTGCTCCTTGCCCGTTCGGGGTTGGAGATGATGGACGCGGCCCGGGCCCTCGACGCGCAACGCCCGCCGGCCGGGGGGCGGGTCGCCATCGTGACCAACTCCGGCGGGATAGGTGTCGAACTCGCCGATCTGCTCGCTGACGAGGGACTGGACGTGCCGGAACTCTCGGTCGCGCTCCAGGACGAGCTGCGGGCCCTGCTGCCGACGTTCGCCAGCCCGCGCAACCCGGTCGACATCACGCCGGTGTGGGCCCGATTCGCCGAGCTGTATCCGGCCGTGGTCGAACTGCTGGCCCGCTCGGGGGAGGTCGACTCGGTCGTGCCCGTCCTGCTTCATCGGTCGGCGGCGGACGAGCGGGTTGCCGTCGGCCTGCGTGATGCGGTGGGTCGGCTGCGTTGTGACGGCGTCCCGGTTGCTGTCTATGTGTGCTGGGTGGCGTCGCGCGCGTCGCGTACCAACGCCGACCTGCTGCAGCGGGCTGGCGTGCCCTGCTTCGAGTGGCCCGAGCGCACCGCCCGAGCGGTCGGCCATGCTGCGCGATACGGCGAAGGACGGCACCGGGTTCGAGTTCCGCGGCCCACCCCGGCGCGGCTGGTTGGCGGCCCGGCGATGGCGGCCGGGTGGCTGGACACGGACACGGCCGCCCGGACGCTGGCCACCGCGGGAATCCCGACCGTGCGGAGCCGGACCTGCGCGAGCGTCGCCGAGGCCGAGATTGCCGCCGCTGACTTCGGTTATCCGGTCGTCGCCAAGGTCCAGCACCCCAGCCTGCTGCACAAGAGCGATGCCGGCGGCGTGCGCGTCGGCCTGAGCGATCCGTCGGCGGTGCGCGCGGCGGCAGCCGAGTTGCTCGCACTCGCACCCGGAGCCCAGGTGCTGATCCAACCGCGGGCGACCGGCACCGAGGTGCTCGTCGGCGCTCTCCGCGACCCGCAGTTCGGCCCGTTCGTCATGGTCGGCCTCGGCGGCGTATTGGTCGACGCCATCGACGACGTGGCGCTCAGCCCGGCGCCGCTGGATCCCGATGAGGCCCGCCGGCTGCTCGACGGTCTGCGCGGTCGCGAGGTGCTGGCGGGTGGCCCCGGTTTCGATCATGTCGATCTCGATGCGCTGTGCCGCGTGATATGCCGGGTCGGCGACCTCATCGCTTCGGTACCCGAGATCGCGGAATTGGACCTGAATCCGGTATTTGCATGCAGTGCCGGATCCGTTGCCGCGGATTGGCGCATTCGCGTCGCAAATCCGCCCCCGTAGGACAGGCGGCAGTCGTCGATTTCGCCCTACTGCACTCAGGAAAACAGCCGCGTTCGGACGTAGCGTTCCAGCCGATGTCGACCGTGACGAATAGCGGCCATGGCGGCCGTCGAGGAAAGGGGTTACCCAATGCGAGTCGGATCCCAGGACGTCTTGCTTCCCACGACGATGGTGGGCAACTACCCGAACCCGCGCTGGTACGACGGGCACGCCTACGCCGTGTATCCGAAGGGCGATTTCATCTATGACGCGATCAGCCGCGAGGCCTTCGAGGATGCCGTCGGGGCGATCGTGCACGACCAGGAAGCGGCCGGGATGGATGTGATCAGCGACGGAAAGGTCTACGGCGGCGACTCGCCGTACGGTCAGATCCTCTACCACTACGTCGAGCGAATGAGCGGCTACAAGTTGTCCGGGCCGCCGATCGGCCTGCCGATCTACTCGACCCTCTACGCACCGACCTGCGTCGGTGAGGTGCGGCGCGAGCACCCCTTCCACACGGCCACCCTCCGCGCAGTCCGCAAAGTGACGAAGAAGCCGGTGAAGATCTCCTACACAGGCATCCAGGTGCTCGCCGCCGCGACCAACAACGAGTACTACAAGGAGACCAAGGAACTCGCTCTCGCGATCGCCCAGGCGTTCAACGAGGACTTCAAGGAGCTCGCCGACAACGGTTGCGACATCATCCAGCTCGACGAATTCGTCTGGCCGTACGGCATGGGCGACTGGGAGATCGAGGTCCTCAACAAGTCGACGGAGGGCGTCGGGTGCCAGTTCTGGGTGCACACCTGCTGGGGCAACTACTCCGGCACGCCCGGATACTTCCCGGACGAGGAGGAGCGCGAGTTCGGCGCCTGGGTGCTCGACCACCGGCCGACGTCAGCGCCGGCGCCGCAGCGGGCCCAGCCGATCTTCCCCCAGGTCCTCGACGCCCACATCGACGCACTCAACTATGAGGTCGGACGCACTGGTCCTGACGACCTCAAGCCACTGCTCGACCACGAATGGTCCAAGGACTTCGTCGCCGGAATCATCGACGTCAAGAGCACCGTCACCGAGACGGCCGACGAGGTCGCCGACCGGATCCGCCAGGTGCTGGAGTTCGTGCCGGCCGAGCGAGTGGGTCTGTCCACGGACTGCGGGCTCATCAACCTGCCCCGGATGATCGCGGCCGGCAAGCTGCGGGCCCTGGCCGACGGCGCGGCGATCGTGCGTGAGGAGCTGGCGGAACGCTCCCTGAGGTAGCCGGCCAGGGGGATTTCCGCGGCGGCACTCGCGTTTCGTCGGTCATTAGTAGAACGCCGAATTGATCCACAGCTCGATAACGTGCGCGCAAATGTCGGTGGCGCGACGATCCTTCGTGGACAAATGCCAGCACATTCATTGCCCGTTGTCATATCTCGCACTCCCGTCAATCGATCAAGGAGGCAACATGACCACCACAAGTGTCACGCCGGACAATCTCGGGCTCGGGGCCCTGCCGTCGGTTCCACCCGCGCCGACGGAGAACGTCTTTCTGGCCGGCAACCCCGCCGCGCTCGGCATTCCGGTGTTCATTGCCGGTTCCGTCGGCCTGGGACTCACCCTGGTGGGCTACGTCCCTGCGGGTGCAGTGGGCGCGCCGCTGGCAGTCATCGCCGCGGCGACTGGCATCGGTCTGACGATTGCGACGATCTGGGCGATGGCGGTTGGACAGAGTGCCGTGGCCAGCGTGTTCGGAATCTTCGCTGGATTCTGGCTCAGCTACGCAGCTCTGGTGCTGGGGCTGCTGCACAACTGGTACGCGATCCCCGCGGACGGCGTCGTGCACACGCAAGGGGTGTTCCTCATCAGCTGGATCGTGGTCGTCGGCATGCTCACGCTGGCGACGCTGCGGCTGCCACTCGCGTTCACGGCCATCTTCGCCCTCGTCGAGCTCGCATTGGTCGCCGTCCTCATCGCAACGATCAACGCCTCGACCGGCTGGCTCAAGCTCGGTGGCCTGTTCGTCTTCGCGTTCGCCGCAGTCGGCGTGTACGTCTACTTCAGCGTCGCGTCGGCCATGACCGGCGGACCGGAGGTGCCGTTGGGGTCGCCCGTCCTCAAGGACTGATGCGAACTTCGGTGCGCCCGCGTGAAGCAACCCCGCGGGCGCACCGATCTGTTTGAGGACGTCCGGTGTTATCCGAGGACGTCCAGTGCGCGCCAAGCCCGCGTGGCCAGATGCAGGTGAAGGTGCGTGTCGGGATCGGCGAGGTCGTAGCCGCTGATCTCGCGGATTCGTTTGAGGCGGTACTTCAACGTGCTGCGGTGAATGGTGAGGGCCTCGGCGGTCTGTTCTTGGTTGCCGCCACACTCCAGGAAGATGGACAGGGTGGGCACGAGCTCGCTGCGGTGGATCCGGTCGTACTTGAGCACGCTGCCCAGCCAGCGGGTGATCAGGTCCTCGAGGTCGGCCGGATTCGCGGTGGGTCCGAACAGTCGGAATATGCCGAGATCGTCGAAGCACAGAGTCCGGCTCCCCGGACGCAGCAGGCGCAGGGCGAACTGGGCCTCGCGGTAGGACTTCGGGAAGCCGGACGCCTGCTGGCAGCGCCCACCGGCCGCCACGCGACACGACCCAGCGCCGAGCCCGCGCTCGATAGCCGTGCGCAGTCGCTCCCAGTCCACGTCGGTATGGGCGAGCAGCACGACGGCATCGGCCCGGTTCACCAGAAGCGAACCGAGCTGGAGTTCAGCGGCGGCGTGGCGGACGGCGCGGAACAGCCGGTCGGATCCGTGGCCGGAGTCGGCGTCGACGAGCACCACTCGATGCGGGCGTTCCAAGTCGTAGCAGAGGCCTTGCGCCCGGACCAGCACGCTGTCGCTGTCGGTGCCGGCCAGGAGGTCCTCGACGATGTCGCGGCGTAAGCGGAGCTCGGTCTCGGCGACGTTCTGCAGGTGTGCGAACTCGATGGCCAACACCGTCGCGCCGTACTCGAGGGCCAGCAGGTCCTCTTGGCTCGCGCGGCCGTCCGGGTCGATCACGACCATGACACCGAGGATGTCGTCCCGGGCCCGGGCGAGGGCGACCCATTGATCACCATGACGAACCGACCGGCGTTGCGCGAGGGCGTCGGCCAGCACGCGCTCGCGCTTACGCGCCGACAGGCCCAAACCGATTGCGCCCGGCTCCGTTCCCGCCGACGAACAGCGGTCGCCGTTGCGGTACTCCACGATCACCGGCAGCTGAATGAGATCGTGCACAACCTGAGTGATGCCTTCCACGCCGACCCCGGAGGCCGCGGCATCGGTGAGCCGCTGGTGAATCTCCATCCCCTGGCGCAGGGCCGACACCGTGTGCGCAAGCTTGCGGTTGAGGCCGACCAGTTCCCGGGCGTTGGCCCGTTCCTTGGTGTGGAGTTGGGAGTTGGTGAGAGCGAGACCGGTCTGCTGGGCAAGCAAGCGGAGTTGGAACTGCTCGTGGGTGTTCGGCTCGTGCGTACAGCCGGTGATGACGAATCCGGCGTTGCCGCGCAGACTGCGCATCGGATAGGCCCACGCCCATCCTTCGGTCGGCAGGTCGACCGGGCCGCCCATGGCCCCCATGGTGGCGACCTGGTCCTCAAGGTGGGCGCGGGTCGCGCGGCCCATGCAGCGCTCAGCGGTGCGCCTCCATCCGCCGTCGGCGAGCAGGATGCCTTCGACGTGGCACTGGGTCAACGTCGAGACGGCTTCGCAGGCGAGGGCGAGGACCGCATCAGCGTCGGCCGCCTCGGTCATCAGCATGGACAGCGCGAGGAGGGCCCGCAGGTCGGAAAGCTCGGCGCGGTCCTTGAGCTCGGCTGATCTGGGTGCCCGGGCGGCGAGGGCGGTCATGACATGGCGAGCCTGCGGGCGGCCAGGAAATCGTCGGGCTCGACGTAGTACGGGTTGTCAAAAACGGCGCCGCCCAGCAGCACCAGCGGGTGGGTTCGAAGGACGTCGATCAGCAGTGCGCCGCCGAAGCGGTCAAGGTCGTAGAGGCACACGATCACCTGGGGGTGCTGGGTGACGAAACGGTTCAGCTCCGACTCGTAGAACAGGAACTCGTCCATGTCGGGCGTGTCGGTCAGCGCGTTCGGCATCTCGCCGATGACGCGTACGAAGCCGAACCGGGGATCGGCGAGTGCGAGTTCCACGCCCTCGCGCCAGTAGGCCAGCATCTCGGTCATGTCGAAATGACCGGTGAGCAGGTAGGTCTGCTCGGGGGTCAACACGTCGAGCGCGCCCGATCCGATCGCCTCGCCCGCCGCCGGCCCGAGCGCTCCGACCACCTCCGGGGCGCCTACCGTTTCTACGACGCAGATCACCTTGTCGCGGGCGGCAATGCCTTCCCGCATGTAGGACATCAGGATCTGGTCCCGCTCGGCCTGGCCACGATAGAAAGCGCACACATGGTCGCCGGGACGGAGGTTGACGCCGGCTACGCCGAGACCGACCGAATCGTGCATGAGCCACCGCCCTGCCGCGAGCAACACTGTTCGCCGAGTCCTGCCGATAGCAACGCAAACTAGTCTGCCTCGCCCGCCGCCGATTCGTCCAGTGGGGCTCACAAGCAGTTCGGGATTGGTCCGCCACGGCCAGGATGGTCGGGGTGCCCTGGCCGTGGCGGACGCTGCGCCTACGGCTGGCCGGTCAGTTGGGCACGGGCCAGGTCCCGGCCGGCGACGATCGCGCCGAGCTTGGCTTTGGCCACGTTGCGCCGCATCGACGCGATACCGCAGTCGGTCGACACGCTCACCCGCTCAGGGGGAACGGCCGCGAACAGCCGGTGGAGCCATCCCGCGATCTGCTCAGCGGTCTCCACCCGAAGCAGCTCGATGTCGACGACACCCACACCGAGGTCCTTGTCCGACGGCCAGCCGCGCAAGGAGTCGACCTCGGCGAACTCGTGGCTCGCCATCTGGAAGTGGATCTGATCGCAGTTGAGCTCGAACGCCCACGGGAAGAGGCGGTTGGCCTTGAGGTCGAGGATGCCGGGCTGGCCCTCCTCATGCCCGTAGCAGATATGCACGACCTTGTAGGCAGAGATGCCCTCGAACGCGGTGTTGATCGCGTTGATGATCCATTCCTCCGGCTCGAAGAACGTCAACGGCTCGGTGATCTGGATCATGTCGACGCCACGTTGCTCCAGGTCGCGGAATTCCTGGTTGTAGGCGTGGGCGACCTCCTGGGACAGCGCCTTGAGATCGCCGTAGTGCTCGTCGGTGGATAGAGCGGCCAGGGTCGCCGGTCCGACCGATGCATTGATCTTCAAGGGGGCATCCGTCACTTGCCGGACGGCTTCGGCCACCGGCTTGAAGACCGGCCGCCGCCAGGCCACATCGCCGAGGACAGTGGGTTTGTAGATCGGCAGGTCGAACGCCCCGACCTGGATGCGGTCGCCGTACGCTGCGTAGCCCTCCAGCTTGTGCGCCATCACGTGGAACAGCTCGGCGTACTCGTACCCCGTCTCGTTCTCGTAGTACTGGCCGCCGTCGGTCACGACGTCGAGGCCGACGTCGAGCATGTCGCGCACCGCCAGGCTGACCGCGTGGTGGTACAGCTCCCGGGCTCGGTAGTCGACGAACTCGGAGGCCTGCACACCGATCGGCAGCACCCGGCCCTCCATGAAGATCGGGCGCGGGTACGCACCCACGATCGTCGCCGGCAACAGCACGTCTTCACCACGGACCTTCATCTTGGATCTCCTTTGTCGAGGGACGCCACGGGCGATTGTCGATGGGATCCCTGGCCCGGGCTTCGACCGCCAGAGCTCAACCCCGAGTGCACTGTTGAGCCACTCAGGGTGGCGACGGGTTACGAGGCGACTCCCTAACGTCGGCTCACCACACGACATGGCCGCAGCGGGTGGCGGACCGGGAGGACGTCTGAATGTCCACATCGAGATCCGTCAGGTTGCCGGCCAGGGTCACCGTGCTGTGTCCGGCGTGCGGCCACTCTCGCACCACGTTGGCCCTCCACGACAACGCCTTGGCTCGGGCGCGGCGCTGTCCCGAATGCGCGGCGCCGAGCGAGGTTGTCTCGGTGCAGCCGCTGCAAGGGGCTGGCTGCTCCTGCTGTTCCTGACCGCCCTCCAACGCGCCCTCCAACGAAGGAGAACCGATGCGTATCGGTGCCGAAGACGTGTTCCTGCCGACCATGAACATGGCCTACTCGAACCCGAAGTGGTACGACTTCCTCGCCGCCGGCTACAACGTGCCGTTCGGCGGGCTGGTCGAGGACACCGTCCAGGCCGAGGTGTTCAACGACGGGCTCTGGAGCGTGGTCGGCGACCAACAACGCGCCGGGATGGACGTCGTCTCCGACGCTCGGCTGTTCGCGGCCGGCAACTACTCCGGAGTGGTCACTTACTACTTCGGCCGCTTGGCCGGCTTCGCGGCGTACGGCCCGCACGTGCGATACCCGCTGTATTCGACGCTGCGCTCACCCACCTGCATCGGCGACATCTCTCGGGCCGTGCCGATGATGACACCGATCGCTGAGGCGCTGACCGAGCTGACCGACGCGCCCCTGAAGATCCAGTGGACCGCCGCCGGGACGTTGACCGGTCTGTCTGCCGATCGGCATTACTCCACTGACCGCGACCGCGCCCTGGCTATCGCGGATGCGCTCAACGACGACATCCTCGAGGTCGACGCGATCGATCAGGTGGCGATCCTGCAAGTTGACGAGTGGTTCTGGCCGTACGAGTACGAGGACTGGAGCATCGAGGCGTTCAACCGCACCGTCGCCGGCGTGCGCAACGCCAAGGTCATGGTCCATCTGTGCGTGGGCAACTACCGCGGCGGTCGCGGCTACCGGCCGGACGACACCGCGGTACCCGGTCAGGGCGCGTTCGACCTGCACGCCCGGCACGGCGAGTCGCTGGTGTACGACTCGGTGCTGCCCAAGGTCTACGAAGCCAACATCGACATCCTCAATTTGCAGGTCATCGAGGATGCCGACGAGGGAGTGCTGGACGCGCTGCGCCGCCACCCGCTGCCCGATGGCGTCGACTTCGTCTGCGGGGTCGTCGATCCCAAGTCGACGTACGTGGAGACGCCCGAAGAGATCGCCGACCGGATCGAACGGGTCCTCGAGGTCGTTCCCGCCGATCGCCTTGGCCTGACCACCGGCTGCGGACTGAAGAACCTACCCAGGCTCACCGCGTTCCAGAAGCTGCGCTCGCTCGCCGATGGTGCGGCCCGGGTGCGCCTGCGACACGAACTCACCGTCTCGGTCTGAACCCTGCTACGACCAAGGAGTCGCCATGCGAGTGCAAGACAACGACATCCTCCTGCCGACGACGATGGTCGGCAGCTACCCCCGGCCGACGTGGCTGACCGGCAAGGTGTTCGGCGAGTACGACGAGCCGGACTACATCGACTACGGCACCAAGGAGCGCTACTGGGACGCCGTCCAACTGTGCGTCGACGACCAGGTCCGCGCGGGCATCGACGTCATCGCTGACGGTCAGCAGTACCTCGAGAGCGAGACCATGCACGAATACGGGCAGGTCTTCCACTTCTGGGCGCATCACCTCAAGGGCTTCGCGCGCTGGGGCGATCCGATCGCGATCGATCTGTACAAGAAGTTCCACGCACCCATGGTCACCAGCGACATCGAGTGGGTGCGCCCGATCTACGGCCCCGTCGCCGAGGCCACCCAGTTCGCCGCCGACAACCGTCCCGTGAAGATCGCCGTGCAGGGACCGCTGTTCCTCGCCCACTGCTGCACCGACAAGCACTACGGCGAGATGAAGCCGCTCGCGATGGACATCGCCCGGGCCTTCAACGCTGAATTCCGCGATCTCGTCTCGCGCGGGGTGGATTGGATCCAGATCCACGAGCCGCTGACCTACTACGGCGAGGAAGGCTGGTTCCTCGACGTCGTCAACACGGCCTTCGAGGGAGTCGACGCCCACCGGGTATGGCACATCTGTTACGGCAACCAGGGCGGCAATCCCGGAGTGAACGACCCGCGCGGACAAGACATGTTCCCGTTCGCGTTCGACGCCGACGTGGACCAGGTGCACATCGAAGCCGGCCGCCGGGGCCCGGGCGATTTGCAGTATCTGGCCGGACTTCCAGAACGGATGAGCCTGGGCGTCGGCGTCATCGACGTCAAGAGCACCGTCATCGAGACCGCCGAGTCGGTCGCCGACCTCTTGGTGACCGCAGCCCAGTACGTGCCCGCGGACCGGATCTGTGTCAGCACCGACTGCGGCATGCTCAACCTCAAGCGCGAGCACGCCCAGCGCAAACTGCACGCGCTGGTCGACGGGACGCGGATGGCGCGCGAACGACTGTCCTGAGGCTCGACGTGAACATAGGTCGATTCCTGACCCAGGCGGCCCGGCTGCACGCCGGCCGGGCCGCGCTCACGTTTGAGAACACCACCCTCAGCTATGCCGAGCTCGACCGGCGGATCGACGCGCTGGGCGCGGCATTCACCCAGCTCGGTTTGCGGCGGGGCGACCGCGTCGTGCTGTGGAGCCACAACCGCCTCGAGGTCATCGAAACGATGTTCGCGTGCTGGAAACGTGGGCTCATCGTGGTGCCAGCCAACGCGCGGCTCGCCGTCGACGAGGTCGCGTTCCTCGTCGCTGACTGCGAGGCCGCGGCCTTGCTGCACGGCCCCGACTTCGCGACCGCTGCTGCCGAGGTTGGCGTGGCGCATCGGATCGCCTTCGGCGCCGGTTACGAAGTGCTCCTGCACGAGGTTGCGGGCTGGCCACATGACGCCGTGGAGGTGGCCGACGACGCGCCGGCCTGGCTGTTCTACACGTCCGGCACCACAGGCCGACCCAAGGGCGCGACGCTCACGCACGGCAACCTGGCCTTCGTGGTCACCAGCTGGTGCGCCGACTTGCATTGGGTACAGCCCGAGGACATCGTCCTGCACTGCGCGCCCTTGTCCCACGCCGCCGGGTTCCACGCGCTGGTCGCCGTGGCCCGCGGTGCCCACGCGGTCGTGCACGAGCGGTTCGAACCAGCCGCCGTGCTCGACGCCGTGGCCCGGCACCAGGTCACCACCACCTGGCTGGTCCCGACTCAGATTCGCATGCTGCTCGACCACCCCGGCGTCGACACCGCCGATCTGTCCACGCTCACACACGTCGTCTACGGCGGTGCCCCGATGCACTCCGCCGACCTCGCCGAGGCGGTGCGTCGCGTCGGGCCCGTGTTCGTCCAGCTCTACGGCCAGGGCGAATCCCCGATGACCATCACGTACCTGCGCAAGGAGGAGCACCGCCTCGATCGGGACGACCCGGAGGTGTTGAGATCGACGGGCATAGCGCGTACCGGAATGGAGATCCGCATCGTCGATGTCCACGCCGCGACGGTGCCGGCCCGCGAGATGGGGGAGATCGTCGTGCGCGGTCCGGCCGTCATGGCCGGCTACTGGAACCGGCCGGAGGCCAGCGGGGAGGCTCTCCGTGACGGCTGGCTGCATACCGGTGACGTCGGCATGATGGACGAGCGCGGGTTTCTCTACGTGCTGGACCGGATGAAGGACCTCATCATCACCGGCGGCAGCAACGTGTACGCGCGGGAAGTCGAGGAGGTCCTACTCACCCATCCCGGCGTGCACGAGGCCGCGGCATTCGGCATCCCGGACCGCACCTGGGGCGAGCTGGTGACCGCCGCCGTGGTTTCACAGGGTGACATCACCGCCGATGAGCTCGTCGAGTTCTGTCGGGTGCGAATGACTGGATTCAAGCGGCCGCGCAGCGTTCACGTCGTCGCCGCACTACCGCGGAACGCCTACGGCAAAGTGCTCAAGCGGGTATTGCGCGAGCAGTTCGGCACGCGCGACCTGCAGGCCGCGCCCGGCTGATTCAGCCCGTCGGCCCGGACGTCGCGGCGCTCACAGCGCGGTCCATCCACCGTCGACCGTCAGCGCGTGTCCGGTCATATAGCCGAGCCGATCCGACGCGAGGACCGCGATCGCCTCGGCAATCTCCTCGGGCTGGGCGACCCGGCCCATCGGGATGTTCGCCTCGACCTTCTGTCGAAGTTCGGGCACGTCCAGCCGCCATTGGGTCATCGGTGTCTGCACGAATCCGGGGCAGACGGCGTTGGAGCGGATCCCGGCGTGGGCGTAGTCGACCGCGAGTGACTTGGCGAACATCAGCGCCGCGCCCTTCGACGCGGTATAGGCACAGCGGGCCGGGAAGGCGACCTGCCCCGCTACCGAGGCCACCGTGATCACGTGGCCGCGGCCCTGTGCCAGCATGGCCGGCAGCGCCGCGCGCGAGCAGAGGAAGGGGCCGCGGGCGTTGACCGCATGGACCCGGTCCCACTCCTCGACCGGCGTCTCGTGACAGATGGTGGCGGCCGGGGAACCGGTGATCCCCGCGTTGTTGACGAGCACGTCGATGCGGCGGAAGGTCTGGCGAATCGCGGCGAAGGCGCGGTCCACGTCCTCAGGCTGCGCGACGTCCGCGGCGAAGCCCACACCGTCGGCGCCGGCCGCCGCCTTGGCCGCGTCGAGGTCGACGTCGAGGACGGCGAGGGCGAACCCGTCCTCGGCCAGGCGCGTACAGGTGGCCAACCCGATGCCGGATCCGCCGCCGGTGACGACGACGACCCGCTCGTCGGCACTCACAAGTTCGCCAGCTGCCGGCGGCCGGCGCGCAGCCGGGACAGCTGCACGAAGTGCTCGGGGTTGAGGAACAACTCGTTCATCCAGCCCAGCTCGTCGATCGTCAGGCCTTCGGGACGATGGATGAGGTAGTCCAGGTACTGGAAGGCGTCCTTGGCGCCGTATCCGACATGGTGCGCGCCGAGCACCTTGCGCGACGTGCCGTCCACGACCAGCTTCTGGAACCCGCTCAGCTCGGGCTTGCGGAACGCGAAGAGCATCGTTCCCTCAGCGCATGGCAGCGGCAGGTTGGGAGTGTCGAGTCCTTCCACGTAGGGCGGCATCTGGATGATGATCACCTCGTCGGAGGTGGCCCGAGCCTCGGCCTCGGTGAGACCGACCCACGTGACCTCGTAGGTGGTGTGCAGGAAGTCCGGGTACTCGCTGAAGTCGAACTCCAGGTCCTCGCCCATGATGTTGCGGGCTGCGGTCACCCCCGACTTGCGGGCCTTGAACATCTCCATGGGGCCATCGATCATGTCGCCGATCGCGTACACGCCGGGCACGTTTGTCTGCATGCGCTTGTTGACGACGACACGCCCGGTGGGTCCCACTTCGATTCCCAGGGTCTCCTGGGCCTGTGTGACACTGGGCCGCTCCCCGGTGCCGAGGAAGACGAAGTCGGTTGCCAGATCGACCTCGTCGCCGGTCTCGAGTCGTACGGTGACGCTGCTGACCCGGCCGTCGGTGCCGTTCACGGAGACCGGGTGCGCACCTTCGAGGATGGTCATGCCGCGTTTGCGCATGCCCTCGACGACGTACTGGCGCAGGTCCTCGTCGACGTGGTGCAGCGACTTCGTGCGCATCAGCTGCGAGCGCGACACGATCGTCGTCTCGCAGCCGGTGGCGTTGAAGAACGAGCCGTACTCCATCGCTACCTTGCTGCCGCCGATGATGACGCAGCGGGTCGGTTCGTAGTCGAGTTCCTCGACGAGCGAGACGAAGTCGTAGACGCCGTTGAGCTCGAGGCCGGGGATGTCGGGGTTGACGGGACGGGCGCCCATCCCGAGCACGAGGTTCTTGGTCTTGAACGTGCGGCCCACGGCCTGCACGGTGTTCTGGTCCACGATGGCGGCCCGGGCGTTGAGGATGTACTCGACTTCGAGTTGTTCCTTGGTCTGCCAATTCATGAACGCGTGAGCGCTGCCACGGCCGGCGAGGAACACCTTCACCATGTCCAGGATGCTGGCCCGGGACGCGTCGAACTTCGGATAGAACATCTCGTCCGAGAACCACTGCATCTTGTCCAGTTCTTCGGCGGCCTCGGAGAACAGGTGGTGCGGCACGCAGGCCTGGTGCGGGCACGAGCCGCCCAGGAACGGCCACGCGTCGATGATGAGGGGGCGGCCGCCCATGGCCTTGAGGTAGGCGGCACCGAACCGGCCACCCGCGCCGCCACCGACGAATATGGCGTCATAGACCGCGCTCTCGCCCGGCGGGTCCGGCTCAAGGTTGAGCAGCGGCTCGGAATCAGGGTCGGCGAGGGACTTCTCGATGAGGTCGTTCCATTCGCCGAGGTTGAAGTGCTGGTCCCGGATGTCCACGTGTCACCGTCCGTCTCGGTTGTTGATGCGAGACCGACAGTAAGAGCGGCGACCTGCGATCGGCTTCGGCCAGAGAGGGCGACTGTTGCCGCGATCGTCATCCTTGCAGGACAGGCCGGTGCCGGCGGGCGACCACGTCTTACAGTCGAGGTATGGGGCGTCTGCTGGTGGTCGAGGACGACGCCCTGATCGGCCGGGCAGTGTGCACGGCCCTGACCGGCAACGGACACGACCCGTTCTGGGCCACGTCCGCAGGCGAAGCGCTGCAGGCCGTGAACGGTGAGGAATTCGAGCTGGCGTTACTCGACCTCGGTCTGCCCGACATGGACGGTCTGGACGTGTGCCGAGGCATTCGCGCGGCCCAGCCCGACTGCGTGATCGTGATCCTGACTGCCCGCGATGAGGAGATCGATGTCGTTGTCGGGTTGGAGGCGGGCGCCGACGATTACCTCACCAAGCCATTCCGGTTGGCCGAGCTGATCGCGCGGGTGAGTGCGCATCTGCGGCGCCGGACGACGATGCACACGGGTCCAGCACTGCGGCGGGTCGGCGCGCTCGAGATCGATACGGCCGCCCGCCGGGTCCGGCTCGGTGACCGCGAGGTCGACCTGCGGGCGAAGGAGTTCGATCTGCTCGCTCGACTGGCGATGGACACCGGTACGGCGGTCAGTCGCGCCGATCTGATGGCCGACGTGTGGGATGAGCACTGGTTCGGCTCGACGAAGACACTCGACGTCCATCTGTCGGCGCTGCGACGCAAACTGGCGGAGGCGGCCCGGGTGAGCGGTGTGGACGTCCCGCAGATCGTGACCCTGCGTGGGCGGGGGTTTCGGATCGACGCGCCGACTACAGATCCCGCAGGACGCTGATGGGGGGGCGGCGCGCGGTGCGCGTCGCCGCGGCGGCCGCGGCGACGAAGGCGGCCACGGTGATCGCGCCGAGCCCGCCGAGGTAGGACCACGGCACCGCAACGGCCGACGGTGGGGGATCGAAGACGCCGGTCAGGACCTTGACCAGCATCCGTGACAGCAGCGCCCCGAGCAGTGCGCCGGCGGTCAGACCCAGCACCGCGAGGACGACGGCTTCGCTGGCGATCATGCTGCGCAGGTGCCGTCTCTTGGCGCCGAGCGCGGCGGCGATCGCGAACGTGCGGCGCCGTTCGGCCAGGCCCAGGGCCAGGACGAGGCCGCCCGCGGCGGCGGCGAGCATGAGCGCGAAGGTCAGCTCGACCCGGGTGAGTCCAGCCAGGTCGACCGAGGTCAGGCTGGACCCGACCTTGCCCCGGACGTTCGCGATATCGGTGACCGTGGCGGACGACCCGAGCAGCGACTGGATGCGGTTCGCGACGGCCGTGGTCTGGTGACCGCCGGTGTTGACGAGAAAGGCGCCGACCGTGTCGGTGCCGGTCTGCTGCGCGACGTAGTTCGCGTTGGTGACGAAGAAGCTGTCCTTGGGCGCCGTCGGGAACTCGGAGACGATTCCGACGTAGTGGAAAGCCACCGTGCGGGGCGCACCGGTGCGGGCGTCGACCAGACGAAGTCGGATCAGATCGCCGAGGTGCAGCTGGTAATCCTTCACGGTCTCGGCCGACACGAGGATGGAGTCCGGTTTCACGGCGAGGGTGTGCATCAGCCCGGCTGCGGTGCCGCCTTGGAAATAGCCGTCCTGCAACGCGGTGACGCTGCGGATGTGATCGGGTCGCACGCCATAGAGATCCTGGAGGTCGGCGCCGATGTAGGCGAAGCGATGCTGCACGGGCTCGACGCCGCGCACGCCGGGCACGGCGGCGATCTGGGCCGCGGCCTGCGGGTGCACGGTGGTGCCGGCCGAGATGGTGACGGTGACGTCGGCGCCGTTGGTCAGCTGGGCGTCGGCCTCGGCCTGCTGGCGGTAGGTGGCGTTGAACGTGGCCGTCGATGCCGCGAAGGACAGGGCCAGCGTGAGTAGCACGATGGCGCGCGTCAGTGGTCGGCGCTGCCGGGACATGCCGCCGGCGACGGGTCCGGCCAGCCGTCCGGTCAACGGACGCAGCAGGCGGCGCAACAGCGGCCGTCCCCGGCCGAGCAGCAGGTCGCTGAGGCGCCAGGCGAGCAGGCCGGCCCCGATCCAGAGGAGGGCCGGGCCGAGGAACGCCCAGTACGACACGGAGATGGCGGGCACGCCTTCGGGTGCGAGTACCAGTTGGTAGCCGTTGCGGCTCGTTGCGGCGTAGACCAGGTAGGCGATGACGAGCAGCGCCGCGTCGAGCCCGGCCCGCGCCCACCAGGGATAGCGCCCGACCCCGATCGTGGCCCGCCCGGCGCTGACCGTCTGCCCGCGCAGGTCGCGTCGTGCCGGCACCAGTACCGCAGCGGCGGCGATGGCCACACCGATGACGGCGGCGGCTGCGGCCCAGCCGAGCGCGGTCGTCGTTGTCGTGCCGAAGCGGGCCGTGCCGAAGACGGCTCGCCCCACCAGCGCCGCGGTCGCGAGCCCGAGCGCCGCGCCGACGCCACCGATGACCGCGGCCTCCGCGCCGGCCAGTCGAAGCAGCTGCCGGGCGGAGGCGCCCCGCGCTCGCAGCAGCGCTTGTTCGGCGCGCCTTCGGGTGGCCCCGGCCGCGGCGATCGTCGCGGTCAGCAGGGCAGCGACGATCGCTCCGGGCAGGCCGAGGAAGAGGAAGAGAACCTGCGCGTAGGCGGCGTCGCCCCGAGCCGCATCCAACGATGCGCCGAGGTTGTCACCGACGAGCACACTGCCGGCGGACCGCGCCTCGAGATTGTGTGCCGCTGCGGTGTCCGCTGCGTAGGCCGCGGCCGGGTCGGCCGGGAGGCGGTGATCGCGGCGGACGTGCAGTTGGGTGCTGACGAGGTCTGGCCGCGGCCCGGACAGCGGGTCGAAGATCGTGTGCCACTGGCTCGAGGGGAGCAGCACGACGTTGTCCGGCGGTGCCGTGGGCTGCAGGCCCGCGGGCGCGCCGACTTTCTGGAACAAGGAATTCACCTGCGGCAGGTCGACCACGCCGGACACCGGGACGCGGACCGGCGGCAATCCCGCGCGTCCGATGGAGATGGTGTCGCCGGGCGACGCGTGCAGGTTGGACGCTGTCTGCTGGAACAACAGCACGCCCGACGTGGCACCGGCGAGGGATCTGATCTCCTGCGGGAAGGTGCCGCGGTAGCCGTTCGGGATCCCGAGCACCACGCCGGGGCCGGTGGTTTGGGTGCTGCCGCCGATGGTTGCGGTGAACCCGCTGGTGCTGCCATAACCCACGGGCTGCACCGCCTGGACCCCCGCCGAGCGGCGAACGAGACGTTCCGTCGCGGCGCCGTCGGCGCCGGGCTGGAGCTGCACCTGCCAGTCGACGCTGACGCCGTGGGCGGCGCGGGCGGTCATGGTCGCTTTGGAGTGGGCGAGGAACGACCCCAGGGATGCCAGGAGCGCCACGGCGATCGCGATGCCCACGGCCGCTCCGCCGAGCCGGGCTGGGCGGCGCCGCACGAGTCCGCCCAGCCAGGTCCTGATCATGCCGACGCTCCGTCGGCTGGATCGGGATCGATGCGCCCGTCGCGCATCGTCCATTGCGTGTTGAGCCGCTGCGCGATGAGCGGGTCATGGGTGGAGACGACCAGGGAGGCGCCGAGTTCGTGACTCGCC
>JAVHVH010000044.1:0-33933 GCA_032160665.1 Pseudonocardiales bacterium
CCGGCTCGTCGGTGGCCGCGCGGCGCCGGCTGGGCCTGCGCGAGGACGCGCTGAACCTGCTGTTCGTCGGTCGGATCCAGCCGCTCAAGGCGCCGGACATCCTGCTGCATGCTGCGGCGATTCTCGAACAGGAACCCGAGCTGGCGGGGCGGCTGCAGGTGTTGGTGCTCGGCGCACCGAGCGGCTCCGGCCTGGCGCACCCGCGTCACCTCGAATCTCTGTGCGCCGAACTCGGCCTCGCCGACGTCGTCCAGTTCCGCCCCCCGGTGGCCCGCGAGGTGGTCGCCGACTACTACCGCGCCGCAGATCTCACCGTTATTCCCAGCCACAACGAGTCGTTCGGGCTCGTCGCGCTCGAGTCGCAGGCCTGCGGCACGCCGGTCGTCGCAGCTGCCGTCGGCGGCCTGCCGACCGCGGTTGCCGATGACGTCTCGGGCGTTCTCGTCGACGGACACGTTCCCCAGCAGTGGGCGAAGGTGCTCGCGGACCTGCTGCGGACCCCGTCGGCGCTCGACCGGTTGAGCCGTGGCGCTCGGACGCACGCCGAACGGTTCTCCTGGGACCGCACGGCCGAGGGCCTGCTCGTCGCCTACAGCGAAGCCGTCGACGAGGTCACCGCGATCCGGGACGTCGCCGCCGCCGAATGATCGTCGCTACGGTGCTTGAAACGGGCGGGATCAGGAAACGAGGGTGTGTGTGAGCGCGACGACGGCCGGACAGGCGATCGCGGCGGCGCTGCGGGATCAGGACCTCGAGTGGGAGCGCGTCGACGACGCCACGTTCGCCGTCGCGCTGCCGGGCGAACGGCGGCTGAAGACGGCCTGCCTGCTGACGGTGGGCACGCACGCACTCGAGATCGAGGCGTTCGTGATGCGCGCCCCGGACGAGAACCGCGAGCAGGTCTACAGCTGGCTGCTTCAGCGCAACGCCCGCATGTACGCAGTCGCGTGGTCGATCGACGGGCCTGGCGATGTCTACCTCGTCGGCCGGGTCCCGCTCGCCGCAATCTCGGCCGAGGAGATCGACCGGATCCTCGGCTCCGTCCTCGAGTACGCCGACGGTTCGTTCAACGTCCTGCTCGAGATGGGTTTCGGCTCATCGATCCGGCGCGAATGGGCATGGCGGGTGAAGAACGACCAACCGCTGGCCAACCTCGCGGCATTCAAGGACTTCGTCCAGCGCCGCGAAGACTGACGAAGCGGCGCTGGCAGGATGGGGCGCATGGCAACGCTTGTCCTGCTCCGCCACGGCGAGAGCGAATGGAATCAGAAGAATCTCTTCACCGGCTGGGTGGACGTCGATCTCACCCCCCGCGGAGAGGCCGAGGCGCTGCGCGGCGGCGAACTGCTCGGTGAGCACGGCATGCTTCCCGACATCCTGCACACGTCGGTGCTGCGGCGTGCGATCCGTACCGCGAACCTGACGTTGGACGTCGCCGACCGGCAGTGGATCCCGGTGCGGCGTTCGTGGCGGCTCAATGAGCGGCATTACGGGGCGCTGCAGGGAAAGGACAAGACGCAGGTCCGTGATGAGTTCGGCGACGAGCAGTTCATGCTCTGGCGCCGCTCGTACGACACCCCGCCGCCGCCGTTGGCCGACGACGACGAGTTCAGCCAGGCCAACGACGTCCGCTACGCCGACCTGCTCGAGATGCTGCCGCGCACCGAGTGCCTCAAGGACGTGGTCGGGCGCATGCTGCCTTATTGGTACGACGCGATCGTCCCGGATCTGCGCCGCAACGGTGTCGTGCTGGTGGTCGCGCACGGCAACTCGCTGCGCGCGCTGATCAAGCACCTGGACGGATTGTCGGACGAGGCGGTCGTCAGTCTGAACGTGCCCACCGGCATCCCGTTGCACTACGCCCTCGACGACACGACGTTGCGTCCGACGGGGCCCGGCACCTACCTGGATCCGGCCGCCGCGGCCGCCGCGATCGAGGCGGTCGCCAACCAGGGCAAGAAGTAGGTCCCCCGATCACCGGGTCGGCGGCAGCTGCTGCAAGACCGCCTCGGCCCGTCGGACATAGGCGACCGCGCCGACGCCGCGGTGAAACGTCGAAGCGGTCCGCGCCAGATCCCGGCTCGCCGGCGAACCGGCCGCGCGCTCAGCGGCGAGCAGGCAGAGATGAGCGCCGGCAGTGCGGTTCTCGAGACGGTTCCCCGCGATGTCGGCCGCCCCGGCCAGGTCTCCCGCGGCGATCGCCCGAGCTGCTGCGATGCGCGGCGTCGGAAGACCGGCGGCGCAGGCGAGGGTCTCAACCTCGGCCGGGCGGCCGAGATGCTCCAGCACGA
This sequence comes from Pseudonocardiales bacterium, assembly GCA_032160665.1. GTDB lineage: Bacteria > Actinomycetota > Actinomycetes > Mycobacteriales > Jatrophihabitantaceae > Jatrophihabitans. The sequence continues at coordinate 2,292 of JAVHVH010000044.1, forward strand.
GGGCCGAGTTCAGCAGGTCGAGGTTGACCTCGTTACCTCGAGCGGAGGCTATGGCCTCCGTGATCGCGTCCGCTGCCGCGGCGTCCCGCCCGTCCTCGACGAGGCAGCGGGCGTAGAACGGTAGGGCCACGAGCAGATTCGACGGATGCCCGGCGCCGCGGGCGAACTCGACCGCGGCGGCCGCGTCGGCGACGGCCCCGATCCGCTTGCCCCGGCCGAGCCGCACGGTCGCCCTGACCCGCAGCGCCACCGTCACCAAGTAGTGCGACGCCGACTCCACGTCGGCGATGAAGGCCTCCGCGCTGCGCAGAGCCTCGTCCCAGTTGCCCGTGTAGAGAGCGGCCTCGATGTCGTGCGCCTGAGCCCAGCGCGTCAGATCGGCGAGGCCGTGCGCCTCGGCTGCCTCCCGTGCGCGCCGCCGCCACTCCACCGATTGCGCGAACTCGCCGAGGATCCCGAAGGCGTAGGAGAGGTTGGCGTAGCCGCGGGCGACGGTGGGCGAGCCGATCCGTTCGGCGATGGCGACGCCGGTTTCGAGATCGCTGATCCCGCCGAGGTCGCCGTCGGCCAGCCGGGCCGGGCCGCGCGTGATCAGGACGTTGGCCTCGAGGCCGGGTAGATCGAACCGCCGAGCCTCGGCCAGAGCCCGCTCGGCGGACTCCCGAGCCGACTCGTTGGCCCCCTGGATCATCTGCATGCGGGCGAGTTCGCCCGCGACCTGGGCGATGCGGACGGTCGGCTCCCGCCGGTCGATGAGTGCCGCCACTGAAGCGAGCCGGGTCTGCGCCTCCGGCCACCGACTGCCGATCCAGGCCAGCTCGCCCAGCATCACCTCGGCCTCGGCGGCGCCTTCGTCGTCACCCGCGGCCACGAGGCCGGCGAGGGCCTCGGCCAGCACGTCGTCGCCGCTACGGTCGGCGAGGAACCGGGCCCGCCCCAGGCCCAGGAGGATTTCCGGACGCTCCGGGTGGCCCTCGGGGGCAAGGGCGAGCGCGCTGCGATACGCCGCAGCAGCGGCCGGTAGGTCGTTCAGCGCGAGCGCCTGGTCGCCGGCCTCCCGAGACGAGCGCCAAGCTCGCTCGGCGAGTTCGGTTCCGGCGATGAGCCCAGCCGATTGCCCGGCCACCGTGGCGGGTGTTGCCGCCGCCGCGTGCCGGGCCAGCTCGGTCAGGCGATCGTCGCCGGCGAGTACGTCGAGGGCCTCGGCCACCCGGCGGTGCAAATGGAGGCGCAGGTTGTCCGGGATCACCTCGTAGCGGGCGTCCCGGAACAAGACGTGCCGAAACGAGAACTGTCCGGGCGAGCCCGGGCGCCGCGCGACCAGCCCGGCTTCCTCCGCCCGTTCAAGCGAGTCGACGACGGACGCGAGCGGCTGCCCGTGCGCACGAGCCACGAGGTCGGCGTCGAAGTCGGCGCCGACCACCGCAGCGACCTCGAGCACGCCGATGTCCCGCGGAAGCAGCAGCGCGTACCTGCGTGACAAGAGCCCGCGCGCGATACCGCGGACCCCACCGGTGCGGACGAGCTCGCGGACGAACAACGGATTGCCGCCGGTGGCCCGATGCACCCTGACCGGATCCTGCGTGCCACCGAGGCTGTGCGTGAGTGCGCCGACCCCGCGCTCGTCGAGCGGGCGCAACGCCATCACTTCCGCAGCGGGCAGGCGATCCAGGACGTCCAGCATGTCGAGCAGTGGCTCGTCGGCGTCCGGCGCGTCACTGCGGCTGGTGACTAAGACGTGGACGGGCGCAGTGCCGGAGCGCCGAGCGATGCCGATGACCGTGGCGAGGGTCGACGCGGCGCCCCAGTGGAGGTCCTCGACGACCAGCAACAGCGGTGCCTTCGCCGCGGCGCGGAGCAGATAGCCAAGGATGCCGCGTAGCACCCGGACCTGCCGCACCGCCGGTTCGAGCCCGCGCGCGGGAGCCCAGCCCACGGCCGCGCCCAGTTCCGGCACCAACTCGCCGAGGACGGCCGCGTCCGGACCGGCGCGACGAATCGCCTCGGACTCCGGCCCGGCGGCCGCATCGCGGGCCAAAGCCTGGATGAACGGGTCGTACGGCGACCGCACGTCCTCGAAGCACGCTCCATGGAGTACGTGGCCACCGCGCGCGTGCGTCTGCCGGGCCAGTTCGGCAACCAGGCGGCTCTTGCCGACGCCCGCCTCTCCCGTCACCGCGGTGACGAGCAGGTTGCCGGTCCCGGCCCAGGCCCGCTCGCTGCGCTGGCGCAGCGCGCCGAGTTCGGGGTCGCGTCCGACAAGGTCACCGTCCTCGACCTGCAGGAGCAACGGCGCGGGCAGCGGCGCGGGCGAGGCCTCGTCGTCGTTGCGCAGACTGTTGGCCAGGTCGCCGAGGGCAACCCGATTCGGAAGTCCCAGCTTGCGCAGCAGGGACGACACGTGTGACTCGACGGTCCGCTCGGACAGGTAGAGCCGGCCCGCGATGTCGGCGTTGGTCAGCCGCTCGGCAACCGCCGCGAGGACCTCTGCTTCTCGCGGAGTCACGCCCAGTTCGGCGAGCCGCGACGCGGATGCCGGGACGGCCATCGATTGAGGGTCCCACGAATCCGTACTGGCACGGAGGCGCACGGCGCCCGGTATGCGGAAACTCGTGCAACAAGTCGCCGCAACAACTCAGTCCGGCGGCGCCGGCGTCCAGAAAGGGGCAGACGATGAACCACCCGACCGAGGTCAGTCACGCACCCGAGCTGCACCCGGGCGGTCACAACGACGCCCAATGGGTCGAGTACCTGCAGCGCTTGCTGATGTCCTCCAACAACCTCCACCACAACTTCGGTCTCCACATCGACGGCGACTACGGGTCGAAGACGCAGACTGCCATCCGCCGCTTCCAGGAGTGGGTGCCGTTGCCGGTGACCGGTGTCTGCGACGCAGCGACCTGGGAGGCGGCATGGAAGAACGCCCAGGCCTACGAGAGCGTCGACGAGACACTCGGGCAGATGGCTGGCGACGAGCGCGCGGCCGATCGCGACGCTCAGAAACTTGCCGCCGGCTACGAGATCGAACGCAAGGGCTGGAAGTGCGCCCAGGTGCGTTACACGCTGTACGACTACCGCGGCCTGCTGATTCCCAACGGCCAGGCCTATGCGCGCTTCATCGCGGCGGACGGCGCACAGTCCGACGAAGGCCACACGATCGACGACGGCTCGGTCGAGTTCCACAACGTCTGGGTGCCCGACGACAACGGTCGCATGTGGTTCTACCTGAACTCCCCCCATTTGGGCGAGCTGCAGGGTGAGACGCCCATGGACTGGAAGGACGGTGTCATCGACTTCGACGCCCATCAGGACTTCGACACCAAGCAGACGACTGTGTCCGATGCAGTCGAGCACGGCTGGATGCACGGCGGCGCCAACAGCGCCACCGTCAGCACCGGCATCAACGTGGCGATCGTGGAGATCGGCGGCGAGATCAAGGGCGAGACGACCTGGTCCGGGAACGACAAGTCCGAGTACGGACTGAACGAGACGATGACGGTCCGGATCCCGAAGCCCAACCTGACGATCAAGCAGACGGGTTGAGCGGACAGTTCAGCGCAGGGTGCTCATGCCATTCGTCATCGGACCGGGTCGCTGACCGGTGACGATGAAGATCGTGCGACGGGCCACGGCCACCGCGTGGTCGGCATACCGCTCGTAGTAACGGCCGAGCAGCGTCATGTCGATCGCGGCTTCGGTGCCGTGTGCCCAGCGCGGTGACAGGACGAGGGTGAAGAGCTTGCGACGCAGGGCGTCCATCGAGTCGTCCTCGGCCTCGATCGCCTGGGCCAACTCGATGTCGCGGCCCTCGACAACGTCACCGACCTTGTGCACCAATGAGCGGGCGACTGCCCCCATCTGCGCGATGACGTCGCGGGCCTCGGCCGGCACGGCGAGCTCCGGAAAGCGCAGCCGGGCGATCTTGGCGACGTGCAGCGCGAGGTCACCCATTCGCTCCAGGTCGGCGACGAGATGCAGGGTGGTGATCAGTATGCGCAGGTCAGTGGCGACCGGCTGCTGACGCGCGATCATCTGGAAAGCGCGATCCTCAAGGTCCTCTCGCAGGGCGTCCACTCGCACGTCCGCGGCGATGACCTGCTCGGCGCTGACCAGATTGGCGTCGAGGAGAGCCCCGGTGGCCTGCTCCATCGCAGCCGCCACCAGGCGGATCATCTCAGCGACGCCGGCACCGATCTCGTCAAGCTCGTCATGGAACACGTCACGCATGATTCGGACGATCCGTGCCGCCGACGACGCCATCGTGGTCAAGGGGTGAATGTCCCCTGTCGTCCAGGTGAACAGCCGATGTCACGCGTGGTGCCCCCTTTCGAACGTGGCGATGCGGTGAGGTAACCGCCCGTACCATCGAATCGTGCCGATAGTGGCGACCGTCCTCGTGGTCCTGGCGCTCGGCGTCGGTATCGCGCTGGGCGTGACCCTCGCCAACCGCCGCGCGGCCCCCTTGCCGCCGGACCTTGCGCCCGAGAGTACCCCGGAGCCGGCACGACGCCGGTCAGCGCAACCGTTGGCGTCCTTGGTCGTCGAAGCACTGGACCACGGCGTCGTCGTCGTCGATCGCGACGAGCGGGCCGTGCTCGTGAACCCGGCGGCGCGGGCGATGGGCGTCCTCGATGTCGACGCCCTCGCGTTTCCGGGCCTGGTGAGCATCGCGCGCAAGGCGATCGAAACGGGCGAGCACATGACGGTCGCCGTCGATCTGCCGATGACCCGATTGGGACGTGAGCCGATCGCGCTGGCCGTCACCGCGGTGCCGCTGCCCGGCGCGGACGAACGGGTAACCGCGGTCTGCCTGCTGCTGGCCGACGTCAGCGAGCAGCGACGACTGGAATCGGTCCGCCGAGATTTCGTCGCGAACGTCTCGCACGAGCTCAAGACGCCGGTCGGCGCGCTGACCCTGTTGGCCGAGGCGATTCAGGACGGCGCGGACGACCCCGAGGCCGTCAACCGGTTCGCCGGCCGAATCCAGCACGAGGGTGCGCGGCTGGCCAAGCTCGTCGCTGAGCTCATGGAGCTTTCCCGCGTCCAGGGTGCGGACCCGATGCCGGGCGCGGCCGAGGTGGACGTCCGCGAGATCGTCGCCGAGGCCATCGACCGCACCCAACTCGCCGCGGAGCAGGCGTCGATCACCGTCTCCTGTTCGTGCGCGGCCGGGCTCGCGGTGCGGGGCAACGAGGCGCAACTGGCGACGGCGGTGGCCAACCTGGTGGACAACGCGATCGCCTACAGCGGCAGCGGTACGCGCGTGGCCGTGACCGCGCGCCAGTCGACGGACGCGGACGCCCGGCCGACGGTCGACATCGCGGTTACCGACCAGGGCATCGGCATCGCCGACGCCGACCGCGATCGGATCTTCGAACGCTTCTATCGCATTGACCCAGCGCGCTCACGGGCGACAGGTGGCACGGGCCTCGGGCTGGCGATCGTCAAGAACATCGTCTCGAACCATCTCGGGACCGTGCTGGTGTGGAGCTCGGAAGGGTCCGGCTCGACGTTCACCATCCGGCTACCGCGCGTTCACTCGGATCGTCCATCGTCGGACGATGAAAGGACCGCCAACCCCGATGATCACCTCACCCGATAGGGAGTACCTCGCATGACGCGAGTCCTGGTGGTGGAGGACGAGGAGTCGTTCTCCGACGCGCTGTCGTACATGTTGCGGCGCGAAGGGTACGAGGTCGAGGTGGCCGGCAATGGCCACGAGGCGTTGCAGACCTTCGAGCGCACCGGCGCCGACCTCGTTCTGCTCGATCTCATGCTGCCCGGGCTGTCTGGCACCGAGGTCTGCCGCGAACTGCGGGCCCGCTCGCACGTGCCGATCATCATGGTGACCGCGCGCGACTCCGAGGTCGACAAGGTTGTCGGGCTCGAGCTGGGCGCCGACGACTACGTCACCAAGCCGTTCTCGTCGCGGGAACTGGTCGCGCGCATCCGGGCCGTCCTGCGCCGCGGGGCCGAGCCCGAGGAGCTGATGCTCAACGTGGTCGAGGCCGGGCCCGTGCGCATGGACGTCGAGCGGCACGTGGTGACCGTGGAGAGCTCGCAGGTCGCCTTGCCGCTGAAGGAGTTCGACCTGCTCGAGCTGCTGTTGCGCAACGCCGGCCGAGTGCTCACCCGCGGCCAGTTGATCGATCGGGTGTGGGGCGCGGACTACGTGGGCGACACCAAGACGCTCGACGTCCACGTCAAGCGGCTCCGCGCCAAGATCGAGCCCGATCCCGCGAACCCGAAGTACCTGGTGACCGTCCGCGGCCTCGGCTACAAGTTCGAGAGCTAACCCCCGCCGCGAGAGCCAACCCCCCGCCGCGAGAGCCAACCCCCCGCGGCGCGAGAGTCAGCCCCCCGCGGCGAGAGTTAACCCCCCGCGGCTTTGCACCTTTCAGCTCCCTGATCGAGGTCGATTTAGGGCGCTGAAAGGTGCAAAGCCGCGGGGGTCCGGGGGTCCGGGGGTCAGCGGGTCAGGGGGTCAGCGGCGCTTCTTCGCGGCTGCGGCAGTCGCGGGGTGGACCGCGACCAGGCCGAGCTGCAGGCGCTTGGCGCAGATCGCGGCGAGCTCGTCATAGGCCTTGTCGCCGATCAACGCGATGAGCTCCGGGCCGTACGAGAGGTACATCGGTTCCCCACCGACGTGCGCTTCGGGCGACGAGGTGCAATACCAGTCGAGGTCGTGCCCGCCCTCACCCCAGCCCCGTCGGTCGAACTCGGCGATCGTCGAGCGCAGGATCCGGGTGCCGTCGGGCCGGGTGACCCATTCCTGCTCGCGGCGCACCGGTAGCTGCCAGCACACCTCGGGCTTGGTCTCGAGCGGGTTCATCCCGAGCCGCAGCGCCAGCCCGTGCAGGGCACAGCCGATCCCGCCCGGATGGTCCTCGCGGTTGGCGAAGATGCACGCGCCGTCGACGACCCGGGTCTTGCGCCGGTCCTCTTCCTCGCCCTTCGTCGTGAACCGTAGCTTGCCGTCGCGGTGACCCTTGTCGTAGTGCTGCCAGTCCTCGCGGGTGAGCTGGGCGGCGAAGCGTTTGACGCGCTTCTCGTCGTCCTTGTCGGAGAAGTACGCGCCGTGGTTGCAGCAACCGGTGCTGCCCTGTCCCTCGATGGTGCCGTGACAACCGCGGCCGAAGATGCAGGTCCACCGCGAGCACAGCCAGGTGAGATCGGCGCGGATCAGGTGGCCGCCGTCGGAGGGATCGGCGAATTCGATCCACTCGCGCGGAAAGTCCAGGGAAACCTCGGGGTGTGGCACCTGCCGAGCGTACGAGACGAATACGGTTGTTCGCATGCGACTCGGTGTGTTGGACGTCGGGTCGAACACCGTCCATCTGCTCGTCGTCGACGCCCACCGCGGCGCGCAGCCCACACCGCAGCACTCCAACAAGTCCGCGCTGCGCCTGGCCGAGCACATCGACAAGGACGGTGACCTGAGCCGAGCGGGTGCCGACGCGCTCGTCAAGGCCGCGATTGCAGCCCGTGACGAGGCCGATGAGCTGGACTGCGACGAGCTGCTCGCTTTCGCGACGTCGGCGGTGCGCGATGCCGGCAACAGCTCGCGGGTGCTCAAGCGCGTGGCGAAGGAAGCCGCGGTCGCGCTGAACGTGCTCTCCGGTGAGGATGAGGCCCGGCTGACGTTTCTCGCGGTCCGGCGATGGTTCGGGTGGAGCGCCGGCAACCTGATCTGCCTCGACATCGGCGGCGGCTCGCTCGAGCTCGCGGCCGGCCCGGACGAGAATCCCCGGCTGGCGTTCTCGCTGCCACTGGGCGCGGCGCGGCTGACCCGCGACTGGTTCGGCAACGACCCGCCGCCCAAGTCCGAGGTCGTCGCGCTGCGCGACCACGTCGCCGAGATACTCGCGGAGCCGGCGCAGCGGCTCCTGGCGGCCGGCCTCCCAGACCGAGTCGTCGCCACTAGCAAGACCTTCCGGACGCTGGCCCGGCTGGCCGGTGCGGCACCGAGCTCCGCCGGCCCGCGCGCCCGCCGCATCCTGACCCGCACCGGCCTGCGACAGGTCCAGTCGTTCATCTCGCGGATGGACTCCGCTGACCTTGCCGAACTCGACGGTGTCAGCGTCGGACGATCCCACCAGACCCTCGCCGGCGCGGTGGTCGCTGCGGCCGCGATGGACGCGCTGGGCGTCGACGAGCTGGAGTTGTGCCCGTGGGCCTTGCGTGAGGGTGTGATCCTCCGCCGTCTCGACTGGCTCGACGCCGGTTGAGCGCAATCGACGGGTTACCCTCCGCCCCATGACCCCGGACGTGCCGCGCGCTCTGGAGGCCTCCGGCGCCAAGGTCGGGTTGTCGACTGCGTCCGTCTATCCCGAAGGCACCGCGGTCGCCTTCGAACTCGCCGCGAAGCTCGGCTACGACGGGGTCGAGGTCATGGTCTGGACGGACCCGGTGAGCCAGGACCCGTACGCACTGCAGCGGCTCTCGCAGCACTACGGGGTGCCGATCCTGGCGATCCACGCCCCCTGTCTGATCATCACTCAGCGGGTGTGGACGACCGATCCGTGGACGAAGCTGCAGAAGGCGCAATTCGCGGCCGAGCTCCTCGGCGCGCAGACCGTGGTCGTCCACCCCCCGTTCCGCTGGCAGCGCGACTACGCCCGCAATTTTCGCGAGGGCGTGCGCCGGCTGGCCCAGGAGACCGACATCCGCTTCGCAGTCGAGAACATGTTTCCGCTACGGGTACGCGGCCGCGAGGTGTCGGCGTACCAGCCCAGTTGGGACGTCGCCGCGGGCGAGCCGTACCGGGACTACACCCTCGACCTGTCGCATTCGGCGGTGTCGCACTCCGACGCGCTCGGCATGCTGGACGCGATGGGTGACCGCCTGAGTCACCTGCACATCGGCGACGGCACCGGCCAGCCGAAGGACGAGCATCTGGTACCCGGACGCGGCACGCAGCCATGTGCCGAGGTTCTGGAACGGCTGGCCGCGCGCAACTACGACGGCCACGTCATCGTCGAGATCAACACCAGGCGGGCGCTCGACCGCGCGGAGCGGGAGGCCGACCTGGTCGAGGCGCTCGCGTTCTGCCGGCTGCACCTGGTCGCGCGCCGCAAGTCGGCCCGCTAGTCGAGTCCGGTTTCGATTCGACGCGCGGCCGCCGTTTCGTGATCAACAAGGAGGAATGGCTGCTATCGCAGCCGCTTCTCCCTGTTGATCACGGCCGCTCCAGGTCGATATATCTCCTGCCGATCTCGGTGGCCCGATAGCCGGTAGCTTCGTCCTGGCTCGCCGGTGCTTCGTCCTGGTTCAGCGCGGTGCTTCGTCCTGGCTCGCCGGTGCTTCCTCCTGGTTAGCAGAGCAAAGCAGCCGCGAGCACCGCTCGGGCGCGGCACCGCGGACGCGCGCCACTAGCCTGAAGACCATGCTGCGCACCGCGATCCTCGCCGCCGCGCGCAACCCGCGGATCGAAGGCCTGGTCACGCATGCGCCGATCTCACGCGCGGTGGTGCGCCGCTTCGTCGGAGGACCTGACACCAGGTCGGCCGTCGCCGTCACCAAGGCTCTCGTCGCTGACGGCCTGACGGTCACCCTCGACCACCTCGGCGAGGACACCACGCTGCGCTCGCAGGCCGACGACGTGGCTGCCGCCTATGTCGAGCTGCTCCGCGCGCTCGACGCGGCGCAGCTCACCCACCGCCTCGGCCTGCTCACCGCGCGCACCGAGGTGAGCGTGAAGCTGAGCGCGATCGGCCAGGCTCTGGGCGCGGACGGCGAGAGCATCGCGCTCGAACACGCCCGGACGATCTGCGCCGAAGCCCGCCGGCTGAGTGCCACGGTCACTCTCGACATGGAGGACCACACCACGACCGACTCGACTCTGGGCATCCTGCGCAAGCTGCGCGTCGAGTATCCCGAGACGGGTGCGGTCCTGCAGGCCTACCTGCACCGGACGGAGAGCGACTGCCGCGAGCTTGCCTATGCCGGCAGCCGGGTCCGGTTGTGCAAGGGCGCGTACAGCGAACCGCCCTCGGTCGCCTACCAGAGCCGCCGGGAGGTCGACTTGTCTTACGTCCGGTGCATGAACGTCCTGCTGCACGGCGCGGGCTACCCGATGTTCGCCACCCACGACCCGACCCTGGTCGCGATCGCCGCTGACCGCGCCGCGACGCTGGGCAAGACGGACTTCGAATTCCAGATGCTCTACGGCATCCGCCCCGACGAGCAGCGCCGCCTTGCCGCCGCCGGTCACACTGTGCGCGTGTATGTCCCGTACGGCGCCCAGTGGTACGGCTACCTGATGCGGCGCCTCGCCGAACGTCCGGCCAACCTCGCGTTCTTCGGACGCGCGCTCGTCTCGAAGGGGTGACGACCATGGACTCGATCGCGATCCTGGGCGGCGGCAAGATCGGTGAGGCTCTGCTGTCCGGGCTCCTGCGCGGTGAGCGGACGGCGGCCGATGTCGTCGTCAGCGAGAAGCACGTCGAGCGGGCCACGTACCTGACGGACCGGTTCGGTGTGAAAGTCGTGGACGTCGCCACCGCGGTCGGTCAGGCGCAAACGCTGATCCTGGCCGTGAAGCCGCAGGACATCGACACGCTGCTCGAAGAGGTCGCGCCGGCCATCGGCGAGCGGCACCTCGTCGTCTCGGTCGCGGCCGGCGTCACCACCCGGCACATCGAGCGCGGGTTGCCCGAGGGCGTCGCCGTCGTGCGGTGCATGCCCAACACGCCGGCACTGGTCGACGAAGCAATGACCGCGGTTGCGGCCGGGGCCCACGCGACCGAGGAGAATCTCGTTGTCGCCGAATCGCTGCTCGGTTGCGTCGGGCGGGTGGTTCGAGTGCCGGAATCGCAGCTGGACGCGGTCACCGCGCTGTCCGGATCCGGGCCCGCGTACTTCTTCTACCTCGTCGAGGCCATGATCGACGCCGGGATTCTGCTCGGCCTGCCCCGTGCGCTCGCCGCCGAGCTGATCGTCCAGACCGCGGTGGGCGCCGCGACCATGCTGCGCGACACCGGCGAGCATCCGGTGCAGCTGCGCGAAGCCGTCACGAGCCCCGGGGGCACCACAATCGCGGCGATCCGGGAGCTCGAGATACATGGCGTTCGGGCCGCTCTGCTGGCCGCGATCGAGGCTGCCGCCAAGCGCAGCCAGGAACTGGGTGCCGCCGATTGACCGCGAACACTGACAAATGACCCTCTGATCGCATACATGGGTGCTCTTCAGCTATCGCACAGGCCACATCAGTACCGCTAGTCTCATGTCCAGCACGTGCGTGTCCCGTTCGTCGGTGGGGAAGCCGACGCACCGATACGTGCCGAAGGTGTCGGTGAATCATGTCCGAAACACGGGAAGACGGCGAACCTCAGGAGCCATCGGCCGTACGGCCGATGGACCCTGCCCTCGCCGACGTGAAGTTCCTGACCGTGGCCGAAGTGGCCGCAGTCATGCGCGTGTCCAAGATGACGGTCTACCGGATGGTGCACTCGGGCGATCTGCCTGCGGTGCGGGTGGGTCGCTCATTCCGAGTGCCCGAGCAAGCCGTCCACGAGTACCTGCGCGCCGCGTTCATCGAAGCCGGCTGAGTTGCGTCGTCGGGCCCCCCATGGCCCGGCGGCTCTTGTTCGGTACCCGCGTGGCGGGCTCCGTCCGGTTGGGCTCATCGCGCTGCAGGTAGTCTTGCGCGGTCCGGCCGTTCGTCCGGGCAAGTCTATGGACGAGGTTTCCAGCATGGGTTCTGTCATCAAGAAGCGGCGCAAGCGGATGGCGAAGAAGAAGCACCGCAAGCTGCTGAAGAAGACGCGCGTCCAGCGCCGCAACAAGAAGTAAGCACGACCAAGCCCGCGCTGGCAGCAGCCCGAACGTGACCACCAACGCGATGAGCGCTCACCCGCTGGAAGCCAGCCCGAACGCGACCACCCACGCGATGAGCGCTCACCCGCTGGAATCCAGCCCGAACGTGACCACCAACGCGATGAGCGGTCACCCGCTGGAATCCAGCCCGAACGTGACCACCAACGCGATGAGCGCTCGCGCGAAGAGCCTGCCGCCGCGACGCGGCCCGAGCGCAGCGAGGCGTGGCGTGAGGCACGCACCCCGAGCGGAGCGAGGGGGTGCTGCCGGAGCGACACCCCGGCAGAGGCAAGCATGAGCGTCGTCCTCATCACCGGCGTCAGCCGCTTCCTCGGCGCGCGACTGGCGGCGCACCTGGCCACCGACCCGGGCATCGATCGCGTCATCGGCATCGACACCGTCCCGCCGCGGACCATCGACCTTCCTCGGCTCGGGCGCACCGAGTTCGTCCGAGCTGACATCCGTAACCCGCTGATCGCCAAGGTCATGGCGCAGGCGCGGGTCACCACCGTCGTGCACACCGCGTTGATGGCCTCGAGCCGCACGGTCGGCGGTCGGGCGTCGATGCAAGAGATGAACGTCATCGGAACCATGCAGCTGCTGGCCGCCAGCCAGAAGTCCGAGACGGTGGAGCGGGTCGTGGTGAAGTCGACGACCGCCGTCTACGGCTGCGGTCCGGCCGACCCCGCGGTGTTCACCGAGGACATGCACCCGCACGCGGGCGCGCAGGCTGGCTACGCCAAGGACGCCGTCGAGGTCGAGGGGTACGTCCGCGGCTTCGCCCGGCGCCGCCCAGACCTCGAGATCACCGTCCTGCGGCTGGCCAATGTCCTCGGCCCCAGCGTCGACACCGCCCTGGCCCGCTACCTCGCGATGCCGGTGATTCCCAGCGCGCTCGGCTTCGACCCGCGGCTGCAGGTGCTGCACGAGGAGGACGCGGTCGAGGCGCTGCGGTTGGCAACGGTCGCTCCGCACCCGGGCGTCTTCAACGTCGCCGGCGAGGGCGCCGTCACGCTGTCACAGATCGTGCGCCGAGCGGGTCGGCTGCGGGTTCCGGTGCCGGCGGCGGCGCTGAGCCTCGTCGGAACGCTAGTGCGCAACGGCGGGCTTCTCGACGTCACGGCCCAGGAGTCGCGCTTCCTCAACTTCGGCCGCGTCGTCGACACCACCCGCCTGCGCGAGGAATTCGGCTACTCGCCGCGCCTCTCGACCAGCGACACGGTGGACGAATTCCTGGCCGGCGCGCGTCCCCTTCCCAAGGTCGCACTGGCCGGCATCGGCGTAGGGTCGCGATTGTTGCAGGCCCGCCGCGACCGGCACCGGCTCGCCGTCACCGGCGCCTGACGCGAACGCTGGAGGGGGATGGCGTGGACGAGGCGAGAGTGATCCAGCTGCACGGCGACGAGTCCTCCAGCCGTCAGCGGCGCGTCCGGAGCCTGGCTCCGCGCCGTACCGGACGTCCGCGGCCCGGCCCCGGTCCGGCCGACGCCTCGATCCACACGCTCGCGCCGGCCGCGAGCGAGCAGGCGCCGGCGGGGGCGCTCGATGTCCCGACCCACGGCGTCGCCCTCGCCCCGCGGCCGGCCTGGGAGCAGCGGCTGAGTGACGGACTGGCCTTTCTCCGCCGTCGCCTCGAGGGCAGTTACGACGTGGACGAGTACGGCTTTGACCGCGACCTCGCCGAGAACGCGATCCTGCCGTTGCTCATGCCCCTCTACCAGCGGTGGTTCCGGGTCGAGGTCAACGGTGTCGAGCACATCCCGGCCGAGGGCGGGGCCCTGCTCGTCGCCAACCACGCCGGGGGCCTGTGGGCACTCGATGCGGCGATGACCTCCGTGGCCGTGCACGTCGAGCACCCGGCGGGGCGGCACCTGCGGATGCTGGGCGCGGACCTGCTGTTCAGCGCGCCGGGCATCGGCACTCTGGCCCGCAAGACCGGCACGACGCTCGCCTGTACCGAGGATGCCGACCGGTTACTGGCCGCGGGCGAGCTCGTCGGCGTGTGGCCCGAAGGCTTCAAGGGCATCGGCAAGCCGTTCAGCGAGCGCTACAAGCTTCAGCGCTTTGGCCGAGGCGGCTTCGTCCACGCCGCACTCAAGGCCCGCGTCCCGATCATCCCCGTGTCGATCATCGGCTCGGAAGAGATCCACCCGGTCCTGGGCAACGCCAAGACCCTCGCCCGGCTCTTCAACCTGCCGTACTTCCCGGTGACACCCACCTTCCCGTGGCTCGGCCCGCTCGGGTTGATCCCGTTGCCGAGCAAGTGGTACATCGAGTTCGGGGAGCCCATCCACACCGAGGAATACGACGCGGAGGCCGCCGAAGACGCGGTCACCGTGTTCGATGTCACCGACCGGGTACGCGAAACGATTCAGAGCACGCTGTATCGGCTGCTGGTACAGCGCCGCTCTGCCTGGCGGTAGATCCTCATGGGCTGGCGCATCCTCGGCGACGTCATGGTCGGCGCGCACTTCGCCTTCCTCGGCTACCTCATCGTCGGCGGGTTCATCGCCTGGCGCTGGCCGTGGACGATCTACCCGCACATCCTCGCCGTAATTTGGGGCGCGCTGATCATCATCACCAAGGTGCCCTGCCCGCTCACGGCGCTGCAGAACCAGTTGCGCGAGCGCGGCGGGCAGCAGCCGCTGGGCGGCCCCGACCGCGGGTTCATCGCCCACTACGTGCGCGGGCACCTGTACCCCATCGCCTACGAGCACGTCATCCAGGCGACGATCGGCCTGGTCGTGCTCGGGTCATGGGTCGGGTTTGCGATCCGGATGCGTCACCGGTCTCCGGCGGCCGTCTGAGCAGCGTTCAGCCGACTCGCCGGAATACTCCCCCGGCATGGCGCGTCGCCATGCGGATCGCACCGAACGCCGGGTCGAACTGCCCCCGCTGTTGGGCGCGGCGCGCGGCGATCCCGGCCGCGATGCCCCCCACCGCGGCGCCGATGCCGAGCGCGGCCGGGACGCCGATCCGGGCCGCCTTGCGTGCGGTCCGGAAGTCACGGATCTCCCACCCGCGCCGTTTCGCCTCAGCGCGCAGGGCGGAGTCGGGGTTGACGGCCACGGCCCGGCCCACCAGGGACAGCATCGGCAGGTCGTTGATGGAGTCGGAGTACGCCGAGCAGTGCGCCAGGTCCAGGTGCTCCCGGGCGGCCAAGGCGCGGACGGCGGCCGCCTTCGCCTCGCCGTGCAGCACGTCCCCGACCAGGTGACCGGTGTACACGCCGTCCACGGATTCGGCGATCGTGCCGAGCGCACCGGTGAGTTCCAGCCTCGTCGCAATGATCGTCGCCAGCTCGACCGGGGTGGCCGTGACGAGCCAGACCCGCTGGCCGGCGTCGAGGTGCAGCCGGGCGAGGGCATGCGTCCCGGACCAGATCTTGTCCGACATCTCCTCGTCGAAGATCTCCTCGCCGAGAGCGACGATCTCGCTGACCTTCTTCCCGGCGACGAAGGCCAGGGCGGACTCTCTCGAGGTGTGCATGTCGGCCGGGTTTTCGCCCCCTAACCGCAAACGCAATTGCCGCGCGGTGAAGGCGACGAGGTCGCGCCAGGAGAAGAAGTCGCGAGCGGCCAGGCCCTTGGCGAAGTGGAAGATCGACGCGCCGATCATCATCGTGTTGTCGACGTCGAAGAACGCGGCGGAGGTCGGGTCAGGCGCTACTCGGAGCGCGGCTTCGAGTTCCTCGACCGCGTCCCCACTCGAGCTCACCGGTCCAGGGTATCGAGCCGGCGACACAAATCGGGCGCGTGCGCTGCGTTCGTACGCCCGGGCGCGGCATGTCCGCGCAAGATCAGCTAAGGACCTGAGCTTGTACTGGTCGGGCAGGTGCCGAGCTGGATCTGAATGAGACCGAGGTTGACCGATGCCGCGCAGGATTTGATGTTGACGGGCAGGGTGGGGACGCTGGTCGGAAGCTTGATGGGCAGGCTGGGAAGCACGATCCCCGGCGTCGACTTGGTCGGCTCGGGCGTCGGCGAATCGGACAGCTGCGGGTCCGGCGACACGATGACCGGGTTGGGCACCGTCGGGCCCTGGTTCGGCTTGGCCGACGGCGCGGTCGTCGGGTGGCGCGGGGTGGTCCCGATGTCCCTGGGCACGGTGACACCCGGTGTGGTGGTGCAGGGCGTACACGGCACCGGGCCGAGTTCGTCGGACGGAGCGGTGTTCAGGCAGGCGCATCCGACGGTGCTACGCAGGGCCGTCGCCCGGGCGAGGGCGGCGGTGACCAGCTGAGCCGAGGAGTCGGCCCGAGCTCGCAGGTCACCCGCCGGCATCGCCGCGGCGATCTGGTGCAGGCGCTGCAGTTGTGCAGGAGCCCAGTCGGTCATCGCGGCGAGGGGCTTGGCCGAACTGCTCCGGACGGCCTGGGTACCGAGCAGCTTCGACGCCGAGCGCACGTCGGTGTCGGCCGAGGCCAACGTCGACGTGATCAGCCCGGCCGTGTGCGAGTTGACGCCTCCGGAGGCGTGCGCGCCGCTGCCGGCTGCGCTCGTCGTGGAGCGATTGAGCAGCGAGTTCACCTCGTCGACGCGCGTCTTCGCGAAGTCGAGGTAGTAGTTCGCCTTCTCGGTGTTGCTGGACGCGGTGGCGAGTTCGACCTGCTCGCTGGCCCGCTTGAGGCTGTACAGGGTGTCGCCGGGCAGGGCCTTCTTGCTCATGATGACCGCGCCACCGAGCAACAGCGCGAAGGCGGCGACGAGCGTTGCGGCGATCGCCAGCGGCCGCCCGATGGGCAGCCGGCGCAGGCGGGCGAGCACTCCGTCGTGGTCGGTGTGCTGCGCGGCCGCCCGCGGCAGCGGACGGTCGGCCTTCGGGACCGGCGACGGACGGATCGGCGACGGCCGCGGGACGATGTCGATCATCGGTGTCTCGACGGCAGCGCCTTCGCTGACCAGGCGAGGAGCGACGGCGACCAGCTGCGCGCGGAGCTCGGCGCGGAAGTGGGCCCGCGGCGCCGGAGCGAAATTCAGCGTCTTGAGTTCGGCGAGGACGGCCTGGACCCGTGGGTCGCGTGACTTCAGCGGATCGGGATGATGGCGCAGCGTTGCGCTCAGCACCGAAACACGATGCTCAGACATGCTGGCCGCCCCTGGTTGTGCGGACCGAGCCCGCCTGGTGCGGGCCGACCGTTTCCTGCGCTTGGTACATCTCAATCAACGATCGGCGAGGCCGGGCGTTACTTGTGAGCTTCATATGGGATCTCATCGGAGCTCTTTTCCGACGAGGTCGGCCAGCTTGCGCACGGCCCGGTGCTGCAGCGCCTTGATCGCGCCGTCGTTCTTGCCCATCACCGACGCGGTCTCGCTGACCGACAGGCCCTGGACGAAGCGCAGCATGATGCACTCGCGCTGCTCGTCCCCGAGCTGTCGCACGGCTTCCATCAGCCGCTCGGACTGCAGGGATTCCAGGACGGCGCTCTCGGTGCTCTGCGCGAGTTCGTTGCCCTCGATGGTGTCGGCCGTGGTGAGCTCGAGACGGTGTCGGGCCGACTTGAGGTGGTCGAGCACGATGTTGCGCGCGATGGTGATGAACCAGGCGCCGATGTCGCGGCCCTGATAGGTGATCGTGCCGATCCGCCGCAAGGCCCGCAGAAACGTCTCGCTGGTGAAGTCCTCGGCCAGCGAACGGTCGTTGACCCGGAAGTAGATGAAGCGGAAGACCGCGTCGACGTAACGGTCATAAAGCACGCCGAACGCCTCGCCGTCGCCGGTCTGGGCGAGCCGAACGAGGCGCCAGGTCTCGACGTGGCCTTCTTCGACCCCCGCATCGAGCTCGTCGGCCGGTGGGGCGTCCTCGGGCGGAGTCGGTTCGTCCGACGGCTCCGTCGGGCGGAGGTTGCGCGAGGACCGAACCCGCATTCGGCTGGGCTTGTGCGGAACCGCGGTGGTCTCGATCGCCGACTGCTGCGCGACGACCGGCCCGGCGAAGGCGGGCTGCGTACCCAAAGCGATGAGCGCTTCGTTGACCAGGTCGGCAAGGGCCCGCATGCCAGCCGCAGGGCTGGTGCGCCCTGAAACCGGCCGTGCTGCGCCTGTCATCTACGTTGACCTCTTCGCCGGGGGGAAAGCGCTGCGAGTCTCATGTGAAGACGGTGCTAACACTAACGGGATGATCTCCCGCTGAATACCCTTCCCTACCGTAGAGGTCCATGACAATGTCCCTTGATGCACCATGTGCACGGGTTTATCGCCCGCAGGGGCAGGGCGGGTTGCAGCGCGGTGGCGCCTTCGCAATGCTCGGTGACGTGCGAGCAGACGCCAGATCCGCCGAGAACGGCTCGCGGCCTGCGGGCACCCAGTGAGCGGCGTTCTCGGCCCGTCGGACCTGCTGCGGCACGCCGCGGCGCGGGCCGGCCAGCGTCTGGCCGTCGTCGATGGTGAGACTCGCCTGACCTACCCGCAGCTGGACTCGGCGGTCACGTCCGCGGCGCTGGCCCTGATCGGCTCGGGTTTGCGCCCGGGCGACCGGGTCGCCCTGCAACTGCCGACCGGCGCGGACTTCGTCGTCCTGTATCTGGGCGTGCTGCGCGCCGGCCTTGTCGCGGTTCCGGTGAATCCGTCCTATACCGGACCTGAGGTCGACTACATCCGGACCGACTCTCAAGCCGGGCTCTTCCTCGACGCCGCGGCGGCGCGAGACGTGCTCGCCGGAGCGCCTTCCGGACCCGATCCGAGATGTGACCGGGGCGGTGAGGAGCTCGCCGTCCTCCTCTACACGAGCGGCACCAGTGGCCGGAGCAAGGGGGCGATGCTCTCGGCGCGGGCCCTGCTGGCCAACCTGGACCAGCTCGCCGCGGTCGATCCGCCCCTCATTACCGGCGAGGACGTGTTGTTCGTCCCGCTTCCGCTCACCCACGTCTTCGGGCTCAACGCCGGGCTGGGAATGGCCTTGCGGGTCAGCGCGACGCTCGTCCTGGCCGACCGCTTCGACGCTGGGGACACGCTCGGCGTCATGGCCGCGGAGAGGGTGACCGCGCTGCTGGGGGTCCCCGGTCAGTACGCGGCCTGGCTCGCGCACCCGACGATGCGCGCCGGCTTTGCGTCCGTGCGATTCGCGATGTCGGGCTCGGCCACCCTGGCCCGCGGCGTGGTGGACGGGTTCGCCGACGCGGGCGTGGCGATCCACGACGGGTACGGCCTCACCGAGGCTGCCCCCGTGGTCACGGTGAACGCCCTGGGCGACGGGCGGGACCGGCCGACCCCTGGCTCGGTGGGGCTGCCCCTGCCCGGGGTGGAGGTCGAACTGCGCGACGGCGACGGGGACCCGGTCGACGACGGGGATCCCGGCCGGGTGTTCATCCGCGGCGCGAACCTGTTCTCCGGCTATTGGCCCGACGGCGCGGACGGTCCGGACGAGGACGGCTGGTTCGGGACGGGTGACATCGCCTGCGCGGACGACCTCGGCCAGCTGCGCCTGGTCGGCCGCAGCGCCGAACTCGTCATCGTCAACGGCTTCAACGTCTACCCGGCCGAGGTGGAGTCGGTGCTCGCCGCCGCCGAGGGGGTCGCGGAGGTCGCCGTGGTCGGGGTGCACGACCCGGAGACGGGGGAAGCGGTCCGCGCCTTCGTCGTAGCGGCCGCGGGTGCGGCGCTGAACCCGGAGGAATTGCTCGCTTTCGCGGCCCGGTCGCTGGCGCGGTTCAAGCTGCCGTCCGCCATCGAGGTCGTCGGCGCGCTGCCGCACACCGTCACCGGAAAGATCATGAAGTGGCAGCTCGAACGGGGCCGGGTCGATGCCCCCGAGTGACCACGACGTCGCCCTGGTGACCCGCACCGGCTGCCACCTGTGCGAGACCGCTGAGCGGCTGCTGCGGCGGCTGTCGACCGAGCTGGGTTTCGCTTACCGCGAAATCGACGTCGACGCCTCCGCGGACCTGCGCGACGAGTACGCCGACCGGGTCCCGGTGATCCTGGTCGACGGTAAGGAACACGGGTATTGGCGGGTCGAGGAGCCTCGGTTGCGCAAGGCGCTGGCCCGCTGAAGCGGGCTGGCAAATGCCTATAGCACGGCCCTTCTCGATTTGGGAAAACTTTCACGAGCGGCGTAGCGTTCACCGGCGAAGAACCCCCGCTTCTACCACACCGGGTCGACGTCAGACCAGCCGGTCCGCAGCCTGCGCGTCCCCCGCCTCGAGGTGCTGATGACCACTCCGCGCGATGCGCGCCGCAAGGCCGTCGTCGACGGTGTCGCCCCCGGCCGACACCCCGATGCGCGCTCGGCCAATGGCTGTCGCGTGCCCGAAGCAACGGTGGCCCGGCTGGCGACATACCTGCGGGTGCTGACCACGCTGGCTGACCGAACCGTCACGACGGTGTCGTCCGACGAGCTCGCGACCGTCGCGGGCGTGAACTCCGCCAAGCTGCGCAAGGACCTGTCTTTCCTGGGCTCGTACGGCATCCGCGGCGTCGGCTACGACGTCAACACTCTGACCGAGCAGATCTCGCGCACGCTCGGGCTCACCGTCCACCGCGCGGTGGCCCTGATCGGGGTTGGCAACCTGGGCCAGGCGCTGGCCGGGTACGAAGGATTCGCCTCGCGGGGATTCCGCATCGCGGCACTGCTCGACGCCGACCCGGACCGCATCGGCTCCACGATCCGCGGACTGATGGTGCGTGACATCGCCGATCTCGACCAGGTCGTCGCCGAGCACGACATCACGATCGCGGTCCTGTCCGTTCCCGCCTCGGCCGCGCAGGACGTCTGCGACCGGCTGGTCGACGCGGGCGTGACGAGCATCCTGAACTTCGCCCCGGTCGTGCTGTCGGTGCCGGCGCACGTCGACCTGCGCAAGGTCGACCTCGCCGCCGAGCTGCAGATCCTGTCCTTCCATGAGACCCGCAAGGCCGCGGCGGCGCTGGCGGCGGTGAGGCGCGCATGAGCGAGCGTCAGCGAGCGATCCCACGGTATGGCGTCTCCGCATGGCCGCCCGGAGCGAAGCGAGGACGGCCATGAGCGTCATCGTCGTTGGGCTGTCGCACCGGACCACGCCGGTCTCGGTGCTCGAGCGCGCCGCCGTCGCGGGGGACGAGATCGGCAAGATTCTCGACGAGCTGCACCGGGCCGAGACGATCAGCGAGGTGCTGCTGCTCTCCACCTGCAACCGCATCGAGATCTACGCCGACGTCGCCCGCTTCCACCCGGGCGAGGCCGAACTTCGCGGGATCCTGGCCCGCCACGCGGGTCTGGAGATGTCCGATCTCTCCGACTACCTCTACGTGCACGTCGCCGAGGCCGCCGCCCAGCACATGTTCACCGTCGCGTCCGGGCTGGATTCGATGGTGATCGGGGAGTCGCAGATCCTCGGCCAGTTGCGCGCCGCGTACGCGTACGGCACCGAGCTGGGCACGGTCGGGTCGGTGCTGCATGACCTGGCCCAGACCGCGTTGCGGGTCGGCAAGCGGGTCCACGCCGAGACCGGCATCGACCGTGCGGGTGCCTCCATCGTGTCGGTCGCGCTCGACCACGCCGAGGACGTGCTCGGCCCGCTCGCGGGGCGCCGGGTGTTGATCGTCGGCGCCGGTTCGATGGGGGCGCTGTCCGGCGCCACCCTGCGCCGCCGCGGCGTCACCGACATCGTCGTCGCCAATCGCACGGCCGAGCGCGCAGCGCGGCTGGCGACGAGCCTCGGCGGACGGTCCGTGCCGCTGACCGACCTGGCCAGCGAGTTGTCCACGGCCGACGTGCTGATCTCGTCCACCGGCTCCACCGGCCTCGTCGTCGAAACCGACATGGTGGGCGCGCGTCCTGATCGCCCGCTGGTCGTGCTCGACCTGGCGCTGCCCCGTGACGTCGACCCGGCCGTCGCCGTCATTCCCGGCGTGACCTACGTCGACCTCGAGGCGCTCCGCACCGGTGGCGCGATGGTCAGCGACCAGGAGGTCGCCGCGGCGTCCGCCATCGTCGCCGCCGAACTCAGCAACCACCTCGCCGAGCAGCAGCAACTGGCCGTCGCGCCGACGGTCACCGCGTTGCGGGCCCGGGCCAACCAGGTGATCGACGCCGAGCTCGCGCGCCTCGACACCCGGACGCCGGAGCTCTCCCCGGCCGACCGCCGCGAGGTCGCCGACGCCGTGCGGCGCGCGGTCGAGAAGGTGCTGCATGCGCCGACCGTCCGGGTGAAGGAACTCGCGTCCACCCCGGGCGGGGACCAGTACGCCGCCGCGCTTCGCGAACTGTTCGACCTCGATCCCGCCGCGGCTGAATCGGTCGCCGCCGTCCGGCCGACCGCGCGGGAGGGAAACACATGACCGCCACTCGCACCCTGCGCGTGGGCACCCGCGCCAGCGCGCTCGCGCGCACGCAGACCGATACCGTCGCGGCGGCCTTGGGCGTGCCCGTCGAGATCGTTCCGATCGTGACCGAGGGCGATCGCTCCGCGGCGGCGCTGACCCAGATCGGCGGCACCGGCGTCTTCGTGTCGGCGCTGCGCACCGCCCTGCTGACCGGCGAGATCGACGTCGCCGTCCACTCCTACAAGGACCTGCCCACCGCGCCCGAAGCGGACATCACGATCGCCGCGGTGCCGCTGCGCGAGGACGCCCGGGACGCCCTGGTGGCGCGCGACGGGCTGGTGCTCGGCGAGCTCCCGCCGGGCTCACGGGTCGGCACCGGCTCGCCGCGCCGGACCGCTCAGCTACGCGCGCTCGGCCTGGGCCTTGAAATCGTCGCGCTGCGCGGCAACGTCGACACCCGGCTGCGACGGGTTGCCGAGGGTGAGCTGGACGCCGTCGTGCTGGCCTACGCCGGCCTGCGCCGGCTCGGTCGAGACGCCGTGGTCACCGAGGTACTCGACCCGATCCAGGTGCTCCCGGCGCCGGCTCAGGGTGCGCTGGCGATCGAGTGCCGCACGTCCGATGCTGCGGCCATCGAGGTGCTCGCCCGGCTCGACGACGCCGATACGCGGGCCGCCGTCACCGCGGAGCGGGCCCTGCTCGCCGCGCTTGAGGCCGGCTGCTCGGCGCCGGTCGGGGCGCTCGCCGAGATCGCCGAAGGCGATTCCGGACCCGAAGTTTTCCTACGTGGATCAGTGACCGCGCTCGACGGCAGCGACGCCGTCCGGCTCTCGGCCACTGGTCCGACAACCGATGCCGACGGCGTTGGCCGACGGCTTGCCGCCGAGCTGATCGCCGACGGTGCAGACACGATGATGGGGAGCTTTAGATGACCCGCGCGCGCAAGATCGCCGGACGGATCACCTTCGTGGGATCCGGTCCTGGTGACCCCGGGCTGTTGACGACGCACGCCGTGGAGGCAATCCGCGGTGCCGACATCGTGGTGGCCGACGCCGCGGTGCCTCGATCCATCACCGACCTCGCGGTCGCGGATGTGCGCCTGGCCGAGACCACGCCGGCCGAGACCGCCAAGGGACTGCTTGCCGATGCCCGGGCCGGTTCGACCGTGGTGCGCCTCGTGAGCGGCGACCCGTTCGCCGACGACGACGCGGTGAAGGAGGCCCTCGCGGTCGCGAAGACCGTCATCGCGTTCGATGTGGTGCCCGGCATCGCGCTCGGTGTCGGGACCGCGGCCTACGCGGGCGTCCCGGTGGGCGGCACGCGCACCGAGGCCGACATCCGCGACGTCACTGCTGCTGACTACGACGCGCTGGCTCATGCCACGGGCACGCTCGTCCTCACCGTCCACGCGGACGACGTCGCGTACGTCGGGGAGCAGCTCGTCGCCAACGGGCTCAAGCCCGACCTCGCCGTCGCGATCAGCTGTGGCGGCACGACGAGCGGCCAGCAGACCGTCGTCGGGCAGCTCGGCGAGCTCGACCTGGTCGCGGTGGGCATGACCGGCACGGTCGTCGTCACGGTCGGCAAGGCCGCGGCCCAGCGCGAGAAGCTGACGTGGTGGGAGTCCCGGCCGCTCTACGGCTGGAAGGTCCTCGTCCCGCGGACCAAGGAGCAAGCCGGCGCGATGAGCGAGCGGCTGCGTTCCTACGGCGCGGTGCCGGTCGAGGTCCCGACGATTGCCGTCGAGCCGCCGCGCACGCCCACCCAGATGGAGCGGGCGATCAAGGGCCTGGTCACCGGCCGCTACGAGTGGATCGTGTTCACCTCGACGAATGCGGTGCGAGCGGTCCGGGAGAAATTCGAGGAGTTCGGCCTGGACGCCCGCGCATTCGCCGGCGTCAAGATCGGGTGCGTCGGCGAGGCCACGGCCGATGCGGTGCGCGCGTTCGGGATCAAGCCGGAACTGCTGCCCTCGGGTGAGCAGTCCTCGGAGGGCCTGCTCGCGGACTTCCCGCCGTTCGACGACGTCCTCGACCCGATCGACCGCGTGCTGCTGCCGCGGGCCGACATCGCGACCGAGACGCTGGCCGCCGGCCTGCGCGAGCTGGGCTGGGAGATCGACGACGTGACCGCGTACCGCACGGTGCGCGCCGCGCCCCCCGCGGCCGAGATTCGCGACGCCATCAAGTCGGGCGGGTTCCACGCGGTGTGCTTCACGTCCTCGTCGACGGTGCGCAACCTGGTCGGGATCGCCGGCAAGCCGCACGCCCGGACCGTCGTGGCCTGTATCGGCCCGCAGACGGCGGCCACGGCGCGCGAGTTCGGACTGCGTGTGGACGTGCAGCCCGAGTCGGCGACGGTGCCGGCGCTGATCGATGCGCTCGCCGAGTTCGCCGTGGCCCGCGCCGCGGCCGAGAAGGAGAAGGCCGCCGCGGTGGCCGCGAAGAAGGCCGCGCGCTCGCCGGGACGCCGCGCGACCCACTGACACTTCGCCGGCCGCGCAGGTCGGGGCTTCGGGTGCGGGTCTGGGCTGGTCTTGGCCGGCGGTGCTGGCGGGGGCTGGCGGGTGATCTTCCTGCGCTGGGTGCCGGTGGGCGTGTCGGGTGCAGGAAGGTCGGCTGGCTTCAGGTGCAGGAAGATCAGCGGCCGGCGACAGTTGTCCACGCGTAATCTTGAAGGCGTGACGCTGCCCGAACTGCCACCGTTCCCGGTCTCGCGCCCGCGCCGGCTGCGCCGCACGCCAGCGCTGCGGCGGCTGGTCAGCGAGGTCGCGCTGCGCCCGAGCGATCTCGTCCTGCCGATGTTCGTGCGCGAGGGGCTGGCCGAGCCCGCCGCGATCTCGTCGATGCCGGGCGTCGTCCAGCACTCCCAGGAGTCGCTGGTGAAGGCCGCCGTCGAAGCCGTCGAGGCCGGCGTCGGCGGGCTGATGATCTTCGGGGTGCCGGAGGCGAAGGACGCCTGT
This sequence comes from Pseudonocardiales bacterium, assembly GCA_032160665.1. GTDB lineage: Bacteria > Actinomycetota > Actinomycetes > Mycobacteriales > Jatrophihabitantaceae > Jatrophihabitans. The sequence continues at coordinate 27,312 of JAVHVH010000044.1, forward strand.
GGGTCCGGCGCCGACGACCCGGACGGAATCCTCAATGTGGCGCTGCGCCGGCTCGCGGCCGAACTCGGCGATGCCACCGTCCTCATGGCCGACCTGTGCCTGGACGAATTCACCGACCACGGCCACTGCGGCGTCCTGGACGACACCGGCGCCGTCGACAACGACGCGACCCTGCTCCGCTACGCCGCGATGGGCCTCGCGCAGGCCGAAGCCGGAGCCCACCTGCTCGGCACGAGCGGGATGATGGACGGCCAGGTCGGGGCGGTGCGCCAGGCGCTCGACACCGCCGGCCACGTCGACACCGGCATCCTGGCCTACGCGCCCAAGTACGCGTCCGGCTTCTACGGCCCGTTCCGCGAGGCGGTCAACTCCTCGCTGCAGGGCGACCGGGCCAGCTACCAGCAGGACGCGACCCGGTCGATCGCCGACGCGCTCGCCGAGGTCGCGCTGGACGTTGCCGAGGGCGCGGACCTCGTCATGGTGAAGCCGGCCCTGCCCTACCTGGACGTCCTGCGGGTGGTGGCCGACGCGTCCCCCGTGCCGGTCGCGGCGTACCAGATCAGTGGCGAGTACGCGATGGTCGAAGCGGCGGCCGAGCGCGGCTGGCTGGATCGCGAACGGGTCATCCTCGAGACGCTGACGTCGATCAAGCGCGCCGGTGCGTCGATCGTCCTCACGTACTGGGCCGCCGAGGTGGCTAACCTGCTCCGGTGAGCGAGCCCGCGGTGAGCGCCGCCGAGCCCGCGTCATACGACGAGCCGGGACGCACGTACGCCAGCGTGTGGTTCTTCCTCGGGCTGTTGCTCGCCGGCTTCGTGCTCGACCTGTCCTTCGGCGGCGGCCTCGCGCACCTCCCCGGCTGGATCCTCGCGATCGTGCTGGTCGTCGGCGTCGACCTGCTCATCGTCTACGCGGCGCGGTCGACGAAGTCCCTGCGGCTCGATGCCGACGAGCTGCGGGTCGGGGACGAGTCGATCGGGCGGGCCGAGATCGTCGGATCAGCCATCGGCGTGGACGACGAGCTGCCGGTGCTGGGCTGGACGACCGGCATGCCGCGCGGCATGAAGGGCATCACCGTCCGGCTCTTCGACGGCGAGGACATCGTCATCCCCACCCGCCACCCCGACCGGCTCGAAGCCGCCCTCGGCCTGACCGGAGCCGGACCCAGCAGCAAGGACCACGACGTCCGCGCCGCCGACAAGGACGACCTGTCGCAGCTCGCCGAGATCGACCGCCGCGCCGAGACCGTCTTCCGGATGGCGGGTTACGAGTTGCCGGAGATCCCGTTCCCGGACGAGGAGCTGCCCGGCGCGGCCGCGATCTTCGTCGTCGGCCGTCCGCCGATCGCCTTCATCCGGGTGGACGAGGTGGACGGGCTGGCGCACATCGAGGAGATCGCGGTGATCCCGAAGTGGATGCGTCAGGGCGTCGGCAGCCGGCTGCTTGACCGGGCCTGCAGCTGGGCTCGCGAACACCAGTACGCCGCGATCACGTTGATCACCTATGCCGACGTGCCGTGGAACGGTCCGTACTACGCGGCGCGGGGTTGGGTCGAGACGTCCGAGGTCACGCCGGGGCTGGCCGAGTTCCGCGCGTGGGAGCACGCCGTCGGACTGGACGCGGTCGGGCGCCGGATCGTCATGCGCCGCGAGCTGGCTGACCCGGCCTGAGGGCCCGCAGGATCGCGAGTGTGACGATCCCGGCCGCGACGATGCCGACCAGGTTGATCGCCAGCTGCAGCAGCGACTGCCAGGTTTCGGGCCACTGGCCCAGCACGCCGGCGACTGCGGCGTTGCCCGCCGCCGGGATCGTCGTCACCGAGATGAAGACGCCGACGAGCGCGGCGGACCGGCTCGATGTCAGCGACAGCATCCCCGCCGTCCCCGCGACCAGCGCGGTGATGAACGAGAACCACCCCGGGTGGTAGATGAACTCGGTCTGGCGTCCGGTTCCGACGATGTCACTCGAGTGGATCAGGCCGACGCCCCGGGCCACCAGCGCGAGCAAGCCCGTGATGACGATCGCGGCCGGGAAGCCGACGAGCAACGCCACCGCGCCGCGGCGAGCGATGCCGGCGCGCCGACGGAACAGGCCCACCGCCAACCCGGCCAGCGGGCCGAACTCGGGACCGACGACCATCGCACCCACGACGGTGACCGCCGAATCGGTGACCACCCCGATCGACGCGAGCAGCGTGGCCAGCACCATGAACGCGACGAAGACGCCGGTGAGCGCGGAGTCCTCACCGGTGCGGGCGGCAAGCTCATCCCACACCAGGGCATCGGCGGCCTCACCCGGTGCGTCGTCCTCGGCGTCGGTGACGAGGCGACCGAGGGCGGTGTCGACGGGATTGAGGGCGATCATTCCCGCGTCGTGGACGCCGATGCGATGCAGGGTGTGCAGTAGGTCGTCGGCGCATTCGCGGGCGAGGTCGGCGGTGACGACGTACCCGTGCGACGACTCCGGACCGTGGGTGACCGCGATGGCTCCGGTATGGCTGGTCAGCGCGTCCACCACGTCGGCCACCATCGGCTGCGGACACACCACCCGCAGATGCAGCATCGCCATGGACGAGGACCCTAGCGAGACGGGCGGTTACCGCGGCGCCATCCTGATCGCGCCGTCCAGGCGGATCACCTCGCCGTTGAGCATCGGGTTGGCGACGATGTGCTCGACGAGCGCGGCGTACTCGCTGGGGTCGCCGAGCCGGCTCGGGTGCGGCACCTGCCGGCCGAGCGAGTCCTGCGCCTCGGGCGGCAGACCCTCGAGCATCGGCGTCTTGAACAGCCCCGGGGCGATCGTCATCACGCGGATCAGCTTGTCGGCGAGGTCGCGGGCGATGGGCAGCGTCATGCCGACCACCCCGCCCTTGGACGCGGAGTAGGCCGCCTGGCCGATCTGTCCGTCGAACGCCGCGACGGAGGCGGTATTGACGATGACGCCGCGCTCGCCGTCGATGACGTCGGCGGCGAGGATGCGCTCGGCCGCCAGCCGGATCACGTTGAAGGTTCCGATGAGGTTGACGGTGACGACGCGGGCGAACTGGTCGAGCGACAGCACTCCGTTCTTGCCGATCACCCGGCCGGCCGTGCCGATACCGGCGCAGTTGACGGCGACCCGTATCGGCCCGAGCGTCGCCGCGGTATCGAGCGCTTCGCGGACCTCGTCCTCGCTGGTGACGTCGGCGGGTGCGAACACCGCGTTGCCCGCGATGGTGTCGAGCGCCTCCGCCCCGGGCGCGGACGGGAGGTCGATGATCGCGACGTGCGCGCCCGCGGCGGCCAGCCGGCGGGCCGTGGCCAGCCCCAGCCCGGAGGCCCCGCCGGTGACGACCGCGACGCTGCCCTCGATGTTCATGCCGTTCCGCCTCTCGCTGCGCTTCGCCGGAGTCGCGCTCGATCCTGCCGCACGGCTGCGTTCGCACCGCCCGCGGGCCGGTTTGGGAGACTGGGCTCGTGTCCGACGCGCCCGCCTCCGCCGCCCTGTTCGCCCGCGCTCAGCAGGTCATCCCCGGCGGGGTGAACTCCCCGGTGCGCGCCTTCCGCGCGGTGGGGGGTACCCCGCGATTCATGGTGAGCGGGTCGGGCGCTTACCTGGTGGACGCGGACGGGCGTCGCTACGTCGATCTCGTGTCGTCCTGGGGGCCGATGATCCTGGGGCACGCGCATCCCGAGGTCGTGTCGGCGGTGCAGGCCGCGGCGGCGTCGGGGCTGTCGTTCGGAACCCCCACCGCGGGCGAGACCGAACTCGCCGAGGAACTGGTGCGGCGGGTGGCTCCGGTCGAGCAGGTGCGGCTCGTCAACTCTGGCACCGAGGCGACGATGTCGGCGATCCGGCTCGCGCGCGGATTCACCGGCCGGCACCGGGTGGTCAAGTTCGCCGGCTGCTACCACGGGCACGTCGACGCGCTGCTGGCCTCGGCCGGGTCGGGCGTGGTGACGTTCGGGCTGCCGGACACCCCTGGCGTCACCGGTGCCCAGACCGCCGAGACGATCGTGCTGCCGTACAACGACGTCCCGGCGCTCGAGGCCTGCTTTGCCGAGTTCGGGTCGGACATCGCGTGCGTCATCACCGAGGCCGCGGCCGGGAACATGGGCGCGATTGCCCCGGTCGGCGGCTTCAACCTCGCCCTGCGGTTGATCACGGCGCGCCACGGCGCGCTGTTGATCATGGATGAGGTGATGACCGGCTTCCGGGTGTCGGCGTCGGGTTGGTACGGACTGGATCCGGTGGACGCCGACCTCTACACGTTCGGCAAGGTCATGAGCGGTGGGCTGCCGGCCGCGGCATTCGGCGGTCGCGCCGAGGTCATGGCGCGGCTCGCGCCGGCCGGGCCGGTGTACCAAGCGGGGACGCTGTCGGGGAACCCGGTTGCGGTCGCGGCCGGACTGGCGACGCTGCGTCTCGCCGACGCGTCGGTGTACGCGGCCCTGGACGCCAACGCGCAGACGATCGGGGCGATGGCGTCCTCGGCCCTCGCCGCCGCCGGTGTGGAACACCAGGTGCAGTACGCGGGCAACCTGTTCTCGGTGTTCTTCGCCGGTGCGCCGGTGGTCGACTTCGCCGGGGCGCAGGCCGCGGCGACGTACCGCTACAAGCCGTTCTTCCACGCGATGCTGGACGCCGGGGTGTACTTGCCGCCGTCGGCGTTCGAGGCCTGGTTCGTCAACTCGGCGATGGACGAGGACGCGCTGGCGATCATCCAAGCCGCGCTTCCGGCCGCCGCGCGCGCTGCCGCCGCCGCGACCGATTGATCAACAGAGAGTTCCGGCTGGCCCCGTCGCCATTCGGCCGTGTTGATCAAGCACGGAGGACTTGGGGCTGTGTTGATCAAGCACGGGGGACGGGGCGACGGGCGGCCGGGCAGGCGTAGCCGGTGTCAGTCGACGCCCTTGGCGATGATGGCGGCGAAGGCCTGGAAGTCCGCATGGTCACCATCGACGGCGACCTCGGTGAGCGTGGGGCGGTTCCAGATCCAGGCGTCGAGATCGCGCGCCGGGCCGCTGACCGTGAACGTCGGCGCGCCGTCCTCGACGATCTCGAGTGACGGTTCGTTGTCGTAGGCCTTCCCGGTGTTCGGGCTCAGCCCGCTGAATCCGCCCAGCCGGACGATCCATTCACCGCCGGTGTCCGTGGTGCGCACTCGCCCGATGGGTCCGTCGGCGCGGTAGTCGGACCAGTCGGGGTAGCCGCCGTAGAAGTGCTGGAGCGCTTCGTACACGCCGTCGGCGGCAAGGGCCGGATCGACGTCGGTCAGCGCGCCGGTCGTGATCTCGGCGTCGAGGCGATGGATCAGTGCCTCGTGGGACATCCGCCTACGCACGAAGCCGGCGCGGTGATCGTCCGACCACGTCCAACACGGCGTGTCGTCCGGCGTGGCCTCCAAGGTGGCGACCAACTCGGCGGTGGCCCGGTCGTACAGCGCGAGCAGCCCGGCGTGGTCGGCCGGTCGCGGCGGCTTCGCGTCCTCGGCCGCGTCGGGCTCGGCGAGGCGCTCGCGCACGATCGTCGCCCAGAAGAGGAAGACCTCAGCGAGGTGCCACAGCAGGTCGTCGGCGTCCCAGTCCGGGCACGGCGGCACCCGGGTCGCCGGGTCGGCATCGCGGAGCACCTCGCCGAAGCGGGCGGCGTCACTGCGCAGGTGGGCGAGGAAGTCGATGTCCATGACGGCGACGCTAGTGCCGGCGCCCGTTAGTTCGTCGGGGGGACAACGGTGTTCGGGCTCGGGTGTGCGGGCCGGGGGATTTGTTTTGGAGTCCGTGTTGCGGCTGTAGGACGGTTGGTGGGCGCCGCGCGCGGCGCCGCTGGGTCGTCGGCGGACAGTTGCGGCCCGGCCGGGATGGTCAGAATGGTGGCGGGTCGGGTTCGGTCGGGTCGGGCCCCTGGCGAGGTTCGTGGTTGGTCGGTGGTGGGGTCAGTGGTCGCCCGCGTTGGGTGACTGGGTTGAAGGTCGGTCGGCGTGAGGTGTCGGCGGCGTCGTTGTAGGCGCTGCTCAGGCTCGGGTGGGTGGTGTCGGGTTCGGGTGGTCGTGGTTGGGGTGGCGGTAGTGGGGGCGCGATTGCCGGAATGTGGACGAGGTGGCGTCGGCCGAGTGGGCTGATCCAGGCGAAGGTGTGCTGGTTGTGGCGGGTCAGGCGCCAGCCGCGGGTGGTCTTGAGGTCGTGGTCGTGGCGGCAGCCGGGGGCGAGGTTGGCGGCTTCGGTGCGCCCGCCTCGGGCGTGCTCGCGGCGATGATCCTGCTCGCAGTCGGCGGCTGGGCGGCGGCAGCCGGGGAACAGGCAGGTTTGGAAGCTGATCTGGCTGTGCCGGCGCAGCGCCCGGCCGGGGAAGCGCGCGGTCGGGTCTTGGGCCGGGCGCTGGCGGGTGGCGTATTGGCGGGCCAGGTCGCGCAGCAGGTCGGCCCAGCCCGGATGCGCACCGGCGAGGTCGGGGTCGGCGAGCAGGGTGAGCGGCACGTGCAGTTCGACGATCCCGCCCACCGCCTGCGCCGGCGACACGACACCGCGGGGGCGGCGGCGGGTGAGGCCGTCGAACAGCAGCCGGCCGGCGTCGTCGAGGATCGCGTAGCGCCACTCCGAGCGCAGCTGGCGCGCGGCGATGGTGCGGGCCACCGCGGCGGTGA
>JAVHVH010000054.1:0-2842 GCA_032160665.1 Pseudonocardiales bacterium
CATCGAACCGCGGGCCAACTTAGGGGCCATGCGTCTGACAGCATCGCCACCGCCGTACGGCACCGTCGCGCACGCCACCTCGGAGGGCGTCAGTCACGAGTCGCAGCGGCCGCTTGCCGCTCCCGGCCAACTCACGCGACTTGTCAAACGCGAGGTAGTTCGAGCATCCTCGGCATGCTCGCCTTCATTAGGCAGGAGCAGGAACGCTTCGACGAGGCCGGCGAGCTTGCTGCCCGCGCGCTCATCTTCGAGCCCGCTTCCGGGCATGCCGTCCATGCGAAGGCACACGTCCATTACAAGACGGGTGACCACCGCGCCGGCCTGGCCTGGCTGGACGACTGGATCGCAACCTGCGGGGCCCGCGCATCACACCGCGCGCACTTCTCCTGGCACGCCGCGCTGCACGAACTCGCACTCGGCGACTACAAAGCGGTGGCCCGCCGCTACACCGATCAGCTCGCGCCGCCGACGGTGAGCGGCACCCGCGCGCTCGTCGACTCCGCCTCCCTGCTCTGGCGCGCGAGGCTTGCCGGCGCCGGTCCCGTCGGCCGAATCGAAGACGTCCTTGACAGCATCCCGCCGACGCTGCTCGCCGAGCCTCCGACGCCGTTCGCGGCGCTGCACGTCGCGATCGCCTTCGCCGCAGCCGACGACTGCCACCGGCTCGCGCAACTGCGCGGATAGGCCCGCGCGCGCGACACTGCTCCGTTCGTGGAAACCGTGGCGCCGCTCGCCGACGCACTGTGCGATGTCGTGCACGGCGACCCCGGCCGGGCCACCGAGGGCCTGCTCGCGCTGCGCGGCGTCGAGCAGCTCGGAGGCAGCGTGGCGCAGCAACAGGTCGTCGAGGACACGCTCATCCACTGTGCGCTGCAGGCCGGCTGGCACGACGTCGCCGCCGAGATACTCGACCACCGCCTCGAGCGCCGCGACTCACCACGCGAACGCCAGTTGCGCGATCGGCTGCACACCACCTCGTCACCCCGCGAGCGCGATCAGTCCGGCCCCTCGACACGCCAGAACCGACTCACACGTCCAGATCACAACGCCACCGACGTAGCCCGAGGCGGGCACGCGCGCCCAGAACGACGCAGTGCGTGACCCAAATCGACGCCGGACGGCCGCCCGGTATTCGGCAGGGAGGATCTGGTTCGTGCTTCCGGCCGTGCTCCCCGGGGTTTCAACGATGGTGGGTACGGTCGGCGGCCTTGGTCCCGGCCTGACCTCCGATTCGGCTGACGCCGCTTTGTGCTCTCCTGCGAGACGCTTCGTCGGCCCAGGTCCCACCGCCGGATCACGGCCGTTCGGTGGCGCATCGGAGCGCAGCCGACAGCTCCACGATCGCCAGCGGATTGCCGCCGGTCTCTCGCATCAGCGCAACCTGCGCGGGTACTCGACTGGCTGTCCCAATGGATCAGCTCGCGTATGAGCGGGATCAGCTCGCGTGTGAGCGCGTTGTCCCACCCTCGGGGGCGCCGCCGAGCTTGGCCACGGAGTCGAGCATGAGCCGCCAGAACCGGTCTACATCCAGTGACCGGGCGACGTCGACGTTCGGCGGCGCCCCAGTGACTCCGTCCAGGTCGATGACCGTGGCGCCGCGGGTGTAGCGGCCAGTCGTCTCGATCGCCACGTTGCAGCGCTGCCAGGTCATCCAGTCCGGGTGGGCGACTGCGAGCACGGCCAATGGATCGTGCAACGGCGGGTCGGGCATGCCGAACACGGTCCGGTAGGTGTCGGCGAAGAACAGCAATAGGTCAACGCAGATCTGCGACAACACTGTGTTCTGAGCCCGCAGCTCGTCGAGCACGGCGGCTGTCGCGAGCGCCTGGTGCGTGACGTCGAGCCCCGTTAACCGGATTGGCAGCCCGCTGTTGACGACGATCTCGGCCGCCTCCGGGTCGCCCCAGATGTTGAACTCGGCGTACGGGCGCCAGTTGCCGCGGGTCGCGCTGCCGCCCATCAGGCTGATACCGGTGAGCTTGGCCGCGGTGTCGGGGTGATCACGCAGCAGCGTCGCCACGTTGGTCAGCGGCGCGGTGGCCACCAGCGTCACCGGCACGTCGCTGGACTCGATGATTTCCACCATCTGCTCGACGGCTGGCAGCGGCGACAGCGACACCCGGGGCTCGGGCAGTTCGGCGCCGTCGAGCGCGCTCTCGCCGTGGATCTCGACCGCGGCCTCTGCGTCAGCGACCAGTGGCTGATCGGCTCCTCGGGCGATGACCGTATCGAGCAGTCCGGCCATCGTGCAGACTCGGCGGGCGTTCTCGGTGACCTTGTCTACCGAGCCGTTGCCCGAGACGGTGGTCACCGCCCGGAGTTCGATCGCCGGGTGGGCCGCTGCCAACATGATCGCGAACGCGTCGTCGTGGCCGGGGTCGCAGTCCAGGATTATCGGCGTCGGCCGGTTCGCAGCCGCGGTGGGACTGGTCATGAGCAATCTCCTTCTCGCGCAGGACCGCTTGGGCCGGCGGCGGCGCTGGCCCGAGCCAGCGTCGCGGTGGCACCCGACTCGACAATGATCATGTTGTTGCCGTCGGCCCCCACCGCACCGACGAACGCGGTCTGGGCGCCCGCACGAGCCGCGGCCACGGCCTGGTTCACGCCGCCTTGCCGCCGACCCCGGTACCGCTAGACGCGGCCAGCGTCGTGTGACTTGGCGCCGGAAGCCGTACGACGTCCAGGCGGAGGTCGACGTTGGCCCTGCCCACCACCAGGACGTCGGGGCGGGGCTGGCGCAGTCAGGTGGCATTCCTCGCTCAGCGCGCCCCGGCGAATTCGGCCGCGACCAGTGCCGCGACCCGGGCGTTGTTCTCGGCCAGGGCGAGGTTGGCCGGAATGC
>JAVHVH010000063.1:0-4499 GCA_032160665.1 Pseudonocardiales bacterium
CGCATTGCGAAGCAGCACCGTGCCGAGCGCGCCGGCCAGCGAGACCGGACCCAGCACCCAGAACGCGACCGCCTCACCCAGCGGAACCTCACCGTTGGTGAGGCCGGCCCCCGCAGCCAAGATTGCGCTCATCCGTGGTGCCTACCTACCTCGATCGCGCGGCCGGTGATGGGCTTTCCGGCCACGTTCGCCGTGCTCTGCGCGGCACCCTGCTGCAGCGGGGCCTGGGATGCGACGGTGTAGTAGTCCTTCTCGTCCTCGCCAAGACGCATCGGATGCGGCGGTGCCTCCATACCGGGCAGCAGCGGAGCCATCAACTGCTCCTTGGTGTAGATCAACTCTTGGCGGTTGTCGAGCGCGAGTTCGTACTCGTTGCTCATCGTCAGCGACCGGGTCGGGCAGGCCTCGACGCACAGCCCGCAGAAGATGCAGCGCAGGTAGTTGATCTGATACACCGCCCCGTAGCGCTCGCCGGGCGAGTAACGCTCGGTATCGGTGTTGTCGCCACCCTCGACGTAGATCGCGTCGGCCGGGCAGGCCCACGCGCACAGCTCGCAGCCGACGCACTTCTCCAGCCCGTCCGGGTGCCGGTTGAGCACGTGCCGGCCGTGGTAGCGCGGTTGCGTCGGGTAGAAGTCGAACGGGTACTGCTGGGTGTAGACCTTCTTGAACATCGTCGAGAAGGTCAGCCCGAAGCCCTTGGCGAAACCGACGGCCGAACCGGTCGGTTCGGGTGCGGACGCCGGGATTCCCCGGGCTCCTGGGGATGCGGGCAGGTCAGACATCGGGGTCTCCGTCCGGATCAGCGTCGAGCTCGGGCGCCCGCCGGCGCGCGGTCGCTCGGGCGAGCTGGCGCGGCGGCGTCGGCACCACGAGGTCCATCGGTGGAACCGGGAACGTCGTGGGCAGCTCGGCCTCGTCCTCGTCGTCCTCGGCGAGTTGGGCAGCGCGTCTGGCCGTCGCGCCCTCCCAGATCATCAAGCCGGGGACGACCACGATCAGCAGCACGATGAACAGCGGGACCGCGGTGGCCTGCCAGGCCGGCCAGTTGCGGTCGCGCAGGACGTGGATGGACGTGACGGCGAGGATCCACACCAGGTTGATCGGGATGAGGACCTTCCAGCCGAAGGCCATGAACTGGTCGTAGCGCAGCCGGGGCAGCGTGCCGCGCAGCCACACGAACACGAAGATGATCGCGATGACCTTGGCGGTGAACCACAGCATCGGCCACCAGCCCGAGTTGGCACCGTCCCACAAGGACAGCGGCCACGGGGCGCGCCAGCCGCCGAGGAACAGCGTCGTCGCCAGCGCCGAGACGGTGACCATGTTGATGTACTCGGCGAGGAAGAACATCGCGAACTTGAACGACGAGTACTCGGTGTGGAAGCCGCCGACGAGTTCGGACTCGGCCTCGGGCAGGTCGAACGGCGCCCGGTTGGTCTCGCCGACGACGGCCACCGAGTAGATCGCGAACGAGACGAACAGCGGGACGACGTTCCACAGCTTGTGCTGCCCGGCGACGATCTGCGAGGTGGACATGCTGTCGGCGAACAGGAACACCGCGACCATCGAGAGACCCATCGCAACCTCGTAGGAGATCATCTGGGCCGCGGAGCGCAGGCTGCCGAGCAGCGGATACGTCGAACCGGACGCCCAGCCGGACAGGACGATGCCGTAGACGCCGAGGGATGAGCAGGCGAAGACCACGAGGACGCCCACCGGCAGGTCGGTGAGCTGCAGCGCGGTGTGGTGGCCGAACATCGACACCTGGGGCCCGAACGGGATGACCGAGAACGCGACGAACGCCGGCGTCGCCGACATGATCGGCGCCAGGAAGTAGATCGGCTTGTCGGCCAGGACCGGGATGATCTCTTCCTTGAACGCGAGCTTCACGCCGTCGGCGAGCGACTGCAGGACGCCCCACGGGCCGGTCCGGTTCGGACCGATCCGGTTCTGCATGCGTCCGACGACCTTGCGCTCGAAGACGATCGCGAACAGCGTCATGACGACGAGGAACGCGAAGACCGCGACGACCTTGATCAGCGTGATCCACAACGGCTGGTTGCCGAATCCGGGGAGGTTCTGCGAGGCCGCTTCGACGATCATGCTTCGCCTCCGTCCTGGCCGACGACAGGTGGGGCCTCTGACCGGGTGAGGGTGACGGTTGCGCCGGCGTGCGCGCCGAGTGTGGCCCGCACGGCGCAGCCGCGCGCGTTGGTCGGCAGCCACACCACCCGGTCGGGCAGCGCGTCGAGCGCGACCGGCAGCACCAGCACGCCCTGCTCGGTGCCGATCGCGATCAGCTCGCCCTCGGCCACGCCGACCTCGGCCGCGGTCGCCGCGTTGATCCGCGCCCGAACCGGCTTGGCGGTGCCGGCCAGATGCTCGTCGCCGTCCTGCATCCGGCCGGCGTCGATCAGCTCGGGCCAGGTGGCGAGCAGGGCTTGACCGGGCTCGACCCCAGCCGCGGTCAGCGGCCCGACGTTCGGCGCCGCCGGGCGCGAGGTGACTGGGCCCAGCCGCACCAGCTCGTCGCGCACGGCCTCCAGGCTCGCGAGGTTCAGCGCAACGTCGAGTTCCTCGGCCAGCGCGTCGAGCACGCGGTGGTCGGCCAGCGAGCCCGTCCCGGGGATCGTCAGCTCGAACGGCCGGCGCCGGCCTTCCCACGTGACATAGCGGCCGGCCCTCTCGGCCGGCGGCGCGACGGGCAGGACGACGTCGGCATGCGCGGTCACCGCGCTGTGCCGCACCTCCAGGCTGACGATGAAGCCGGCCCGCTCCAGGGCTTCGGCCGTGCAGGCGGGATCGGGCGTGTCGGCCGGATCGACACCGCCCACGACCAGGGCGGTCAGCGATCCGTCCGCGGCCGAACGCAGGATGGCGTCGATGCCGCGACCGGGTTGCGTGGGAATGGGTGCGCCCCAGATCGCTTCGACCTCGGCGCGGGCGGTGACATCGGCGACCGGCCGTCCACCCGGCAGCAGGGTGGGGACAGCGCCGGCGTCGATCGCACCGCGCTCGCCCGCGCGGCGCGGCACCCAGGCCAGCTTGGCGCCGGTCCGAGTCGCCAGCGCGGCCGCGGCGCTGAGCGCGCCCGGCGCGGTCGCGAGCCGTTCGCCGACCAGGATCAGCGCACCGTCACCGCCGAGGGCTTCGGCCACGTCGGCCGGCAGGTCGCGCAGCGCTTGAGCCTCGGCGCCGGGCAGGCACGTCAGCAGCGTTCCACCGAGCTTGCGCACGCCGTGCGACGCGAGCGGTGCGACCGACCAGACCTTCGTCTTCCCGAGCCGGGTGGACTTGTGCAGGCGGAGGAAGACGATCGGCGACTCCTCCTCGGGCTCGAAGCCGACGAGCAGGACCGCCGGCGCCTGCTCGACGTCGGCGTAGGCGACGTGCTCGGGCGTCACCCCGGCGACGTGACTGGCGAGGAACTGCAGCTCCTCGGCCGACACCGGCCGCGTGCGGGCGTCGATGTCGTTGGTACCGAGCGCGACGCGGGCGAACTTGGCGTAGGCGTAGGCGTCCTCTTCGGTGAGCCGGCCGCCCGGCAGCACGCCGACGCCGCCGCGGTCGACCGCCTCGGCGAGACCGGTCGCCGCGCGCTCGAGGGCCTCGGGCCAGCTGGCCGGGACGAGGCGCCCGTCGCGATCGCGCACCAGCGGGGTGGTGAGCCGGTCGGCCTGCGTGGCGTTGTGGAACGCCCAGCGACCCTTGTCGCAGTTCCACTCCTCGTTGACCTGCGGGTCGTTGCCGGCGAGCCGGCGGGTGATCTTCGAGCGACGCCAGTCGGTGCGCTGCGCGCAGCCGGACGAGCAGTGCTCGCAGACCGAGTCGGTCGACTGCAGGTCGAACGGACGGGCGCGGAAGCGGTAGGACGCTCCGGTCAGCGCCCCGACCGGGCAGATCTGCACGGTGTTGCCGGAGAAGTAGGACTGGAACGGAACCTCGTCCGACGTGCCGATCTGCTGGTCCGCACCGCGTTCGAGCAGGTCGATGAACGGATCGCCGGCGATCTGCTCGGAGAAGCGGGTGCAGCGCTGGCACAGCACGCAGCGCTCGCGGTCGAGCAGGACGTTCGAGCTGATCGCGATTGGCTTCGGGAAGGTCCGCTTGACCTCGTGGAAGCGCGAGTCGGCGCGGCCGTTGCTCATGGCCTGGTTCTGCAGGGGGCACTCGCCGCCCTTGTCGCAGATCGGGCAGTCGAGCGGGTGGTTGATGAGCAGGAGTTCCATGACGCCCTGCTGCGCCTTGTCGGCGACGACGGACGTGAGCTGGGTCTTGATCACCATGCCGGGCATGACGGTCGTGGTGCAGGACGCGGCCGGCTTGGGCATCCCCCGGCCGTTGCCCATGTCGGTGACCTCGACCAGGCACTGCCGGCACGCACCGGCCGGCTCGAGCAGCGGGTGGTCGCAGAACCGCGGGATCGAGATGCCGAGTTGCTCGGCCGCGCGGATGAGCAGGGTGCCCTTCGGCACGGAGATCTCGATGCCGTCGAT
>JAVHVH010000100.1:0-11135 GCA_032160665.1 Pseudonocardiales bacterium
CTCGATCGGATCCTTCAGCTTCCACGTCTCGGCTTCGCTGGCGAGCTGGTAGCGGCGCGGGTCGTCATTGGTGGTGTGCGGGTTCATCCGGTACGTGTAGGCCTCGACCAGGGTCGGCCCCTGCGCATTGCGGGCATCGTCCAACGCCTTGCGGGTGACCGCGAGGCAGGCGAGCACATCGTTGCCGTCCACCCGGAATCCGGGGAAGCCGAAGCCGGAGGACCGCATGTACAGCGGCACGCGGCTCTGCGTGGTGACCGGCTCGCTGATGGCCCACTGGTTGTTCTGGCAGAAGAAGACGACCGGCAGGTTGCCGGCGCTCGACCAGACGAACGCCTCGTTGACGTCGCCCTGGCTGGACGCCCCGTCGCCGAAGAACGCAAGAACTGCGGTGTCGCGGTCCGGGTCACCGGTGCCCACGGCGCCGTCGCGGACCACACCCATGGCGTAGCCGGTGGCGTGCAGGGTCTGGGCGCCGATGACGATCGTGTACAGGTTGAAATTGTGCTCGCGCGGGTCGAAGCCGCCGAGGTTCGTGCCCCGGAACAGGCCGAGCAGCGTCAATGGGTCGACATCGCGGCACCAGGCGACGCCGTGCTCGCGGTAGGTCGGGAACGCCATGTCGTGCGGCTTGAGCGCGCGGCCCGAGCCGATCTGGGCGGCCTCTTGACCGAGCAGGGAGGCCCACAGACCCAATTCGCCCTGGCGCTGCAGCGCGATGGCTTCGGTGTCGATCCGACGGACGAGCACGAGGTCGCGATAGAGCCCGGCGATGTCCTCGTCGCTGATCTCGAGGGGGTAGTCGGGGTGCTCGACCCGCTGCCCCTCAGGCGTGAGTAACTGGACGAGGTCGGGCTCGGGGTGCACCGCATGGACGTGTTCGCTCACGTGCGACTCTCCTCGCGTCGTACGCCGGACGGGGTCGCCGTGCCGTGCGTGCTCATTCGCTGGGGCAGACCCGTTGGTACAGGGGTGGCGTACCAGCAGGAATGCCCAGGGGTTCCTACCATATCCGTGACCCCGGTCACTGCGCCGCAGGAGGCTGTTGAGGGTCTGGGACGGAAGGGTCATATCGTGACCGATCCGAGCAACGGCGATCCGAATAGCCAGGGCACACCGAACCCGGGGTTCTGGCAGAAGCAACCGCCGCCGGGCCAGCCGCCGGAGGGCCCGCCACCGGGTTACCCGCCGCCGCGGGGCTACCCCGGCCCGGGGTACGGACCGCAGGGCTACCCCGCGCAGGGGTACCCGCCCTCCGGATACGGGGCCCCGGGTTACCCGCCCTCCGGATACGGGGCCCCGGGTTACCCGCCTTCCGGATACGCGGCGCCGGGTTACCCGCCTGCCGGGTACGGACCAGCGGGTTACCCGTCTCCCGGCTACGGCGCGCAATCCGGTTACGGCCCTCCGCCGAGCCACCTCGGCTGGGCCATTGTCGCGATCGTCTTCTTCTGGCCGCTCGCCATCGCCGCGTTCATCAACTACGGCCGGATCGAAAGCTCCTGGTATCGCGGCGACTCCGCGGGTGCGCAGCGCGCGTCGGACAACGTCAAGAAGTACGGAGTCATCGCGCTGGTGATCGGCATCGCGCTCTTCGTCTTGTGGATCGTCCTCGCCGCCACCGTGTTCTCGACCGTTGCATGCCTGAACAGTACGAACTGTTGACCCGCGTCAGCGCTCACGTTCACCGCTGAGCTCGGCGGGAAGTGGCTCGTCGTGGACGACGCGCAGGCGCGACACTGCGCGGGTGAGCACGACGTAGAGGCGGCGCAGGCCGTCCACTCGGGTCGGCTCGGCGGCGACGATCGCGGCGGGCTCGACCAGCACGACCGAGTCGAATTCGAGACCCTTGGCGCTCGACGCCGGCACCACCGTGACGCGTGGGTCGGCGTCGTCGTCGAGGGCCCGCGCATCGAGACCGGCGGCGCGCAATTCGCGCAGGGTGCCGTCCGCGCGGCTGTCCGGGACGATCACGCCGATCGAGCCCTCGATTGCGGCGCACGCCCGCACCTCGTCGGCGAGCGCCGACCGTTCGGCGAAAATGAGCGCATCGGCGCCCTGCCGGATCGAGGTGGCCGGCGGCACGTCGGGTGCGATGTGCGGCAGCAACCGGTTGGCGAGTTCGAGCACCTCGCCGGGCACGCGGTACCCGGCGGTCAGCGGCCGGACCTCGGCCTGATGGCCCAGGTACTCCAGGGTCAGAGCCCAGTCGCCCGGGGCCCACGGCGTGGTGGCCTGGGCCAGGTCACCCAAGACCGTCACCGACCCCAGCGGGCAGCGCCGGGCGACCACGCGGCACTGCATGGGTGAGAGATCCTGCGCCTCGTCCACCACCGCGTGCACGAAGGTGTCGGTGCCGTCGAGGATCGCGTCCAGCTCGTCGAGCAACGCAGTGTCGGCCGGGGTCCACGGGGTGCTGCGAAGGTTCCGCGACGAGGGCCGGGCCAGGAGCTCGCGGTCGGCGTCGCTCAAGGTGGTGGCCGAGCAGCGCCGCAGGAAATCAGCGTCGCCGTAGAGCCGGGCGAGCAGAGCCGGCGCCGACAGCGCGGGCCAGACCGTGTCGACCCATTCCCGGACGGCTGGGGAGCGCGCGATCCTGGTGGTCTCGGCGTCGGTCGGCGCGCCACCGGCGTCCTCGCGCTGCCGGCGGACGTCCTCGCCCACCTGCATCCGCAGCCGGTCCCTGGCGACGTTCCAGCGCAGTCCGGTGCCCAGAGCCCGCCGGGCGTCGTCGACATAGCGGCGCAGGTGATGGGCCCCGATGCGGTAGCGCTTCGTGCCGATGATCGCGACGACGTCGTCGGTCGGCTTGGCGATGTGCGAGAGCACGGCCCGGCGCAGGACATCGGCCATCCGGATGTCGCCCTTGAGGACCGCGACCGGCACCGGCTCCAGAGCGCGCGCCGGCCAGGGCACGAGTCCGCCCACGGTGCTCTGCGTGATGCCGCCTTCGCCGAGCGAGGGCAGCACCTGCGCGATGTAGTGCAGGAACGCATTGTTCGGACCGACCACAAGCACGCCCGAGCGGCGCAGCCGATCCGGATACGTGTACAGCAGGTAGGCGGCGCGGTGCAGACCGACGGCGGTCTTACCGGTGCCCGGAGCGCCCTGGATACACAGCGACGTGTCGAGGTCGGCGCGCACGAGATCGTCCTGGTCCGGCTGGATCGTCGCCACGATGTCGCGCATCGGCCCGACACGCGGGCGCTCGATCTCCTCGCGCAGCAGGTCCGAGCCCAGCCCGAGCGACTCGCCGCGGTCCAGATGCTCGTCCTCGACGGAGCTCAGCGTCCCGTCGTGGAAGCCGAAGCGGCGCCGGAGCTGCACGCCCATCCGGTCGTCAGGCGTCGCCCGGTAGAAGGCCCGGGCGATCGGTGCTCGCCAGTCGATGACGACGGGATCGCCGCGGTCGTCGCGCACGTGCCGCCGGCCGAGGTGAAAGATCTCGGTACCGGGACGGCCGTCCTCGCGCTCGCGATCGATGCGGCCGAAGAACGGCGGGGCCTCGGGATCGGCCTCCAGCGCCTCGAGTCGGCGCGCCCGCAGCGTGCCCAGGGCGTGGCTGGCAAGTTCGTCGACGCCGTAGTCGGCGATGCGCTCGGCGTCGGTCCGCATGGTGGCGAGACAATCCCGGGCGAGATCGAGATGGGCACGTTCGGCCAGCAAAACCGGATCGTCGGGCACGATTTATCGACGTTACCCGCCGCGATCAAGGGAATTGGGCCGCCCGCTCGGACGGTAGGCCGACATTTCCGACTCCAGTAGATCATTGGGGGTATTCAGGCCGGGCGACGTGTGGTTGTATGCGGCGGCGAGGAGAGCGACCGCATCCGCGTCGACGCGGGTGACCCAGCCGGGGGTAGTGCGGTCTGACGCGTCCCCTCATGTCGGAAGGGACGCCTCATGGTTCGCGCAAGTCGATCGCGCCTGGTCCTCGTCGGTGCCGCGGTCGCCGTCGTCGTCGCGGGTCTGGCCACAGCCGGGACCACTGCCGGCGCATCCGCGTCAGCCCCGGCCGCCTCGGCCAAAGGTGTCCCCAGCTCGGCGCACCTGCCCAAAGGCGTCCGGAACACCCACGCCACCGCGCGGATCCTCGATGAAGCGCAGGCCAACGGCCTTCCGGCCGGCGTGCCGACCAGCGGGAACTACGCGTTCCTGCTACGCCTCTCCACCCGCTCCACGCTGGACGCCTACCGCCGCGTCGCATCGCGGGGCAAGGGCGCCGCGTCCGCTACGGCCAAGACGCAGTTCCAGCACATCAAGGCCGCCCAGGCCGACGTCGTCTCCACGCTGCCGAGTGGTTCGCGTGTCCTCTACAGAACGCACAGCGTCCTGGCCGGGGTCGCGGTCATGACCGACGTCCACAACTACGCGGCACTGCGTGGGATCAGCGGTGTGCAGGCCGTCTATCCGATCGCGCCGAAGACCGTCTCCAACTCCTACGCCGTCCCCTTGCAGCACGCCCCGCAAGCGTGGGACGCGCACAGCACGCTGGGCGAGAACAGCACGATCGCGATCATCGACACCGGCATCGATTACACGCACGCCAACTTCAACGGTCCGGGCACGACGGCCGCATACAACACGGCGAAGGCGACCGACGATTCCGGAATCGCACCGACCTACCCCGACCCGAGCAAGGTGGTCGGCGGCAAGGACTTCGTCGGCGACGACTACAACCCCGACGAGCTGCTGGACGACGGTTCGCCGAATCCCGCCTTCCAGCCGATCCCGCACCAAGATCCAAACCCGCTCGACTGCAACGGCCACGGCAGCCACGTCGCGGGTACGGCGGCCGGCTACGGCGTGACGTCGGGCGGCGCGACGTTCACCGGGCCGTACACCCAGAGCACCCCGTTCTCGTCGTTGCGCATCGGGCCCGGCATGGCACCGAAGGCCAAGCTCCTTGCCTACAAGGTCTTCGGCTGCGAGGGGTCGACCGACGTCGTGGGCGAGGCCATCGACGCGGCGGCCGATCCGAACGGCGACGGCGACCCATCCGACCATGCCGACGTGATCAACATGTCGCTTGGCGGCGACTACTCATCGCCCCAGGACGGCGACTCCGTCGAGTCGAACTTCGCCAGCCAGCTCGGCATCACGGTCGTGGCGGCATCGGGCAACGGCGGCGACCAATACGACGCGGGCGGCTCGCCGGGCAACGCGCAGCGGGTGCTGGCCGTCGCCAACTCGCAGGACGCTTACAGCCAGATCGACTCGCTGCACGTCAACGTCGCCGGCGTGCCGCAGGACCCGATGGGCGCCGAGCGGTCGGCGCTCTACACCACCTGGGGCAGCGCCGATCTCGTCGGGGACGTCTACAAGCTCACCGATCCGTCGAACCTCACCGCGTGCAGCACGCTCACCGGCAATGACGCGGCGAACGTGAGCGGCAAGATCGCGTTCGTCGAGTGGAACGACGCGGTACCCGAGTGTGCGTCGAAGACCCGCGCGGACAATCTCGCGGCGAAGGGCGCGGTCGGATTCATCTTCGCCAGCAATGCGGAGACGTTCAGCGCCGGCATCAACGGCAATGCCCTTATCCCGGGCGTGCTCGTCATCAAGTCGGATGCGGACATGATCCGTGCGGCGCTGACCAGCAGCCAGGTCGTCCATGTGACCGGCACCAGCGCGGCCGACTTCGTCCAAAACATTCCGGGCGATAACGACACCGTGAACTCGGGATCCTCGCGTGGCATCGGCAGCGCGGGCAACGTGAAGCCGGACGTCAGCGCGGTGGGCACCAGCGTGTTCTCCACCGCCATGGGTACCGGCGACCAGGGCGTGTCGTTCAGCGGTACGTCGATGGCCACGCCCATGGTCGCCGGCCTCGCCGCCCTCGTGAAGTCGATTCATCCGGCTTGGTCGCCGGAAGAGGTCAAGGCCGACATCATGAATACGGCCGGCCAGGACTTGTTCACCGGGAGCGGTCACACCGGGACCAAGTACGCCCCGAACCGGGTTGGCGCCGGCCGGATCCAGGCCGACAAGGCGTTGGACAACCTCGTCGTGGCGTACGTGCAAGACAACCCAGGTGCGGTGAGCGTCTCGTTCGGCCCAGTGGCCGTCACCGCAGCGATGACGCTCACGAAGACCGTCAAGGTCGTGAACAAGTCCCTGAACGCCGCGTCGTACAGCCTGGCGTACCAGGCGGTCACGAGCGTCCCCGGCGTGAGTTACCAGGTGTCGCCGTCGTCGCTGACTGTGCCCGGATGGTCGACGAAGACCTTCACGGTCAAGTTCGTGGTGACGAACCCGAAGTCGCTGACCAAGACCCACGATTCGACGGTCTCTCTCGCCCAGGACGGACTGCCCCGGGAATTCCTGGCCGACGCCAGCGGCCGGGTTGTGCTTAACCCGACCAGCGGGAGCACCGTTGCGCTGCGGGTCCCGGTCTATTCGGCACCTCGGCCCGCGTCGACAATGACGAACCCGTCGACGTTCACGCTCCCCGGCAGCGGCGCGCAGAGGGCGCTGATGTCCATGTCCGGCCACGGCGTCGGGCAGGGCACCGGGACGGCCGCGGTCGACTCGATCGTGTCCGGCTTCGAGCTGGCCGCCACGAGCCCACTCGCGCCGACCTGTAGTGCCACTGTCACCTCCCTGTGCGTGCATTTCGGTGACGAGCGCGCGGCCGACCTGAAGTACGTGGGCGTCACGTCGAACGCGCCGCAACTGACGCAACTCGGCGGCAATCCGTTGAATTGCTTCAACACCCCGAGCGCCAACTATTGCGGCGAGCTCTACTTCGCCGTCAGCGCCCAGGGACCGTGGCGCACGGCAGCGTCGGAGCAGGAGTACGACGTCCTCATCGACACGAACGGTGACGGCAAGGCCGATGCCGACATGTACACCACCCGGTTGGGCGACACGGACGTCTTCCTGGCCGAGACGGTCGAACTGGTCGACGGCAATTTCACCGTCATCGACGACGAACTGATCAACGACCGGTTCGGCGATCTCGACACCGCCCTGTTCGACAGTGACACGATGGTGATGCCGGTCGGTCTGTTCGCGCTCGACGAGCTACCCGGCTTCAGCTCGTCGCACAGTCGGGTGACCTATGGCGTGGTGACCTCAGGTGAGGCGGGCATCGTGGACAACCGAGGGGTCAACCTCGCCTCGCTGTCGACCGATCACCCGACGCTCAACTCGCAGAAGCTGACGGTCGACGCGTTGCACCCAGGGGTTGCGATCTACGGCCACCTCAGCCTGGCCACCAGCCAGGTCCTATTCTCCGACCAGCCGGGAACATCGCTGACGGTGCGACGCGACGTTTCGCAGTACAACGCCGATCACGCGTTGGGCGCGCTCATCGTGCACTTCCACAACAAGGTGGGCAGCAAGGCGAAGGTCGTATCGCTGAAGACCCAGCCGAAGGTGTCGATCAAGCTGTCGGCGTCGAGTATCACGCTGCATCGCTCGGCCAGCGCGACCATCACCGTGGCCAACACCGCCGGCCACACGGCGACGGGCAAGGTCACGCTCCGCAACTCGAGCGGTGGCGCGATCAAGTCGGGCTCGCTGAATTCGGGGAAGGTCACGTTCACCTGGACGCCCGGCGCGAGGGGCACGTTCCGGGCCTACGCAACCTACGGTGGCGATGCGAACTACGCGAGTGGCAGGTCGGCGACGCTGAGCTACCGCGTCACGTAACGCCGAGCCGGTTGCACACCGAAGCTCTGGTGCGGCGCGCGCTGTCGCTGGCGACAGGGCGCCGCGCCCTGGTCGGGATCACTGGGGCGCCCGGCGCGGGCAAGTCCACTGTTGCCGCCGCGGTGGCCGCTGCGCTGCCCGGCGCGGTCGTCGTCCCGATGGACGGATTCCATCTGACGACGGCCGAACTGCAGCGGCGCGGCTGGGCCGAAGAGCGAGGGACGCCGCGCACGTTCGACGCCGACGGTTACCTGGCCCTCCTGCGGCGGCTGCGAGCGGGCGACAGCGTCCTCGCCCCGGCCTTCGATCGTGCTCTCGAGGAGCCGGTGGCCGACGCGATCGCGGTGCCGGCGTCGTCGCCCCTGGTGATCACCGAGGGCAACTACCTGCTGCTCGATACCGCGCCGTGGTCCTCGATCCGCGCGCTGTTGGACGAGGTGTGGTTCGTCGAGGTGCCCGAGCCCGTGCGTCTGGCGCGACTGATCGCGCGCCATGTCGAGTTCGGCCGCACGCCGACGCAGGCGCGGCAGCGCGCGACCCGAGGCAGCGACGCCGCGAACGCCCGCCTGGTCGCGTCGGCCGCGTCACGCGCCGATGCGGTGATCGATGCGAAAGGGTGGGGTCCATGACCGACGTGATCCGCCAGCTGTCGAGCCGAGAGGTATACCGCTCCCCGTGGATGTCGGTGCGCGAGGACGAGGTCGCGTTCCCGTCCGGAGTGGTGGGGATGTATTCGGTCCTTGACAAGGCGGACTTCGTCGTCGTGCTCCCCTACGCCGATGCCGGGTTCTGGCTGGTGCAGCAGTACCGCTACCCGGTACGGCGACGCGAGTGGGAGTTCCCGCAGGGCGGCTGGCCGGCCGGGCACGGCGGCTCGCCGGTCGATCTTGCCGCCGCTGAACTGCGTGAGGAGACCGGCTTCGACGCCGAATCGTTCGTGCACCTGGGCCACCTGCACGCCGCCTACGGCTACAGCTCGCAGGGATTCGACGTCTACCTCGCGACCGGGCTCACGGCCGGCTCGACCGACCGTGAGTCCACGGAGGCGGACATGGTGCACGAGTGGCGCGCCGAGGACGAGGTGCGCGCCATGGTCGGTCGCGGCGAATTTGCCGACTCGCACAGCGTGGCCGCGCTGGCCCTGCTGGACCTGCATCGTTCCAGCTGAGCAGACCCCCATGCCGGTTCGCTTGGAACCAGCTAAGGACGGTGTATGCGTGGCCAGCCCCGGGCTGACAATGATGCCTAGGGCCGCGGTGCTTGAACGACCGAGAAGGGGACGCACACGTGATCGCGACACGGCGGGAGCGGCGTCGCCTCCGGACACCGGCAGTCCTGGTCATTGCGATGATCCTGGCGGCGGTGCTGTCTTCGTGCTCGAGCATGCACCCGACGGTGTTCGGCGAAGGCGCGAGCCCCACCCCTCCACCGGCCACGGCCGGCGCCAACCTGCACTCCGGACTCGGGGGCACGGGGCCCGCCCGTCCGAACATCGTGTTCATCCTCACCGACGACTTGTCGTGGGACCTGGTGCGCTACATGCCGCACGTGCTGGCCCTGCGGCGAGCAGGCATGACGTTCACCAACTACACGGTGTCCGACTCGCTCTGCTGCCCCTCACGCTCCACGATCTTCACCGGGAAGTACCCGCACGACACAGGCGTCTTCACGAACATCAGCCCGGACGGCGGCTTCGCCGCGTTCCACCGGCTCCACGACGAGTCCGCCACCTTCGCCACCGCCCTGCACGCCGCTGGGTACCGCACGGCCATGATGGGCAAGTACCTGAACGGCTATGAGCCCTACTTCGCGTACCAGCCGAACGGCCTGCCCGCCCCGATCAGCCCGTTCGCTCCGACGGCCAACTACGTCCCACCGGGCTGGTCCACCTGGGCCGGAATAGGCGGCGGCTATCGAGAGTACGACTTTGACGTCAACCAAGACCACGTCATCCACCATTACGGTTACGCGCCCCAGGACTTCGGCGTCGACGTTTTGAGCCAGCTGGGCCAGCAGTTCATGACCGCTTCGACACAGGCGCACCAGCCGTTCCTTCTCGAGATCGCCCCGTTCGCCCCGCACTTCCCCTACGCCGCGGCCTACCGCGACCGGCAGAGCTTCCCCGGCCTGACGGCACCGCGTGGACCGGCCTTCAATCGGATTCCGCGGCACGCCCCGAGATGGTTGGCCCATCACCCACACCTGTCGCCCTCCAACATCGCTAACATCGACAAGGCGTTCCGGATGCGGGTGCAGGCCGTTCAGTCCGTCGACCGCATGATCGGCGACCTCCGCACCCAGCTGCGGGACAGCGGCCAGCTCGCCAATACGGTCTTCATGTTCAGCTCGGACAACGGCCTGCACCTTGGCCAGTACACGCTCAACCCCGGCAAGCTCACTGCCTTCGACACCGACATCCGCGTTCCACTCGTGGTGACCGGTCCGGGTATCCATCCGGGCAGTGTGAGCCCCGCGCTGGTGCAGAACACCGACCTCGCGCCCACGTTCGAGGACATCGCGGGCGCGACCACGGCCGGCGTCGACGGGAGCAGCATCCTGCCGCTGCTGCGACGCGCACCCGGGGACCCATCCGTACTGTGGCGCTCGGCCGCCCTCGTCGAGCACCACGGCTTGGACTTCTACGGCCACGAAAACGACCCAGACTTTCAGTCCCCCGCCGCGGGCGATCCCCCCACCTACGACGCGCTGCGGACCGCGACGTTCACCTACGTCCACTACTACAACGGCCAGCGTGAGTACTACAACCGCATCCGCGACCCCTACGAGCTGGACAACATCGTGGCCAGCCTCCGACCGTCGCGCATCGCCGCCCTCGACCGCGACCTGAATGCCCTCCACACCTGCCACGGGTCGATCGCCTGCTGGCGCGCCGGACAACCCAGACCGACCACCTGAGCCGCCCCGGGACGACGACGAACCGACGGCTGAACCCGGCCCGACGCGGCTGAGCAGGACAAGTTTCAGCCGACGGGCACTGAAGTCCTGCGGATGACGTTCTGGTACAGGCTGTCGCTGACGGTGAGTGTGACGGTGTACTTGCCGGCCCGGCTGTAAATGTGCGAGGTCGTGGCCGACGTGGTCGCACCGGCACTCCCGTCGCCCCATCGCCAGGCATAGCGGGTTGGCTGCGCACCGGGCACCGACTCGGTCACGTGCGCGGTGAAGGACGCGGAAACGCGGTGCGTGATCACCGCCGAATGGCGGATGTCGGCCGACGGGCTCGTGTCCCGGAACAGCCCGATCCCGCGCGGCGCGCCGAGCCCGGACGGCCCGTCGTAGCCGGCCGTGGCGTTGCACTCGCGGCTCAAGGGCGGCGGAGCAGCTACCTTGCCGTTCGTCGGGTAGCTGCAGTCGAGCAGGCTGCGCGTCAGATCGTTGGGGTTGTTGGTGCGGCCGGCCGACTGCGAGAGCGCCGCCTTCATGCAGCCGTTGGTGGCGTCGCCGCCGCAAAAGCCGCT
>JAVHVH010000096.1:0-3869 GCA_032160665.1 Pseudonocardiales bacterium
CGCGGCGTTGCGCGGCGTAGCCGGACCCCCTGCCAGACGATCAACGGGAAAATCGCCGCCGCCAGTCCCCGAGTCGCTGCGAAGCCGAGCGAGCGCAGGAGACCGAGCCGGGCGGTCTCGGCACGCACGCCCTCGTGCCGGCGAATGTCACCCACAACAGTTCTATAGCGCGAGTCGAAGAACGACTGAATGGATCGGGCCCGCAGGGCGTTCGGACATCAACCAACCGCGTATACCCACCCGCTGACCCTAGCCGCGGCGGCGCTATTGCGTTCGCGGCAATCGTGCCGTGACTGGCGTCATTGGCTGGACACGCTGGTCGTTAGGCGCTATCTGCGCCGACGTCACGTATGCCGGCCATGCCGACACTCGATAACGAATCACGGGCCGCCGGTACTACGACCGTGCAGACGCGAAGCCCAGGCGCGCAGATGAAACGTTACGGGTCAGCTCGCGCGGACTTGACGCGGAATCCTCCAAGATCAATACCTCGCGAGGAGCATCAGCTTGATCATGCCGCGTCGTGTCGTAAGTCTGTTGACGCAAGCCAACCCGGAGCGTCAAGCGCGGACTGGATCGGCGTCGGCCTCTTGACGCAATGTCTGGTCCGGCGGTCGAATCCGACTCCGTTCGATCGACGCACGGGTGAGACCGGCTTGCACCGGGCCGTCCGAGACGAGGAGATGCAGAACCATGGGCAAGGTAGTGGCGCAGGCGATCATGTCGCTCGACGGGTACGTCGCCAAGCAGGACAACACCATCGGCCGGTTATTCGACTGGCTGCAAAACGGCCAGATCGAGATCCCGACTCCCGCTGGGGACTTCGCGGTCCACCTGACGCCGCCGAGCTCGGAACACTGGCGGCGGTGGGTGTCCTCAATCGGCGCACTGGTTTGCGGCCGGACGCTGTTCGAGGTGGCCGAGGGCTGGCAGGGTCGCCACACACTGGACGTTCCCGTCATCGTCGTGACGCACCGGGTCCCCACCGAGTGGGTTGACGCCCACCCCGAGGCGCCGTTCACCTTCGTCACCGAGGGTGTAGCCGCCGCAGTCGCTCAGGCACAGCCGCTCGCCGGCGAACGCGTCGTTGCGGTCACCGGTGGCACCATCGCCCGACAGTGCCTGGATCTGGGGCTGCTCGACGAGGTGGCCGTGGACCTCGTCCCAGTCGTGATGGGCGAAGGCAACCGCCCCTTCTTCGGCAACCTCTCGACTGACGAGGTGCTGCTCGGCAACCCATCGGTCTGCATTCAGGGCGACCGCGTCACCCATCTCGTGTACCCAGTGGTGCGCTGAATCCCCGCGCACACCAACGGGACACGACGCCGGCCGTGCGCCACTTCGGCATGGAGACATCCAGACTGGCTGCCGGCGCTCCCGCCCGGAAGTGCCATCTCGCCGGCGCCGCCCGCTGACCCAAACCTGCGCCGCGCCGACCACCGGCGCAGCGCCGACAAGCACTCTCGAGCCGTCGATCGGTGCGGGCCGGCATTCGTCGTAACGGCGGGCAGCTCAATCGATAGGGCGCCGATGCGCGACCGGAACTGCCGATGTCCGGTTGCCCCGATTGAAGCGAGCCGGACTGTGCCCGTGATCGTGGCGAGACGGTTCCTAGCTCGTCTTCGGTGATCGTCGCCTCTTACGATGTGCCCCGTGAAGAGGTTCGTGGCCGGTGTGGTGGTCGCTCTGTTTTCTGCCGCTATGGCAGCCTGCGGGTCTGGCGCTGATGACCACCCGACAACTCGCGTGCCGGTTAGATCCGCAGGCGTGCCGTCAACGAAAGGCGCTCCAGTGCCAGATACCTCAGGCTATGAACCGTATGCCTGGCTGAACATCGACGTGAATGACCCAGATTGGATCTTCACCGAGGGCCTGCTGTTCACCTTCGTTCTTGGGCTGTCGCCCGCCGAGGTCGCCGAGCGACTCGACCTCCCAGTTCAGCACCTCGACCTGACCAACCAGCAAGACCCGCTGCGGTACTTCGTCATCGACGGCAAGGCCGTCCTCGACGCAGGTGGCGGCTGGACCGTTCTCTATGAGGACAACAGTATTCCCGAGGACTCATCGCATGTGCTGGCGCACGACCCCGCCGCCGACAAGGTCGTCTCGGTCTTCACGAACGTCAACAGCGTTATGGAGTTCGCCTACTGGCAGCGCGGTGACCTCGTCGTCCGGTTCGAATTTCCGGACGAGCGAGGAGGCCACCGGCCCGACGCACTTCTTGACGAGATGAGAGCGACAACGGGCGTCCACATCGACGACTACGAACGAGCCATGAGCGACGGCAGCTATCTCGCCCGCATGATGACGCTGGCGCACCGCGTCACATCGGTCCACCTTGGTCCGGACTTCCTGCGCCGTCCACTGCTCGGTGTCCCGCCCGAGAACTGACGCCGCCAGCAGCGACGCGACGGACAATCTGCAACTCGCCGTAGACGGCTACACGGTCACCTGCACCAAGCAAGGCGTCGCCCGCA
Organism: Pseudonocardiales bacterium; assembly: GCA_032160665.1. Taxonomy (GTDB): domain Bacteria; phylum Actinomycetota; class Actinomycetes; order Mycobacteriales; family Jatrophihabitantaceae; genus Jatrophihabitans. The sequence continues at coordinate 2,478 of JAVHVH010000096.1, forward strand.
AACGAACCGGCTCCCTCGCCAACCCCGACACGCTCGTAAGGTCCTCAGGCGCGTTCCTGCGTTGTTGGACCAGCCCAGGTGGCCGCCGCTCCGGGATCGCTCACGGGCCGATGAAAGCGCACGGACACGCCGCCGACATGTGCCTCATCCCAGGCCGAACGACGCGTCACCCCTCGATCTTGAACGGACCCTCGCGAGACTTGATCTTCATCAGAATGCGCCACGTCGAGTGACTATCGGAGTCCTCGCTAGGCAAACACGCGACCATCTCGTAGACCGTTGTCACCTGGGTTCCGATGCCGGCGAGCAATGCGTCCACGACACGAGTACCGAACCGCTGTCGGAATTGGCCTACGGGATCCGCCTCCCAGGCAGCTCGCCACTCAGGGTGGTGCTCGAACTCCGCGTCAGGGTCCCACTCCTCGACATGTCCTCGGTGCATCTGACGGGCGATCGGGCTGTCGTCGGTCAACAGCCAGTGTTCAATGCGGTCGCCCGGGTTCGGCACGGTCATTGGCCGACCGTAGCGCTCGGTTCGCCGCAGGCGTCTGGACGGAAGAGGCACACCGACACGCCGCTGATGAGTGCGGCCCTGTCGACTACATGCGACTCACGTTCGGCGTGGTCGGGCACAATCTCGTCGCGTGGCTGAACTTGATGATTTTCTTGCCCGGTGGGTGACCGCGATCCTCTCGGCGCGCGGGTACAAGAAGTCTCGCCACACCTATCGAAAGCAGTTCACCAACAGCGACTGGTCCGTGCTTTCCTTCCGTGGCTATCCAACCGGCATACTCGGCAGTTTCCTGGTCGATGCATCGTTCGTCCCAGCCCCAATGTGGGATTGGTTCCGCTTCCGCTCACCGAATCTGGCCGGCAAGGCTCCAACCGGGTGGTGGTCTGATTGGTCCGCACCGCTAGCACCCGATGACTTTCCTGTCTGGCGCTACGAGACGATCGAGCAACGCGACCATGTCGGCGCACTGCTTGGCGAACGCCTAGCCCGGGTAGTGGATCAGTACGACTGGTTCGGGACCGATCCCGACGCACTGCTCGATCTCGCGCTCGATCCTGAACGTGCGGCTTCGGACACCACACCGTTGGGCCGATGGCACCTGCGACATGACAGTAAGTACCTCGCTTGTCTGCTAATTCGGCGCGGATGGTCTCCAGAGCTTGAACGCGAGCTGGAGTGGAGCGACGGGTTTCCCGCGCTACGCCTACGTGAGTGGGCGGAGCAATATCTAGCGAATCTGTAAGCATCCGCTCTATGCCGCTGTCGCAGCAGAGCGCGGCCATGCCGCTGACGTAGCGCGGTGATGCGCCCCCCGCCGTCTCGACATCGCGTAGACACGCGCCGTCGCCGCAGCGTAGCCGGCGAAACGTGGCGCGGTG
>JAVHVH010000141.1:0-13482 GCA_032160665.1 Pseudonocardiales bacterium
GTTGCGCCTCCAGTGCCTCGACCGCGTCAAGGTTGGGCGTGATGTCGTCGCGGATAGCGGTGTGCGGGCAGGCGCCCGTCTGCTCCGCGCGGATCCGGTCGTCGGGCAGGACCCCGGCCCGGCGCAGGAAGTCCGCGTCCTCGGTCGTGTAGATGTCGTTGGTTACCACGCCGAGCGTGAGCTCGTTCGCCAGTGCGCGGCACAGGGCGGCGACCAGCGCGGTCTTGCCGCTGCCCACCGGTCCCCCGATCCCGATACGCGGAACCCGAGCGCCGGCGGGGGTGCCGACCGCCGCGCCACCGGCAAGATGCTCGTGGTGCGCGTGGCCGTCGTTGTGCCGCGGCGCATGCAGCCAGTCAGGACGCAAAGAGACGCACCTCCGTCGTCAGGTGGTGATCGGCGAGCAGGTCGAGCCAGGGGGCGGCGTCGGCCGGCAGCCCCGTCATCGACCCGCACTCGTCGACGGACGGGGTGAGCCGGGCGAGCATCGCCTGAACGGCGAACGGATCGAGGCCGAGCAGCCGCACGGCCGCGCTGGCCGGCACCGAGACCGAGGCGAGGGCGGCGGCCCGGGCGGCGGTCTCGGACGACCCGCCGGCGAGGGCCACGCCGGCGCCGAGCACGAGCGGGTGGTGCGGTGCGGGGGCGGGCAGGTGCTCCCACACGCTCAGGTCAGCGTCCGGAACCGTCGCTCGCAGCAGCCGGCGCAAGCCGTGGCCGAGCTGGCGCGACGCCGCGCGTACGGCCTCGGACGGGTTGCGCGCGTCGAACTCGGCGTCCAGCAACGCCCACTCGTCCGCGATCTGGTGCTCCTCGCGGCGCTCGGATGTCGGGTTGGGCACAGGATCGACTGAGCTGGCCGAGTCCAGCCACAGCTGGCACGACGCGGCGGCGAAGCCAGCGGCGACGCGTCCCGCGGTACGCAACCGGCCCCGGCAGAAGTCCTCGACGTCGTCCAGGTCGCGGACCAGGCCCGCCGCGACGGCCGGCTCCATGCCGCCGGAATGGTTGTGTCCGCCCGACGGCGAGCGCGAGTCGAGCAGCAACAGCAGCAGCGAGCCCAGCGCCGGCGCAGCCATCAGAAGAGGAAGTAACGCTGGGCCATCGGCAACTCGAGCGCGGGCTGCGGCTCGATCAGCTCGCCGTCGACGCGTACCGCGAACGTCTCGCTGTCGACGTCGATCGCGGGCAGGGCGGCATTCTCGGGCAGGTCGGCCTTCGACAGCCGCGCGACGTCCTTCGTCGCCACGAGCGGACGGTCGGAGTCCCACCGCTGCGCGAGCCCGGCCTCCAGCGCGGCCGACGAGACGAACGCCCGGCCCAGGCGCGCGGGTAGCCCGCCGAACGCACCGAACATCGGGCGGGGCAGCTGCGGCTGCGGGGTCGGGATGGATGCGTTGGCGTCGCCCATGTTCGCCCACGCGATGACGCCGGCCTTCAGCACGACGTGCGGACGGACGCCGAAAAACGCGGGCTCCCACAGGACGAGGTCGGCCAGCTTGCCCGGCTGCACGGAACCGATCTCGTCGTCGAGCCCGTGGGTCACCGCGGGCCCGATCGTGTACTTGGCGACGTAACGCCGCGCGCGCAGGTTGTCGGCCGCGCCGTCGCCGGCCAGCGCGCCCCGCCGCTGCTTCATCACGTGCGCCGTCTGCCAAGTGCGGATGATCGTCTCGCCGATGCGGCCCATCGCCTGCGAGTCCGAGCCGATCATCGAGATCGCGCCGAGATCGTGCAGCACGTCCTCCGCCGCCATCGTCGACGGCCGGATCCGCGACTCGGCGAAGGCGAGGTCCTCCGGGATCGACGGCTTGAGATGATGGCAGACCATCAGCATGTCGAGGTGCTCGTCGAGGGTGTTGCGCGTGTACGGCCGGGTCGGGTTCGTCGATGACGGCAGGACGTTCGCGTACGAGGCCACCTTGATGATGTCCGGCGCGTGCCCGCCCCCCGCTCCCTCCGTGTGGTACGTGTGGATCGGCCGACCGCCGATCGCGGCCAGGGTCGATTCCAGGTAGCCCGCCTCGTTGAGGGTGTCGGTGTGGATCGCCACCTGCACGCCGGCGTCTTGGGCCACCGTGAGGCAAGCGTCGATCGCCGCGGGCGTGGTGCCCCAGTCCTCGTGCAGCTTGAAACCGGCCGCGCCCGCGCGCAGCTGCTCCCACAGACCCTCGCTCGAGACCGTGTTGCCCTTGCCGAGCAGGACGACGTTCACCGGCCACGCGGTCGTCGCGGCGAGCATCGCGTCGAGCCAGAACGCGCCGGGGGTGACGGTGGTGGCCTTCGTTCCCTCGGCCGGCCCGGTGCCCCCACCGATCAGGGTTGTCATGCCCGCCGCGAGCGCCACCGGGATCTGCTGGGGCGCGATCATGTGGACGTGGCTGTCGATCCCGCCGGCGGTGAGGATCAGGCCGTTGCCGGCGAGCACCTCCGTCGAGGGACCGATGACGAGCGAGGGCGTGACCCCGTCCATCGTGTCGGGGTTGCCGGCCTTGCCGAGCGCGACGATCCGGCCGTCGCGGACGCCGACGTCGGCCTTGATCACGCCCCAGTGATCGAGGACGATCACGCCGGTGATCACCAGGTCGGGCGTTCCCTCGGCGCGGGTGGCGACGGCCTGACCCATCGACTCGCGGATCACCTTGCCGCCGCCGAACACCGCCTCGTCCCCGGCCAGCGGTCCCGGGCCACCGCAGCGATCCTCGGTCACCTCGATCAGCAGATCGGTGTCGGCGAGCCGGACCCGATCGCCGGTGGTCGGGCCGTACAGGGCGGCATAGCGCGCCCGGGAGATCTCAGCCATCGGCCCGCAACCCGCGCACGATGCCCAGCCCGGCCAGCGGTACCAGCGTCACGTGCATCGAAACTCCGGGCTCGAAGCGCACCGACGTGCCGGCCGGGACGTCCAGCCGGTGCCCCCGGGCCGCCGCGCGATCGAAATGCAGGGCCGGGTTCGTCGACGCGAAGTGGTAGTGCGAGCCGACCTGGATGGGTCGGTCGCCGGTGTTCTCGACCGTCATCTCGATCCGCTCGCGACCCGGGTTGAGCATGATCGACTCGCCCGCCGTGGCGGTCTCACCAGGGATCATGCGATCGGCCCGTGGACGGTCACGAGCTTCGTCCCGTCCGGAAACGTCGCCTCGACTTGAACCGAGTCGATCATCTCGGGCACGCCGACGAGGACGTCCTCGCGGGTCAGCACCTCCCGCCCGGCACTCATCAGGTCGGCGACCGTGCGCCCGTCCCGCGCCCCCTCGAGGACAAAGGAGGTGATGATCGCGACGGCCTCCGGGTAGTTCAGCTTGAGGCCACGGTCGCGCCGGCGCTGGGCGACGTCGGCCGCGAGAGTGATGAGCAGGCGCTCCTGCTCGTGCTCGCTGAGACGCACTGTTCCTCCGGTTGGCCGAGCGATCATCATGGCTCGCCGCGATCCTTACTCGCGCACGTTATTCCACGGCCGTTTCGCGGGCGTGAACTTCCCCGTCGTAGGGTCAATGACGTGACCGCTACGCGATGGATCGAGCTGGACGGGGCCGAGAACGTTCGCGATGTCGGCGGGCTGCCGACCGTCGACGGGGCGGCCGTCCAGCCCGGACGGTTGATCCGCTCGGACAGCTTGCAGGCCCTCACCGAGGGCGATGTGCGTCGTCTCGTGGACGATCTGCACGTGCGGGCCGTGGTTGACCTGCGGACGGGGGTCGAGGTCTCGAGCGAGGGCCCTGGGCCGATGACCCGCGAGCCGCTGGTCGAGGTGCGCCACCTGTCGCTGTTCACCGAGGCCGAGCCGGCTCCGGACGAGCGGGACCCGGGAGCGCCGGTCGTCCTGCCCTGGCAGAACCGCGAGCGGCCGGTGAGCGAGGACGAGCGGCGCCGCGGCGCTGCGGGCATCTACCAGCGGTACCTGGAGGACCGGGCCGATTCGGTGCTGGCCGCGCTGCGCCTGATCGCGGGCACGGACGGGGCCACGATCGTCCATTGCGCGGCGGGCAAGGACCGTACCGGCGTCATCGTCGCGTTCGCGCTCGCCGAGGTCGGCGTGACCCGCGAGGCGATCGTGGCGGACTACGCGCTCAGCGCCGATCGGGTCGAGGCAATCCTGGGCCGGCTCATGACGCGGCCGACGTATGCCGGCGACTGGGGCGCCGAACCGATCGACAAGCACAAGCCGCGCGCCGAGACCATGGAGCTGCTGTTCTCGGCGATGGACGAGTTCCACGGCGGCATCCCCGGTTGGCTGCGCGCGCACGGCTGGACTGAGGACGACGCGGCCGCACTGCGCGCCCGCCTGCTCGGCTAGCCGCTACGGGTCGGCTCGCTGCCAGCCCGTGTCCTGGCCGCGCGTCCACCGCGTGGGCTCGGCGCCGGCGCGCAACCCGTCGGTGAGCCAGTAGGTCTCGTCCGGGCTCCATCCGGCGAGCAGCGTCGCCGACCGATCGTCCACCTCAACGACGCGCCCCGCGGTCGTCAGGTAGCCGTGCACCGTGAGGTGGACCGCGTCGAACTGGTCGGCGACCGATAGCCAGTTCGGGATGAGCCAGTGGCCGGCGCGGCTCGTCGCGCGCTTCCAGTCGGGTTGCCGGGAGTCGCTGACGACCAGCGGATGGCGCCGGACGAGTCCGGCCCAGGACTCCGGGCCGGTGATCTCGTAGACCCGAACCGGCGGGTCGGTCACGACCGGCCAGCACACCGCCTGGTCCCATCCCATCGAGTCCTCGACGAGGTACAGCGCGGTCGGTCCGATGCCTGGGAGCTCTCGAGTGGTTTTCGCGGCGTCGGGAGTCGACCACCACGCCCCCGAGGTGTTCTCGAGATCCGAGGCGGGGACCACCGGGTGCCGCCCTTCGCGAATGGTGCGGAAGTCGGCATTCAGTTGGTCCTCGCGGGCCCGCCAGGCTCGCAGCCGTTCCCCGTTTTCGGCCAGCGTGGGCGTCTCGGGCTCCGAGCCCGGGTCCGCGTACTGGGTGTAGCGCTGGGCGTCGAGCGCGACCGGCGTGACCCACCAGCTCGTCGATGGTGCGTCGAGCATTGACCCCGCGACCGGCAGCAGGGAGGCGGCCAGCGCCTCGTCCCGGAGATCATGGTCCTCGTCGTCCGGTGGCTGCCAGTACATCGCGGCGTCCACCGAGCGCTGGAGCGCAGCCATGACGTGGACCACGGTCGGACCGTCGCTCGTGCGAGTCTGGTGGAGCAACTCCCAGCACAGCCGTCGACCGCGCGGGCCAGCGAGAAGCTCGGCCGGCGTCGGAGCGGTGGTCACCGTCGGATCGTCGCGGAACTCGAGCGCGTTCGCCAAGCGGAACGGCGGCTCAGGCGGCGCGGGTGACCTCCGCGGCTCGGTGCGTGACCAGCATCAGCGCATCGGCACGGCGCTGCGCCGGCGTCCGCTCCTCATACGTCCCCACCTTCATGGCCAATGCATCGGCGACCAGCAGCTCGGCCTCGGCCCGCAGCAGAGCCCGCACGAGGGGTCCGGTCGCATCGACCTTGCCGTTGAGCCGCGCCGTGCCGCGGGGCCGGAGCTGAAGATCCATGCCGAGCAGTGCTTCGCAGATCTCGTCCGCCGATTCGCCCAGGATCAGATTCGATGACATGCCCAGACGGTACGACCGGCCACTGACAAATCCCGGTCCACCCGAACTCCGCGCCGATCAGCCGTTGGGCGTCGGCGCGGCGTGCTGGCCAGCCCGTATCAGCCGCTGCTTGTGTGTGGTCATGGCGCTCCGGAGCTGGTCATTCGAGATGGGGGGCACTGGCAGGTCGGCGCCGGGCCGCAGCCCGTTCACAAGCATCGGCAGATAGCGCCGCCAGAGGTCGGGCGCGACGTCTCCGGTGACGTCGGCGACCGTACAGAGCATCATGACGACGACGCCGATGTCGGTGGTCTCGACGTCGGCCCGCACGGCACCGGTGGCCTTGGCCCGGGTAACGAGTTCGTCCAGCAACGGGCTGATCCGATCGTTGATTTCCTCCATCTGCTCGGGGTCGTGCACGCCCATGAGTACTTCGCGCAACCCGCGGTCGGCGGTTTGCGCCTCGGCCGCGCCCTCGAGGAAGCCGACGATGCCGTCCCACGGGTCCTGCATCGTGCGAGCGAGTTCGGCGAGCGAGACGATGTCGTCGATGGCCTCGGCGAAGATCGCCTTGGCGAGCTCGTGCTTGTTCGCGAAGTGCCGGTAAGCGGTGCCCACACCGAGTCCGGCGTGCCGCGCGATGTCGTCGAGGCTGGCCTCGAGCCCGCGCTCGGCGAACACCTCACGGGCGGCCTGGACGAGCAGCGCGCGGTTGCGGGCGGCGTCCTTGCGGAGCGGACGAGAGGCCGGCTCGTCGACCTTCGTCGTCATGAGCCACCTCCCGTCCACGAACTGCGGGTCAGAGTACGACACCGCCCGCAGCTTCCGGGTCGATCTTCGGGATGCCCGGTCGCAGGACGGCCGCAGTGATGACGGCGCCCAGGGCGAAGATGGCGGATGCCCACCAGAAGGCGGTGGTGTAGCTGTGGATCGCGGCGTTGGCCTGGAGCAGGCCAGCCGAGCCGCCGTTGCCGAGGTGCGACGACGCGTACGTGGTGGCCGCGGTTGCCGCGATCGTGTTCAGCAGCGCGGTGCCCACCGAGCCGCCGACCTGCTGCATCGTATTGACCGTGGCTGACGCGACACCGGAGTCGCTCGCCTCAACTCCGAGCGTGCCCAGCCCGAACGCAGACGAGAAGGCCAGGCCCAGGCCGACGCCCAGGAGCAGCAGCGCCGGCAGGATGTGCGAGGTGTAGCCGGTGTCGATGCCGATCCGCGTGAGCAAGTACATCGAAACACCGGACAAGAGCAGGCCGGCCGGGATCAGGACACGGGCCGAGACTCGGGTGACGAGCACGGTGCTGGCCACTGCGGAGACCACGACGAGAATGCCCGTCATCGGCAGGAACGCAACGCCCGTCCGCACGGCGCTGTAGCCCAGCGACCTCTGCAGGTAGTACGTGAGGAACAGGAACACCGCGAACATGCCGCCAGCAGCGGCGAACATCGCGAGATAGGAGCCGCCCCGGTTGCGGTCGAGCACAATGCGCAGCGGCAGGAGCGGGTGCTCGGCGCGCTGCTGGAGCCATACGAACACGCTCAGCAGGACGCCGGCCGCGACGAGGAAGCCGATCGTGATCGAGTTGGCCCAACCGGCGGTCTCGGCGTGCGAGAAGCCGTAGACCAGCGAGAAGAGGCCGCCGGAGACGACGAAGGTGCCCGGCAGGTCGAGCTTGGCCCGGTCCGTGGCCTTGCTGTGCTGCAGCAGGAGCAGGCCGCCTGCGAGGGCGATAGCGGCGAAGATCAGGTTGACGAACATCGTCCAACGCCAGTTGGCGTACTCGGTGAGAACGCCTCCGAGCAGCAGACCGATCGAGGCGCCCGCGCCGGCAATGGCGCCGAAGATCCCGAACGCCTTGGCGCGTTCGCGCGGCTCGGTGAAGGTCGTCGTCAGCAGGGACAGGATGGCGGGCGCGAGCAGTGCGGCGAACACGCCCTGGACGGCGCGAGCGGTGATCAGCATGCCGACATTGACCGAGGCGCCGCCGATCGCCGACGCGACGGCGAAGCCGGCGAGGCCGACGATGAAGACCCACTTTCGGCCGAACACGTCGGCGATCCGGCCGCCCAGCAGCAGCAGCGAGCCGAACGCCAGCGCGTACCCGGTGACGATCCACTGGCGGGAAGCGTCGGAGAAGCCCAGGTCGGCCTGCGCGGTGGGAAGGGCGATGTTCACGACGGTCGCGTCGAGCACGACCATCAGCTGGGCGACGCCGAGGATGGCGAGGATCCACCACCGCCGGTTGTGGGTGGTGAGAGCTTCGGCCGCGGTGGTCGGCGTCTTCTCGAGGAGGGTGGTCATGGGGGACTCCAGAAGCTATGCGGAGCTTGTTTCTCCGGTTCCACCCTGACGTTACTCCACATCCGGAGTGCGTTACTCCGTTTTTGCGAGACGTCCGCCACATGCCCGGTTTCCGGGACCTACGGGGCTGCGCACCCGCCCGCGAAGACGTAGCAGCGCAGGGCCGGCTCGGCCCTGACCTCGGGTGCGCCGACGAGGTTCACATCCGGCAGCGACACCGAGAGCAGGCCGGGCACTCCGGCGAGGATCTGCAAGTACATCTGCGCGTTGGCCGGGTCGACGCCGGGCTGGTAGAGCTTCGTGCACACCGAACGGCTGATCCGCGACGGAGCGGCCGGCCCGGCGTGGGTCAGCGCGTCCATCACCAGGGCGTACGCGACCGGATCGACCGTGCCGATCGCGAGGTGTTCGTAGATGTCGAAGGGGCAGATGTTCTGGGTCGCCACGTTGGTCACATTGGACGCGGGCCGGAGTCGAGAGACCGCGGTCGCGTCGTTGGAGTTGGGAACCACGACTTCGTCGGTGTGCGTGTAGATCTCGGTGTAGGAGATCGTCGGGAACGTCTCGGTGCGGCTGTTCAGTGCGGAAATGAACTTCGATCCGGCGGCCTGCTGCCAGTCCGCGGGCAGGCACGACGTCACGCCGACCCGGCAGGGCGCCGGCGCGGAGGTGCCGTGATTCGTAGCGGCCATGCCGATGACGTCGCCGACCATCGGCCGGGTGTCCGGCCAGAAGCGCAGCGCCCAGCGCATCGACATGCCGCCCTGGCTGTGGCCGAGGATGGCGATCCGGCGATGGGCCCGGGCGTGCATCGTGCGGATGGCGTACACGAGGTACTCGCCGGCCGTCTGGATGTCGTCGAGCGTGTGGTGCGGCATGGTGACCGCACACCACGGCCGGTGCTGCGCGGTGAAGGCGCGCTCGTAGTTCCACGAGTAGTTCTGGTCCGGGGTGACGCCGGTGGCCGGATTCAGTAACACCGGCTCGATCGTGGCGTTCGTCAGTGGTCCGCTGCATGTGAGCGCAGCGGCCAGCGCGGCCGATGGAACCGAGAGCTTCGGACCCGGCCGGTCGAGCGGCGCATATGCGGTCGCAGCGCCCGCGGGCGTCCCGCCGATCACGGTCGCGGCCAGCAGGGACAGTGCGCCGAGCGCGGCGCCGATTCGGGCTCGTGTCGTCACCCACGGATCAACGAGCCGGTAGAGACCCCGGTTCGCATCGGTAGTCCTCGCCGAGCGCAGTGCGAAGTGCGAGCGAGCCGTGGAAACGTCGAAGAAGTCGGGGTTCGGCCCATTGCCGCTGACTTCCCGCGCTCTGGGGCGTAGAGGAAGCTTTCGTCTCCCTACTTGTGAAATCGGCGTTTAGTGAGTTAACTGTGCAAGAGCTCCACTTCACGTAGAGCTCACCGCCCATAGGGGATATGAGGCGGTGCACAGCGCGGGGGGCACGTCGCGGGGGACTTCCACAGTTGGATCCGCGACCCAAACCCGGATGGTTCTCATGGCTGCCCGCCCAGCATTGCCCGTTCTGCTCCCCCACCTTCTCGTCGAGGCCACTTGGCCTTCGGTGCCGCCAGCGCGACCGCGTTGCGCAATGGTGCGTGCCGCGTCACTGCTTCGCCGGCGGCTCACCGCAGCGCTCAGCGTGCTGGTCATGGCCGCGGCCATGCTCGTCGCACCGCAGCTCACCGGCTCGGCGTCGGCGATCACCTACAACAGCGCCACAGCGCGGACCTTTGCCGCCAAGATGCTCTCGCTCATGAACTCAGAGCGGTACGACAACGGCCGGCCGGCGCTGCGCTCGAACAACCGCCTCATCCAGTCGGCGCACCGTCACAACTTGGCGATGGCTAGGGCCAACACCATGTCGCACCAGCTGCCGCGCGAAGCCAACTTCGCGGTTCGGATCAGCCGTACCGGCTACTCCTGGTCGTGGGCCGGGGAAAACATCGGCTGGAACTCGGACATGAGCCTCACCGGCCTGTATGCGCTGCAGCGCGAGATGTTCAACGAGCGACCTCCTGGAGAGGTCGGGCACCGACTCAACATCCTCAACCGGAACTTCCGGGAGGTCGGCATCGACGTGTACTTCGACCTCCGGCACCACAAGGTGTGGTTCACCCAGGACTTCGGACTGGCCCGCTGACCGATTCCCCGACCCGCACGGCCCCGTTATGCGTCGGGCGGAGTTGTCACGCGCGGTCACGCGAGTCGACGGAACTAGCGCGGTGTCGTCCACCGCGGATCGTGGCTCGGTTCGTGGCGTTGAAAGTCCCACCGCGATCCCGACGTGACTGCCGATCCTTGGCTGGGGCGGGGGAGGCGCGCACGGGCTCGACAAGCAGGACGTACAGCGGTCGTTCGTTCGGCTGAGAAAACGGGCCTGCGTGCACGGTTGCGCGAAACTGTTGACCGTCGATTTCGATCTCGTCCGGCACGTCGTCGATGTCCAGCGCCGCGAATTTCGCGATCGGTGTCTCGTTGAGAATCACCTCGACGTCGATCAGTGCCTGCTGCTCGCGGCGGCGGTCCCGCTCGATACCTTGCGGTTCGTCGCTCGGCCCAGGCGACACGGCTGGCGGCTTCAGAAACTCCCACCACTCATGCGCGGCGACACTTACCCGGCGGAAGCTGCCAACGGACTCCCGGACGAGGTTGGCAGCCGACTCGGCCGGCCCCAGCCGGGGCCAGCGACCTGCCCGGGTGATCACGACCGGTGTGTCGAGCAGCGCTTCACGCGATCCGATTACCAGGGCGGTCCGCTGCAACATTCGTTATCACGACACCGGTTCGATTACGCAGCGTATCCATATGGTTACGTTACGTGACAATAGCGAGTCATCGCCACAAACCCCCTGAATGCCGCCAAGCGGACCGGTTCCGGCGCCGCCGCGGGGGTGGGCGAGCTCATGGGCGGCTTGGTGAGACGGCCCGGTCCGCCTGCAGCTGCAGGTGAACCGGGCCGTCGACTATTCACTTGTGGGATCAGCAGCGTCGCCGCCGCTGACCCCCGACCTGCCCGAAGCGATGCGGGGGGTATCACTTCAGACGTTCGCACGGAGCGGGCGGGGGATCCGTTCCGGTCGATCGAGGTCGTTTACTACAAGATCAAACTAACACGGACCACACGGTCACGCAAAGTGATCGAACGGTTGCTGACCGGTACTCGTGTCTCAAGGTCAGTTCGGTGTCGGTGACCGGCTCGCCGGGCGCGGCCCGCTGCGGCATCGGCTGGAGCTTGTCGCGGGCGCCGACCGGCGTGGAAGGATGCGTCGCGGTGTCCGCAATGCCGTGTGCGGCCGTCTCGGTGCGTCGAGACTGCTGGCGGAATTGCTGGCGGCAGCGATCGGGGTCGAAAGGCGCTGACGCTACCGGCCAGCAAACACGGTTACCTTCGGGCATCTGGAGGGCTCGCATAGTGGCCTAGTGCGGCGGTCTTGAAAACCGCTGTCGGGTGATCCCCGACCGAGGGTTCGAATCCCTCGCCCTCCGCCCTCAGACACCTCGCCCTCCGCCCAGTCGTTGTACGTTCAACAACGAGCGCTTCGTTTCGGGCTGTGGACGGAGCCGGAAACTGTCGGTAATCATCATTAGCCTCGCGCCATGACGTCCATGCCACCGATCGTCGACGAGGCCGAGGGTTTCCTCCGCCAACTGGCCGGCGAGCTCACGCGGCCCCGAGAGAACGAGTGCCTGTGTTGCTACGTCGCGCGCCTGCTTGACGAATTCCCCTGCGACGGCAGCCACCGGCACGCATTTCGCTATCGGGACACGAAGGCGCCGCGTGCGACCGCCCTCGCCGCGCGCCTCGGCCAGGTCGGTGCCTGTTGTTGTGACTGCGAACTCTTCCTCAACGGCTACCAACTGCGTTCCTCGTCGCACGACGCCGCGGACAACGAATTCGTGGACGACGATGACGCTGATTGCGGCATCGACGCCCTGCCACCCTGCGACGGGGTGCGCCGCGGGTCGGTGCAGCCATGCCGCAACTGGGTGCGAATACGCCGACGTTGAAGGCCGGGCGGTTCGATCGGTCTTGCTCGAGGAAGACGTCGACCGTGGCGCAGCCCAGGGCTCGCAGCATCGGGGCTGTCTATACGCGTGCGGTTGGCGTAGATACCGCCCCCATGGGGAAGCACTTGATCGATCTGGAGGAGCGCGCGCTTGGCGCTGCGCGGGTCAATCTCCTGGAAGGGGCACGGAAGGGGCACGCGGCCGGGTGGCGCCGCAGCACGGCAAGCGCGGAGCGCGGTCGCACGCCTGCGGCACCGTTACGGTCTGTTATGGTTCAGGGCAAACATAACTCTCCATAGGGCGGTGCCAGGTGCAGCCGAGTCCGTACACGCCCGGTGAGGTGGCGCGCGAGGTTCCGGGTCGGGCGGTGCAGCTGGCGCAGATGGACGAGCGGCTGTCCTACATGATTGATCTGCAGCGGCTGGTGGGCCGGATCAGGGTCGATGTCGCGGCGCGCGGGCTCGGGAAGACATCGCTGTTGCGGGAGGCGCAGCGGCGCGCCGAGGCGCGCGGCGCGTTCACGGTCTGGGTCACTGCCGGCGAGGACGCGGGTTTGATCGGCTCGCTGGCAGCGGAGATCCGCCGACGGACCAGCGACTGGCGCTCGGAGACGCATCGGCGCCTGCGCGAGGTGCTCGATCACCTGACGGTGACCGTGGGATTGCCAGGCGTCGCGCAGCTGGAGGCATCCTTCGCGCGCGAGCAGCCCGCGGCCGCCGCCCAGGGCGTGCGCGAGTTCGAGGACCTGATCCGGGAGACGGTGCTGGCGGCGCGCGGCGAGCAGCGCGGCGGGGTGGTGTTGTTCGTCGATGAGATTCAGGCCGGTGATCCGCACGGGCTGCGCACCCTGGGGTATGCGTGGCAGCACCTGCAAAGCGAAGGGCAGGACGTGCCGGCGGCGGTCTTCGCCGCCGGGCTGCCGAACTCGCCGGAGGCGATTGGATCGGTGGTCACCTTCAGCGAGCGGTTCGCCTACCGCCCGCTGGAACGGCTCAATGACGACGCGACGATGATCGCGCTAGCCGCACCTGCCCGGGAGCTGGGTGTGGCGTGGGAGTCGGCCGCGCTCGATGTCGCCGTGGCCATCGCGCAGGGCTACCCGCACTCGGTGCAGTTGATCGGCGACGCCACGTGGACGATCGCCGGGTATCCCGACGCTGGCGTGACCCTGACCGCTGAGCACGTGGAGCAGGCACGCGAGGCGGTACGCAGCGATCTCGAGGCGCTGTTCCGCGCCCGGTGGGAGAAGGCCACCGTGGTCGAGCAGCAGTTCATGCGAGCGATGGCGGACCTGGGTGACGGTCCGGTCCGGCGCAGCGATCTCGCGCAGGCGCTGGCCGCCAGCAGCGACGAGCTGTCCGTCCCACGAGCGCGGCTCATCGACAAGGGACTGATCGAGGTCGCCGGCCGCGGCCAGCTCGAGTTCACCATCCCCGGCTTCGCCGAGTACGTCCGTGCCCGCTCCACCGACTCCGCACCGTAGCCACCACCGTAGTTGATCATTGCAAGGGCATCGGTCCATACAAGTGACGTAGGGCCGACTGGGCGATGCAGTCACACGTGGTGATCGCGGAGATCGGAGTATCGCCGACTACAG
>JAVHVH010000143.1:0-36617 GCA_032160665.1 Pseudonocardiales bacterium
CCCGGCCGACACGACGGGCGGCGAGTACGGCTCGTACGCGGTCGGGTCGTCGCCCCGGCTGACTCCGCAGGTGATCACCGGGCTGGTGCTCGGTGGTGCCGGCGTGCTGCTGCTCCTGCTGCTTCTGGGTGTCGGCATCCGGGGCCGGCGGCGCCGATCGAAGCGGGCCGCCGCCCTGGCCGCGGCGTTTCCGGCGCCGGCGGGGTGGGTCCCGACCGGCTGGGCGCCGGACAGCGAGTTCCGTCCGCGCCCGATGCCAGGCCCGGGCGGGCCCCGGCCGACCCAGGACGTCGGGTCGGCCGGCGACGGTGGCTCAGCCGATCCGCCGCCCGCGTGATGCGCGGTTCACCGCGCTGATCACCGCAAGCAGCGAGGCCTGCACGATCGACTCGTTGATCCCGACCCCCCACAGCACCTGATCGCCGATCTCGATCTCGAGATACGCGGCGGCCTCCGCATCGCGCCCCGCCGTCAGCGCGTGCTCGCTGTAGTCCAGCACCCGCACGTTGAGCCCGCCCATTCCGAGGTCAGTTTCGGACAGCGCCTCGCAGAACGCCGCGATCGGGCCGTTGCCGACACCGGTCAGCGTGTGCTCGGTGCCGAACGCCCGAACCGTCGTCGAGATCTTCTCGATCCCGTCCTCGCTGGAGGACGAGAACTTGACGAGCTCGAAGTCGCCCGGCGCCAGGTACTCGGTACGGAAGATGTCGTACATCGCGGCCGGCTCGACCTCGCCGCCCTCGTTGTCGGTGTGCCGCTGGATCACGTGACTGAACTCGATCTGCAGCCGGCGGGGCAGGTCGAGCTTGTGATCGACCTTCATGATGTAGGCGACGCCGCCCTTGCCGGACTGCGAGTTCACCCGGATCACCGCTTCGTACGTGCGTCCGACATCCTTCGGGTCGATGGGCAGGTACGGGATCGCCCACGGCAGTTCGCCGACCGGCTTGCCCGTCGCGGCCGCCTGCCGGTCGAGATCATCGAAGCCCTTCTTGATCGCGTCCTGGTGCGAGCCGGAGAACGAGGTGTAGACGAGGTCGCCGGCGTACGGATGCCGCTCGTGCACGTCGATGCGGTTGCAGTACTCGGCCGTCCGACGGATGTCGTCGATGTTGCTGAAGTCGATCATCGGGTCGATGCCCTGGCTGTACAGGTTGAGCCCGAGCGTCACCAGGTCGACGTTGCCGCTGCGCTCGCCGTTGCCGAACAGACAACCCTCGATGCGCTGGGCACCGGCCAGGACGGCCAGCTCCGCGTCGGCGGTGGCGGTGCCACGGTCGTTGTGGGTGTGGACGGACAGGCAGATGTGGTCGCGGCGCGAGAAGTGCCGGCTCATCCATTCGATCTGGTCGGCGTACACGTTGGGGGTCGACCGCTCGACGGTGCAGGGCAGGTTGATGACGATCTCGCGGTTCGGCCCCGGCTGCCACACGTCCATGACGCCTTCGCAGATCTCGAGGCTGAAGTCGAGTTCGGTGTCCATGAAGATCTCGGGTGAGTACTCCAACCCGAATTCGGTGCCCGGCAGGTGGATGTCGGCGTGCTTCATGATCGCCTGGATGCCGTCCACGGCGACGGCGCGGCACTCGGCGCGACCGTCGCCCTCGAACCCGAACACGACGCGGCGGAACACCGGCGCGGCGGCGTTGTACAGGTGGACGGTCGCCTGCTTGGCCCCGACGAGGGACTGGACGCTGCGCTCGATGAGCTCTTCTCGGGCCTGCGTCAGGATCGAGATGCGGACGTCGTCCGGAATCCGGTCGTTCTCGATGAGGCTGCGGACGAAGTCGAAGTCGGTCTGGCTGGCCGCCGGGAAGCCGACCTCGATCTCCTTGTAGCCCATGCGGACGAGCAGGTCGAACATCGCGTTCTTGCGGACCGCGTTCATCGGGTCGATCAGTGCCTGGTTGCCGTCGCGCAGGTCGGTGGACAGCCACCGCGGCGCCGCGGTGATCGACCTCGTCGGCCACACGCGGTCGGGGAGGTCGATTGCGGGGAAGGGGCGGTACCGCTGACACGGCATGCCCGAAGGGCGTTGCTGGAAGTGAGTGGTCATGACGATCGGTGCTCCAACTCGGATCAGGATTGATCGGTCGGCAGCAGTGCAATGGCCCGCGACGAGGGGCCGACCGGTGAAGTTACCGGGCCTCGTCGCGGCCGCGAAGAAGCAGCGCACGCGTCATGGTGGGTCCAGGCTAGCCGAGCGGACGTGGCCGGACCACCCGGGCACCGCGGCCAAGCGGCGAGGCACCTGGTCGAATCGTGACGGAATTCGTCGTTCTGGGGCCCGCGCGCTCCGAAATCCGTTGTTGATGCGGCCGTGTGCAGTGGGTAGCGTTGCCCGCACAGCCCGACGAGCCCATTCGGAGTCACCTGTGAGCGACAAGCGGACCGTGCAGAACTTCATCGACGGCAAGTCGGTCGACGCCGTGGACGGTCGCCGCAGCGACCTGATCGACCCGTCCACGGGGGAAGTGTTCGGGACGGCGCCGGTTTCTGGACCCGAGGACGTCGACGTCGCCTATAAGGCCGCCGCGAAGGCGTTCGAGACTTGGCGCGACACCACGCCGAGCGATCGGCAGAAGGCGCTGTTGAAGTTCGCCGACGCCATGGAGGAACGCGCCGAGGAGATCATCGCCGCCGAGTGCGAGAACACCGGCAAGCCGATCGAGCTCACCCGCTCCGAAGAGATCCCGCCGGCCGTCGACCAGCTCCGCTTCTTCGCCGGCGCTGCCCGGCTGCTCGAAGGCCGCAGCGCGGGCGAGTACCTGGCCGGCTACACGTCCTACGTTCGGCGCGAGCCGGTCGGCGTCGTCGGTCAGGTGACGCCGTGGAACTACCCGATGATGATGGCGATCTGGAAGTTCGCGCCGGCGCTCGCCGCGGGCAATACCGTGGTCCTCAAGCCCAGCGACACCACCCCGGTGACGACGGCCATGATGGCCGAGATCGCCGCCGAGTTCTTCCCGCCCGGCGTTCTGAACGTCATCTGTGGCGACCGCGAGACCGGTCGAGCCCTCGTCGCCCACAAGACCCCGGCGATGGTGTCGATCACCGGGTCGGTCCGCGCGGGGTACGAGGTCGCCGGCGCCGCGGCGCAGGACCTCAAACGGGTTCATCTCGAGCTCGGCGGCAAGGCCCCGGTGGTTGTCTTCGATGATGCGGACCTCGCCAACGCCGCCGAGAACATCGCGATCGCGGGCTACTTCAACGCCGGCCAGGACTGCACCGCTGCCACTCGCGTGCTCGCCGGTCCGGGGATCGCCGACGACTTCGCGCAGGCGCTCGCCGAGCAGGCTCGCAACACCAAGGTGGGGGCGCCGGCCGACGACGACATCCTCTACGGACCGCTGAACAACGCCAATCAGCTCGAGCGGGTCGGCGCCATGCTGGGCCGGCTCCCCGACCACGCCCAGGTACTGGCGGGTGGCTCGCGGCAGGGCGAGCGCGGCTACTTCTGGCAGCCCACCGTGGTCAGCGAGCTGGAGCAGGACGACGAGGCGATCCAGTCCGAGATCTTCGGCCCCGTCATCACCGTCCAGCGGTTCACCGACGAGGACGAGGCGCTGCGCTGGGCGAACGGCGTCGAGTACGGGCTCGCGGCGTCGGTGTGGACGAAGGACCACGGGCGGGCGATGCGCATGTCGCGGGCGCTGGACTTCGGCTGCGTCTGGGTGAACGCCCACATCCCGCTGGTTGCCGAGATGCCGCACGGCGGGTTCAAGCACTCGGGCTACGGCAAGGACCTGTCGGTGTACGGCCTGGAGGACTACACCCGGATCAAGCACGTCATGCACAACATCGGCTCGTAGCAGCCGAGTCGTGGCGACGCTGCCTAATCGGTGCCCGCACCCTTAGCCTGTCGAGCATGACTCACAGTGTCGTGGCTGAACTCGTCGGCAACGTTCTCGTCGTGAACGTGCACCCGGGCGAACACGTCGCGGAGGGGGACACGATCGTGATCCTTGAGTCGATGAAGATGGAGATCCCGGTGCTCACTGAGTTCCGCGGCGTGGTCCGCGACGTCACTGTGCACGAGGGTGAGGTCGTCCAAGAGGGCGACGTGCTCGCGGTGATCGACACCGGCGGCACTCCGGGGCCTCGGTGAACGCGCCGCTCGCCCAGGACGTCTCGGCCCGGCCGGCCACCGCGCCGCCGAGCATCCGGTTGCGCGATCTGCGCAAGACGTTCGGGCCGGTCGTCGCCGTCGACGGCATCGATCTGGACATCGCCGATGGCGAGTTCTTCGCCGTCCTCGGCCCGTCCGGTTCCGGCAAGACGACGGTCCTGCGCATGATCGCCGGATTCGAGGTGCCGACGGCCGGTTCGGTCGAGCTCGGCGGGGTCGAGGCGACCCGGCTGCCCCCGTTCCGTCGCGACGTCAACACCGTCTTCCAGGACTACGCCCTGTTCCCGCACATGACCGTGGCCGAGAACGTCGGTTACGGCCTGCGGGTTCGTCGCGTGGCGAAGGACCAGCGCCGCACGCGCGTCGCCGAGGCGCTGGAGATGGTCCGCCTGCCCGACGTCGGCGGGCGCCGGCCGTCGGAGCTGTCGGGCGGGCAGCGGCAGCGGATCGCGCTGGCCCGGGCGCTGATCAACCGCCCCCGCGTCCTGCTGCTCGACGAGCCGCTCGGCGCGCTGGATCTCAAGCTGCGCGAACAGATGCAGATCGAACTCAAGGCGATCCAACGCGACGTCGGGATCACCTTCGTGTTCGTGACGCACGACCAGGACGAGGCGCTGACCCTGTGCGACCGGCTCGCGGTGATGCGCGACGGCCGGATCGAGCAGGTGGGCGGCGCTGCGGAGGTGTACGAGCGGCCGGCGACGCGGTTCGTCGCCGAGTTCGTCGGCACGTCCAACGTGGTGAGCGGCGAGGCGGCGCAGCGGATCCTCGGCTCCCCCGCCGCGGCCTCCGTCCGTCCCGAGAAGATCCACGTCCACCCCCGTGCCGCCGCACCGGCAGCCGAGCCCGGCGAGGTCCGGGTCGACGGCGTGGTCCGAGAGGTCGTGTACGCCGGTGCGGCGACCCGAATCGTGGCCGACGTCGGCTCGGACGTGAGCCTCGCTGCCCTCGTCCTGAACGTCGAGGCCGGTAGTACCAGTTTCACCCGTGGTCAACCCGTGACCCTCGGCTGGGCCAGTTCTGCGACCCGCCGTGTCGAATCCCCGCCAGAGAAGGAGATCCGATGAAACGCATGCTGCACTCCCTCCGGACGCCCGCTGCGCTGCTCGCTGCGGGCGTCCTGCTCGCCGCGTGTGCGAGCAGCGGCGGCGGGGGCGATGTCTCCAAGCGCAAGGTCCCGGATGTGCCGATGGCGAAGTCGGTCGGGAAGGGCGAGGGCTCACTCAACATCATCGTGTGGGCCGGCTACGCGGAGAAGGACTGGGTGCGCCCGTTCCAGCAGCAGACCGGCTGCACGGTGAACGTCAAGGTCGGCAACACCTCGGACCAGATGGTGTCGCTGATGAAGAGTGGCCAGTACGACGGCGTCTCGGCTTCCGGCGACGCCACGCTGCGGCTGATCTACGGCGGCGACGTCGCGCCGGTCAACACCAAGCTCGTCCCCAACTACGCGACGATCTCCTCCTTCCTCAAGGACGGCGACTGGAACTCCGTCAACGGCCAGATGTACGGCATTCCCCACGGGTGGGGCGCGAACCTGCTGATGTGGGATCCCCGCACGGTCAAGGGCTCGCTGAACTCGTGGGGCGCGGTGTTCGACAAGGCCAGCGCCTACGACGGCAAGGTCACGGCGTACGACTCGCCGATCTACATCGCCGACGCCGCGCTGTACCTGATGAGGACCCAGCCGGACCTCAAGATCAAGGATCCGTATTCGCTGACCGCCAAGCAGCTCGACGCCGCGGTCTCGCTGCTGAAGGACCAGAACAAGCACGTGAGCGAGTACTGGGCCGACTACACCAAGGAGGTCCAGGCCTTCGAGTCCGGGACGTCGGTGGTCGGCACCACCTGGCAGGTCATCGCGAACACCATCAACAGCGGCGCCAAGACGAAGGTGAAGACCGTACTGCCGAAGGAGGGCGCAACCGGCTGGTCGGACACCTGGATGATCTCGGCCCAGGCCAAGCACCCGAACTGCATGTACAAGTGGATGAACTACATCGTCTCGCCGAAGGCCAACGCCCAGGTGGCGGAGTACTTCGGTGAGGCACCGTCGCAGACCAAGGCCTGCGACCAGACGTCGGATCCCAAGTTCTGCGACACCTACCACGCACTCGACGCCAAGTACGCGGCGCAGATCCATTACTGGACGACGCCGCAGCAGCAGTGCGTCGACGGCAGTGGCAACAACTGCACGAACTACTCCGAATGGGTGACCAAGTGGCAAGAGGTCAAGGGGTAACCGTTCCCGCGCCGGCCGGGCTCGAGCCCAGCCGGCGCGGGGCGATCTCCGCGTTCTTCGCGCCCAAGCGCCGCATCCGGCTGACGCTGCTCCTCGGGCCACCGATGGTGTGGCTCGTCGTCGTGTATCTCGGCGCGATCGTCGCGCTGCTCGTCTCGGCCTTCTGGAGCGTCGACTCGTTCACCGAGAACGTCGTGCATCAGTTCTCGACGGCGAATCTGCACACCGTCGTCACCGAGCCGATCTATCGGACGGTCGCGGTCCGGACGATCCTGGTCGCGGTTGCGGTCACGGCGATCGACGCGGTGATCGCCTTTCCGATGGCGTTCTACATGAGCGTCGTGGCCAGCCCACGGATGCGCCGGTTCCTGGTGGTCGCAGTGCTCACGCCCCTGTGGGCGAGTTACCTGGTGAAGGCCTACGCCTGGCGCACGCTGTTCGCGCCGAACGGCCCGATGAGCTGGGCCACCGGCGGACATACCCCGGGGTATGGATTGACGGCCACCGTCGTCACGCTGGCGTACATGTGGCTGCCGTACATGGTGATCCCGGTGTATGCCGGGTTCGACCGGCTGCCGCGCTCGCTGTTCGAGGCCAGCGCGGATCTTGGCGGCAACGCGTGGCGCACCGTCCGTTCGGTGGTCGTCCCGCTGCTGTTCCCGGCGATCGCCGCGGGCTCGATCTTCACGTTCTCGCTGACGCTCGGCGACTACATCGCGGTCGGCATCGTCGGCGGCAAGACGCAGTTGATCGCCAACGTCATCTCCGATCAGGTCACCCTGAACCAGCCGCTTGCCGCCGCCGTCTCACTCATCCCGCTGACGGCGATCGTGCTGTACCTGGCCGCAATGCGGCGCACCGGCGCACTGGAGAACGTGTAAATGTTCCTGAGCGCCCGCACCCGGTTCGTCCTGCGCCTGCTGATGATCGTGGGCCTGGCGTTCCTCTATGTCCCGCTCGGCATCGTCGTCCTCAATGCCTTCAACAAGTCGCGCACGTTCGCGTTCCCGCCGACGGGTTACACGCTGAGGTGGTGGCGCGCCGCGGCCGACAACAGCGGCGCGATCGACGGGCTGCAGAACTCGGTGAAGGCGGGTCTCGGGGCAACCGCGATCGCGCTCGTGCTCGGCACGATGGCCGCGTTCGCGGTGCAGCGGTACCGCTTCTTCGGCCGCTCGACGGTGAGCTTCCTGGTGATCCTGCCGATCGCGCTGCCCGGCATCGTCACCGGCATCGCGCTGCAGAACGCCTTCCATTCGGTGCTGGCCGTCGACCTCAGCCTGTGGACGATCATCGTCGGGCACGCGACGTTCTGCGTGGTGATCGTCTTCAACAACGTGCAGGCGCGGTTGCGGCGCACCGGCAGCTCGCTGGAGGAGGCGTCGGCCGACCTCGGCGCCACCGGCTGGCAGACGTTTCGGATGGTCACCTTCCCGGGGCTGCGCGGCGCTCTGGTGGCGGGTGGCCTGCTCGCGTTCGGGTTGAGCTTCGACGAGATCGTCGTCACCAACTTCACCGCACCGGCCGACGTGCAGACGCTGCCGATCTGGATATTCGGCAACCTGTTCCGCCCGAATCAAGCGCCTATCGTGAATGTGGTCGCCGCCGTCCTCATCGTTCTCGCCATCGTCCCGGTATGGGTCGCCCAACGCATTACCGACGACGCCGCCACTAGCCGGTTCTGACGTCCCACGAAGGAGTGCCCGATGACCGTCGAACAGAAGCGCGTGATCACCACCGCCATCCCCGGGCCGCGGTCGGTGGCGCTGCACGCGCGCAAAACGGCCGCGGTGTCGGCCGGTGTCGGCACCGCCCTGCCGGTGTACGTCGAGCGGGCCGGCGGCGGGATCGTCGTCGACGTCGACGGCAACCAGCTGATCGACTTCGGTTCGGGTATCGCGGTCGTATCAGTGGGCAATGCGGCGCCGCGGGTCGTCGAGGCCGTCCAGCGGCAGGTCGCCGACTTCACGCACACCTGCTTCATGGTCACTCCGTACGAGGAGTACGTGGCGGTCGCCGAGAAGCTCAACGAACTGACTCCTGGCGATCACCAGAAGCGCTCGGCGCTGTTCAACTCCGGCGCTGAGGCCGTCGAGAACGCGGTGAAGATCGCGCGCTCGCACACCGGCCGTCCGGCGATCGTTGCGTTCGACCACGCGTATCACGGCCGGACAAATCTGACGATGGCGCTGACGGCCAAGAACATGCCGTACAAGCACCGCTTCGGGCCGTTCGCCGGCGAGATCTACCGCGTGCCGATGGCCTACCCGTACCGCTGGCCGACCGGCGCGGACAACTGTGCCGACGAGGCGTTCGAGCTCTTCGTCTCGACCGTGCATGCCCAGGTCGGTGAGGCCAACACCGCGGCGGTGCTCATCGAGCCGATCCAGGGCGAGGGCGGGTTCATCGTGCCGCCGCCGGGGTTCCTCGCGCGGGTGGCCGAATGGTGCGCGGGCCACGGCATCCTGTTCATCGCCGACGAGATCCAGTCCGGTTTCTGCCGGACCGGCGACTGGTTCGCCTGTGAGTTCGAGGATGTGGTGCCCGACCTGATCACCACCGCCAAGGGCATCGCGGGTGGGCTGCCGCTGGCCGGCGTCACCGGACGCGCCGAGATCATGGACTCGATCCACGGCGGCGGACTCGGCGGCACGTACGGCGGCAACCCCGTGGCGTGTGCTGCGGCGCTCGGTGCGATCGAGACGATGGTCGCCGACGACCTGTGCGGCGCGGCCCGGCGGATCGAGGCGGTCATGCGGCCGCGGCTGGCCGTGCTGGCCGAGAAGTACGACGCCGTGGGCGACGTCAGGGGACGCGGCGCGATGCTCGCCGTCGAACTCGTCGAACCGGGCACGATGGAGCCCAACCCGGCGCTGACTGCCGCTCTCGCCGCCGCGTGTCACCGTGCGGGCCTGATCGCGCTGACCGCCGGAACCTTCGGCAACGTGCTGCGGTTCCTGCCCCCGCTGGTGATCGGCGACGAGTTGCTGCACGAGGGACTCGACATCCTCGATGCCGTGTTTGCCGCCAACGCCTGAACCGCCGGCCTGAGCGTTTCGCACATCGGAGGGTCGCAACCGGATACATTCCGGCAGTGACCTCAGACCTCGTTCCGGACACCTTGTTGGATCTGCGCCCCCGCCGGGTCATGGTGACCGGTGGTGCCGGCTTCATCGGCTCGCACCTGAGTCGCAGGCTGCTCGAACTCGGCCACGAGGTCCTCGTCGTCGACAACTTCTATTCGGGCACCCGGACGAACATCGAAGATCTCAAGGGCGAGAAGCGGTTCGAGCTGTTGCGCCACGACGTGACGTTCCCGCTCTACGTCGAGGTCGACGAGATCTATCACCTCGCCTGCCCGGCGTCGCCGGTCTTCTATCAGCGCGACCCGGTGCAGACGACGAAGACCTGCGTGCACGGTTCGATCAACATGCTGGGCCTCGCCAAGCGCACCGGCGCCAAGATCCTTCTGGCCTCGACGTCCGAGGTGTACGGCGACCCCGCCGTGCATCCGCAGGAGGAGTCGTACTGGGGCAACGTCAACCCCATCGGTATCCGTTCGTGTTACGACGAGGGCAAGCGGTGCGCCGAGACGCTGTTCTTCGACTACTACCGCCAGCACCAGTTGCAGATCAAGGTGGCGCGGATCTTCAACACCTACGGCCCGCGGATGCTGCCCAACGACGGGCGCGTGGTCTCGAGCTTCATCGTCCAGGCGCTGATGGGCCAGCCGTTGACGGTCTTCGGGGACGGCGCGCAGACGCGGTCGTTCTGCTACGTCGACGACCTCGTGACCGGATTGATCGCGTTGATGGACACGCCCGACGACGTCACCGGGCCGATCAACCTCGGCAATCCCGGCGAGTTCACGATGCTGGAGCTGGCCAGCAAGGTCCTGGCGATGGTCGGCAGCGACAGCCCGGTGGAGCACCGTCCACTGCCGTCCGACGACCCCATCCGCCGTCGTCCCAACATTGACCTCGCCCGCGACCGGCTCGGCTGGAGTCCGACCGTGTCCCTGGACGACGGTCTGAAGCGCACGGTCGAGTATTTCCGCGAGCTGCTGGCCGCCTGACCGGTAGGCGCGTCGCCCCGCGTCGAGTATCGGCGTGAGGTTGCTGTGTGTAACCTCCTCCCGTGACTCGCATCTACCTGGCCTGGCAGTACATCACCGGGTACTCCACCTCGGGGATGCATGCCTTGGTGGAGCAGGGCCACGACGTCCGGCTGATGTATCAAGAAGCCCTGGTGCACCCGCCCTTCCTCGCCCCGTTCGACGATGCCGAGCTCACCAAGGGGCTCGAGGCGATCGGGTGGAGCGGGCAGCCCGACGAAGACCTCCTGATGCGCGAACTCGAGGAGTTCCAGCCCGAGGTGCTGGTCGTGAACACCTGGCACATCCCGGCCTACATGAAGGCGGCGCGGCGCTGGCGGGGTCGGGCCCTGCGGATCGTGGTCATGGATCACCAGTGGCTGGGCACGCCGAAGCAGTGGCTCGGGCGCCTCACCCGCCGGCTGTACATCCAGCCCGCCTTCGACGCGGCGTTCATGCCCGGCGACGAACAGGCGGTGTTCGCCCGGCATCTCGGCTTCAAGCAGCACGAGATCATCGTCGGTCTCTACACCTGCCACCAGTCGTTCTTCACCGGTCCGCAGACTCCGCCCCGCGACGCGTTCCTGTTCACCGGTCGTCTCGTCGACACGAAGGGCGTCGACGTGCTGGCCGCGGCGTACCGCGCCTACCGGGCGGAATCCTCGGATCCGTGGCCACTCGTCGTGGCCGGGATCGGGCCCATGGATGCCGAGCTCGAGGCCATCGAGGGCGTGCAGCTGCTCGGCTTCGTGTCCCCGGACGACCTGCCGGGCGTGATGGCCGAGGCCGGCTGTCTGATCCTGCCCAGCCGGTTCGAACCGTGGGGCGTGGTCGTGCAGGAGGCGGCCGCATCAGGTCAGGCGGTCATTTGCACGAGCACCTGCGGTGCCGCGTCGCGCCTGGTCCTCGACGGCTACAACGGACGGGTCGTCGCGCCGGACAAGCCCGCGGAGTTGACCCAGGCCATGCACTGGGTCGCCAACGCCGACCCGGCCCGCCGCGTCGCGATGAGCGAGCGCGGCGTCGAGCTGGCCAAGCAGTACACCCCGCAGCGATGGGCCGAACATCTGGTCGACCGGTCCTTGGAGTTGCTGCCGCAGATCCGCACGCGCTGACGTCCGGTCCGTCCAACCGCCCCCACTAACATTGGCCGCCATGAACCCCCGCCTTCGACGCATCGTCCGCGGCACCGTGCACGCCGCCAACCGCCCGGTCGCGACCCTGCGATTCCGCGCGGCGGCCCGGCGCGCGCCGCGCCCGATCGCCCTCGAGGTCGGCGGGCTCAAGCAGCGGGCCGGCTGGTTCATGGTCAACGTCAACGCCGTCACGCCGCACTACATGGACGGGACGAAGCCCTGGCTGTTCGAGGACGGGTCGCTGTCTCACGTCTACGCCGACAACATGATCGAACACGTGCCACTGGCCGGCGCCCGGGTCTTTTTCGCCGAGGCCTACCGCTGCCTGCAGCCAGAGGGGATCATCCGGCTGGTCACGCCCGACGTGCGCACCCACGTGGATCTCTACCTGAAGGGCGGGGACGTCCTGAAGAGCGATCTGGCCAACGAGTACCGCGCGCTCGGCGTGGTCATCGAGCATCCGATCGACATGATCCGCACCCCGATCGGCGAGTTCGGTCATCACTCCGGCTACGTCTACGACTTCGAGACCCTCGACGCGGAATTGCAGCGGGCCGGGTTCAAGCCCGCGGTGCGCTGCAACCTGCACGAGAGCGACGACCCGATGCTGCGCGGCCTCGAGGAGCGCTCGGCCCACGGGTCGCTCCAGATGGTCGTGGAAGCTGTCCGCTGACGCGGGCCGGGCCCGCGTGACGACAGTATTGGTCGAGCCGGACCCGGGAGGTCACCGGTTCCAAGCGGTGGCCGACGTCGCGGCCGTGGCCCGGCGCAGCGGCGACGTCGTCCTGTTGACCTCCTTGGGCGCGCAGGCCACGGATTGGTTCCGGTCGTTCCTGAGTGACGTCCCGATCGAGGTCGTCGAACGCTTCGACGGCATCTATCCGCCCACCCGCGAGATGGCCCGGGCTGTGGCCGAGGTGTGCCGCGAGCGTGACGTGTCGACCGTCGTCGTCATGGACGCCGACGCGTCACTCAAACGCTGGTGGTACGTCGCGGCGGCGGCATTTCGCGGCGTGCCCCGCCGGCCCCGCGTCGTGTTCATGCTGACCCGCTACATCGCTCGGGTGGAGCTCTTCGATCGGCAGGCATGGTTCCTTCGCACCAGCAAGGCGATTCTTGTGCTGTTGGCGATGGCGACGCGCACCCTGCACCGAGCCGGCGGCTTTGCCGGCCGCGACGACTTCGCGAAGGGCTGGGTCGTCAAGCGGCTGCGCGATCCGGCGGTGTGCAGTGCGCATTCGCGTGACCGCGATCGCCTCCGCGCGGAGCTCGGACTGCCGATCGACCGTCGCATCGTGGGCATCATCGGCGCCATCGACGCGCGCAAGAGCGTCCCGATGGTCTACGAGGCAACGCTCGCCAGCGGTGCGGACGCGGACCTGCTCGTGGCCGGCATGGTCGCCGACGACGTCGGCGAATGGCTGGACTCGAGGCCGCCGGGCGCGCTCGACCGGATGATCCTGCGTCGTCGTCACCTCGACAACGCCGAGCTCGACCAGCTGGTGGCGGCGTGCGACGTCATATCGGTCGTCCAGCTGAACAAGGGGCCGAGCGGCATCATGGGTAAGGCCCTCACCGCCGAGGTTCCGGTGGTCACCGCCGGTTCGAAGGTGCGGGCCCGAGAACTCACGGTCACGCACGGCGGTCTGGCAGCCGACATGACGTCGGCGTCCATCGCGGAGGCACTGCGGACGCTGTACCACCAGGGCAGCTCGGCGATACGCGCCGGCGGCCTGCCACCCGCCACGGCCGAGGCCTTCGCCGAGACGCTGCTCGGAGTCGGCTCGGACGGCCTCCTGCCCCGTCGGGTCTGAGCAGGCCGCCACCCTCTGGCCGGGCGCGACGACCGTTAATTCAGGCGTTTTCGAGCCGGTAAACTGGAAAACTCCGCCTAGTCGTTCGAAGGGTCAGCCGCGTGAGCCTTGTCGTGCAGAAGTACGGCGGCTCCTCTGTCGCCGATGCCGAGCGGATCAAGCGGGTCGCCGAGCGGATCATCGCCACGAAGAAGGCCGGCCATGACGTCGTCGTCGTGGTCTCGGCGATGGGCGACACCACCGACGAGTTGATCGACCTCGCCGAGAAGATCGTGCCGGTGCCCGAGGGTCGCGAATTCGACATGCTGCTCACCGCGGGCGAACGCATCTCGATGGCGCTGCTCGCAATGGCGATCAACTCCCTGGGCTACAAGGCCGAGTCGTTCACCGGCTCGCAGGCCGGTGTGCTGACGACATCCGTGCACGGCAAGGCGCGCATCGTCGACATCACGCCCGGCCGGATCGAGAACTCCGTCGCCGAGGGCAATGTCGCGATCGTCGCTGGGTTCCAGGGGTTCTCGAAAGAGACGATGAACATCACGACGCTGGGCCGGGGCGGATCAGACACCACGGCCGTCGCGCTGGCAGCGGCGCTCAAGGCCGATGTCTGCGAGATCTACACCGACGTGGACGGTGTCTTCACCGCCGATCCGCGCATCGTGCCCAATGCGCGGCGGCTGGCCACGGTGACCTATGAGGAGATGCTCGAACTGGCAGCGTGTGGGGCAAAGATCCTGCACCTGCGCAGCGTCGAGTACGGCCGGCGCTACAACGTGCCGATTCACGTGCGGTCGTCGTTCTCGGGCCGGCCCGGCACCACCGTTACCGGATCAATCGAGGAGCTTTCCGTGGAGCAGGCGATCATCAGCGGCGTCGCGCACGACCGCAGCGAGGTCAAGGTGACGGTCGTCGACGTGCCCGACAAGCCGGGGGAGGCGGCCGCGATCTTCCGCGAGCTGGCCGACGCCGAGATCAACATCGACATGATCGTGCAGAACATCTCGACGGGCGGCACCGGGCGCACCGACGTCTCGTTCACGCTGCCGGCGACCGACGGACCGACCGCGCTCGCGGCCCTGAAGCGGATCCAGAACCGGGTCGGCTTCTCCGATCTGCTCTACGACGACCACGTCGGCAAGCTGTCGCTGATCGGGGCGGGAATGCGCTCGCACCCGGGCGTGTCGGCACGATTCTTCACCGCCCTCGCCGACGCCGGCGTCAACGTCGAGATGATCTCGACCTCGGAGATCCGCATCTCGGTGGTGTGCCGCGACACCGAACTCGACACCGCCGTCCGAGCCGTGCATGACGCCTTCGAGCTCGGCTCCGACGAAGAACACGCCGTCGTCTACGGAGGTACCGGGCGATGACCACCAACGCGATGAGGGCTCGCCCGAAGAGCACGCGGGCCGCGACGCGGCCGCGCCGTAAGGCGCGTGACGGGTTGACGACGGGCCCGAGCGCAGCGAGCGGCCCAGAGGAGATCCGATGACCCGCGTAGGGGTAGTTGGGGCGACCGGGCAGGTCGGCACGGTTATGCGGCGGCTGCTGGCCGAACGCGGCTTCCCGGTGGACGAGATCCGCTACTTCGCCTCCGCCCGCTCGGCCGGCGGCACGCTGCCGTGGGAGGGCGTTGACGTCCGGATCGAGGACGCTGCGACGGCCGACCCGGCCGGGCTGGACATCGCGTTGTTCTCCGCGGGCGGCTCGACGTCGAAGGCGCTCGCACCGCGGTTCGCCGAGGCCGGCGCGACGGTGATCGACAACTCTTCGGCCTGGCGCATGGACCCAGACGTGCCGCTGATCGTCGCCGAGGTCAACGGCGCGGAGATCGCCAACGCGACGAAGGGCATCATCGCCAATCCGAACTGCACGACGATGGCCGCGATGCCGGTGCTCAAGCCGCTGCACGACGAGGCCGGTCTCGTCCGGTTGATCGTCTCGACGTACCAGGCGGTCTCCGGAGCCGGCCTCGCCGGCGTCGACGAGCTCGACACCCAGATCCGCAAGGTCGCCGACAGCGCCAGCGGTCTCACCCACGACGGTGCGGCGGTCTCGTTCCCCGAGCCGGTGAAGTTCGCCCGGCCGATCGCGTTCAACGTCCTGCCACTGGCCGGATCAATCGTGGATGACGGCGAGTTCGAGACCGACGAGGAGAAGAAGCTGCGCAACGAATCGCGCAAGATCCTCGCGATTCCCGCGCTGCTGGTCTCGGGCACCTGCGTGCGGGTCCCGGTCTTCACCGGGCATTCGCTGTCCATCAATGCCGAGTTCGAGCGGCCGTTGTCGGTGGCCCGAGCCCTGGAACTCCTCGCAGCCGCGCCGGGCGTCGAACTCAGCGAGGTACCCACGCCGCTGCAGGCTGCGGGCCAGGACCCGTCCTACGTCGGCCGGGTGCGGCAGGATCCAGGCGTCACGGACGGACGCGGGCTGGCGCTGTTCGTCAGCAACGACAACCTGCGCAAGGGTGCCGCGCTCAACGCCGTGCAGATCGCCGAGCTGCTCGTCGGGTGAGCCGCGATCAGGTGTCCATCCGGCGCGCGAGGCTCGTCGGAGCCCGCAGCCGGTAGCTCTCGACGACCAGCTCGGCGAGCTCGTCCCAGTCTGCATCCGCACCGAGCCGGACGCCGACGTCGCCGCGATTCCACAGCGGTCCGAAGAACGCATCCCTGGCGAGGATGGCGTCGAGCTCGTGGCCGGAGGATCGAAACGTCAGCACCGTCGTCGGGCCGGTTGTCGCGGCGGCAGCGGAATAGGACGGTGGGTAACCGTCGACGATCTCGAGGACGTGCGCGAACGTGCGCTTGCGCACCATCCAGCGCGTCCCCACCCAGGCCGGCTCCTCGTACGTCCCAGGCAATCCCAGGCACACCGAGCGAGCCCATTCGAGGGCCTCGGAGAACAGGTCCATCCTTCAGCCCCAACATCGCATGATCAAGGGAGCCTACTGGCCGCCCGGGCGACCGGAATTCTCTGTCGATCAAGGGATGCCGAGGCTAGATGCAGCGCTCGGCCGCGACCCTGGCCACCCCTGACGAGCACCACCAACGTCGCTGCGAAGTCGTCGGGTCAGCCGTCGGTGTCGATCTTGCGCACCAGCCGGGCCGGCACTCCGGCGACGACGGTGCCGGGATCCACGTCGGCGGTCACCACGGCGTTGGCTCCGATGACCGCCCGATCACCGACCTTGAGCGCACCGATGAGGACCGCATGGGCGCCGATCGTGACGTCGTCGCCGACCGACGGTGCGGCCCAGATCCCGTCGCCGACGTGGACTGGCTCGCCGAGCGTCACGCCCTGGTGGATGCGCGCCCGCGCACCGATCACGACATCCGGTCCGATGACCACGCCACTGGTGTGCACGAGGAACAGGCCCGGGCCGATCGTGGCCCGCGGGTGGATCTCCGCACCCGAGCGGCGCAGGGCCCGCGCGCGCAGCAACATCGCGACGGGCGCGAGCCCCCGCCCGGCCAGCGCGTGCGCGATGCGGAACGTGATCACGGCGCGGATACCGGGCGAGGCGATCAGCTTGGCGAGCGCGCGCGTCCAGAAGACCCGGTCGCTGTAGAGGCGGAAGTTGGGGTGGGTCGCGGCCTCGACGTCAGCACGGAGCAGCGCCATCAGCGAGGGTTCGCTCACAGTACGGTGGCGTTCCACTCGAAGGGCTCCATCTCGCGCAGGATCCGGCGCCGCCGGTTGCGGGGCAGATGATCGATGTACAGCAGGCCCTTGAGGTGATCCGTCTCGTGCTGCAGGCAGCGCGCGAAGTACCCGGTGCCGGTGACCTCGACGGGCGCGCCGGTCTTGTCGACGCCGCGCACGGTGGCTTCGGTCGAGCGGGCGAGCTCGTGGTACGGGCCGGGCACCGATAAACAGCCCTCGTCGGCCACCTCGGTCTCCGGGCCGACCTCGATCGTCGGGTTCGCCACGTGACCGATGGCTCGCCCGCCGGATCCGTCCGGACAGTCGTAGACGAACACGGCGAGGTCGACCCCGATCTGCGGTGCGGCCAGGCCGACGCCCTCGGCCCGGGCCAAGGCCGCGAACATGTCGTCGATCAGGGTGGCGAGGTCGTCGTCGAACGAGGTCACCGCGCGCGTGGGCGAGTGCAGGATGGGATCACCCACGACCCTGATCTTCGGCGTCTCCCGCGGCATGCGCAGGAGTTTACCGACGTCGAATGGCCGGGCCGGCAATGCACTAACGGTGCTAACGCTAGGCTCGCGCGTGCGCTTGATCGGAACGGACGTCGCAGCGTCGCGGCGCGGCGGAAGGAACTGTTGATGACCGACCGACGGCGGGTGGCCGGCTCACTCGGCGACCTGCGCAGCCGGCCCCGCGAGTACGCGAAGTTGGCGCTGCGGACCTTCCTGCACAAGCGTCACCTCGACCTCGTCGCCGATCCGTATCCGGTCCGCATCGCCACGACGCTGGCCTGGCTCGAGGCGCGCACCGTGCTCGACGTCGGCGCCAACATCGGCCAGTATGCGACCGCGTTGCGGGCCAGCGGGTATCGCGATGACATCGTCTCCTGCGAGCCGTTGTCGGACGCGTTCGGGCACCTGCAGCGACGGTCGGCGCGCGACGCCCGATGGGAAGCCGTGCGCACGGCCGTCGGCGATGCGGCCGGGTCGACCGACATCAACGTGTCCGCAAATTCCTATTCCTCCTCGTTGTTGCCGATGACCAATGCGCACAGCGATGCCGCACCCGGTTCGGAGTTCATCGCCGTCGAGACGGTGCCGGTGACGACCGTCGCCGAGCTGGTGGCCGCCCGCGACATCGAGCCCGAGCGCACCCTGCTTAAGATCGACACCCAGGGGTACGAGGCCCAGGTGCTCGACGGAGCAGGCGACCTGCTGGAACGGTTTGCCGCAGTTTCGCTCGAGTTGTCTTTCGTCCCGCTGTACGCGGGTCAGCAGCTCTTCGACCAACTGACCGCGCGGCTACGCTCCGGCGGATTCACGCTCTACGGCCTGGACGCCGGCTTCGGCGACCCGCGTACGGGCCGGATGCTCCAGTGCGACGGATTGTTCGTCCGCACCGCGCTGGTCGACCGCTCGGCCTGACCTGACGACGACCTGAATCAGCGACGGTACGGAAGCGGACGCTCGCTGCGGGTGGGCTGTGGCGTCAAGCCGAGGGCGTCCAGGGTGGCCTTGACCGCTCCGGTGAGTTCCTCGGCGACGGATTTGGCGTGCAGGGTGGCCCGGCGGTACGGGTCGCGCACGTCGTCGGCCAGTGGATCGCTCGGCCGCTCGACCAGCCCGCGTATCGCCGCGGCCTCGGCGACGGCCGCGTAGGGGTCGCCCGCCGTGATGTGCGGGGCGATTCGGGCGAATTCCTTGATTGTGAAGGCCCGGCGGAAACTGGCGGGTACCTGCTCGAAGATCTCGCCGAGGTGGGAGCGCTCCGCGGTCAGGATCAGGTCGGCCCGCGTGGCCATGCCCGGCTCGAACTGGCGGGCCCGGTGGGGCGTCGGATCGATGCCCAGCTGGCCCAGCGCCGAGGCCGAGCCGCGGTCGATCGGGTGCCCGACGAGCGCCCGGGTACCGGCGCTGCTGACCGTCAGCCCGCCCCGCTGGTCGGCCCACGCCCGCAGCAGCAACTCGGCCATCGGTGAACGGCAGACATTGCCCGTGCAGACATAAAGGACGTGGAAAGCCACGCCGCGAGTATCACCCATGACCGGGGCAGGGGAGATCAACGGCTTCATCATCAAATACTTGACACAGACGCAACCTGAGGGCGACGTACTCGTTGGTACGTCTATGCGACTGAACGTCCACGACTTCAGCGGGCACCCGTTCCAGGTGCAGCTGTCCCGCCAGCTGGCGGCTCGAGGGCATTCCGTTCTTCACGAGTACAGCACGCAGTACGTCACCGGGCACGGGAATCTCACCGTTGACCCAGGTGATCCGGGCACGTTGCGGATCGAGGGCGTCCAGGCTGCACAGCCAATTCTGAAATACGACCCGATCGGCCGGATGCGCTTCGAGCGCAGCTACGCGCAGGCCTGGCAGCAGCGCCTGGATGGCGAGCACTTCGACGCGATCGTCGTCTGCAATGTGCCGTTGTTCACACTCGCAACGATGCGCCGTTATTTCGCGCGCAAGCGCCAGCCATGGGTGTTCTGGCACCAGGACATCTACAGCCTCGGTGTGTCAGCCGAGATCGACCGCAAGCTCCCGTCCCCGGTCGGGGCCCCGCTGCGGCGCTGGGTCGACGGTCTCGAGCGCAAGCAGGTGCGCAGCGCCCGACGAGTCGTCGCGATCGGCGACGAGTTCGTCCGGCAGTACCGCCGGTGGAAGCTGCCCACCGAGCACGTGGACGTCATCCCCAACTGGGCCCCGCTCGACGACCTCGTCCCGGGCGAGCGGGACAACGCCTGGGCACGCGAGCAGCAGCTGCCCACCAACTCGGTGCGCCTGCTCTACGCCGGGACGCTAGGCCGCAAGCACAACCCGCTGTTGCTGCTCGAAGTGCTGGACGCGGCGCGGGCCCGTGGCGTGGACGCCTCGCTGGTCGTGTGCTCGGAGGGCGTGGGCGCGGATGCCGTGGCCGCGGCCGCCGGAGATCGCCCGGATGTGCGGGTGCTCGGGTACCAGCCCGCGTCCCGCTTCGCCGAGGTCCTGGCGAGCGCCGACGCCATGATCGCGCTGCTCGAGCCGGACGCGGCGGCGTTCTCGGTGCCCAGCAAGGTCCTGAGCTACCTGTCCGCCGGGCGGCCGACCATCGCCCTGGTTCCGGAGGGGAACCCGGCGGCCACTGATGTCCGGTCCGCCGGAGGATTCGTCGACGCGCCGACCGAGTCCGGGGCCCGCAATGCGGCCGACTGGCTCGCTCGCACCACCGCGTCGGACTCTGGCGCGCTGACGCTTCTCGGCAAGCGGGCCCGCGCGCTCGCCGAGCTCAAGTTCGACATCGACACGATCGCCGATCGATTCGAGGGCATTTTGGGCGCCGCAGTGGGCATGCCGGGTATCCGGACCTGGCCGGCGACGAGCTTCGATGGATCGACAGCCGAGGAGTGTGTTGCGTGACGCGAGTCGCCCCGAGCCTCAATGAGGGCACCGGCACGCCCGCTGCACTGGCGCCGGCGTTCACGCCGCTGTCCCGAGCCCAGCTGCGCTTGCTCGCCAACCCGCGGCCCGCGACCAAGGCACCCGCGTTCGCTGACTGGTCCGGCACCGTCATTGCCCGCCTCGTCGCCGCCGATATCTTGTGCGCCCTTGCCTCGTCCTTCCTCGGCTTCGCGCTGCGGGTCGGGTTCGCCTCGGCCGCCGACGCTCGCACGTATCTCATGGGCTCGGCCGCGCTCGCGGTGGCCTGGCTGGTCAGCTTGTCGGTTCAGGGCAGTTACGAGATCCGCCGGATCACCACCGGGACGCGTGAATACCAGGGCGTCCT
Organism: Pseudonocardiales bacterium; assembly: GCA_032160665.1. Taxonomy (GTDB): domain Bacteria; phylum Actinomycetota; class Actinomycetes; order Mycobacteriales; family Jatrophihabitantaceae; genus Jatrophihabitans. The sequence continues at coordinate 20,825 of JAVHVH010000143.1, forward strand.
TCGCGCCGGCGCCGCGCTGGCCGGCACGGTGGCCATCGTCTGTTACCTGAGCAACGCCCTCATCGGCCGGACCTTCGTCGCCATCGTGATCCCGACCGGCGTCGTGCTGATGCTCGGAGTGCGATTCCTGCTCCGCAAGTCGGTGTACCGCCACCGTCGCAACGGGGAATGGTCGAGCACGATCCTGGCGGTCGGTACGACCGAATCCGTGCAGCACCTCGCCGACATCGCCCGCCGTACACCTGAGGCCGGGCTGGTCGTCGTCGGCGCGTGCGTCGAGGGCGCCCTCGAAGGAGACCTCGTAGCCCCGGGGGTACCCGTCGTGGGTGACGTGGCCAATGCGGCCGAACTCGCCGAATCCCTCGATGTCGACGTCGTCGCGGTGGCCGGCAGCGGCTTGGGCCCGCGGGGGATCCGCGAGCTCGGGTGGGCGCTCGAAGGCACCCGGCGCAACATGGTCATGGCGCCGGGCCTGACCGAGGTGGCCGGCCCACGGGTTTACGTCAGCCCGGTCGACGGCCTGCCCCTGATGTGGGTGGATCAGCCGCAGTTCACCGGGACGCGGCGAGTGGTCAAGCGGGCGGTCGACATCGTCGGCGCCCTCGCGGCGCTGCTGATCGCGGCCCCGCTGCTGCTGCTCATCGCGTTCGCCGTGCGCCTGTCCAGCCGTGGGCCGGTGATCTATCGCAGCATCCGGTACGGGCAGGGCAGTCGCGAGATCACGGTCTTCAAGTTCCGCTCGATGTTCCGTGACGCCGAGACCCGGCGACAGGCACTGCTCGAGTTCAACGAGTGCGGCGACAGCGTGCTGTTCAAGATGCGGCAGGACCCGCGCATCACCCGGGTGGGTCGGCTGCTGCGCCAGTTCTCGCTCGACGAACTCCCGCAGCTGATCAATGTGTTGAATGGCTCGATGTCATTGGTCGGCCCGCGCCCACCGCTGCCAGAGGAGGTCGAGCGCTACCAGGGCGACGTCCGCCGTCGGCTGCTGGTCAAGCCCGGCCTGACCGGGCTGTGGCAGGTGAGCGGGCGTTCTGACCTTTCCTGGGAGGAATCGATCCGGCTCGACCTCTATTACGTCGAGAACTGGTCGCTGGGGTTCGATTTCGCCATCATCGCTCGTACCGTGTGGGCCGTGCTTCGTCGGCGCGGCGCCTACTGATCGGCAGCGTTACGGGACGTGCCGCCGGGCGCGTAACGGGCCTGCGACACCGACCGAAAAGGATCCGACATGAGGTTGATCTCTCTCGGGACGGAGGAGATCGGACATGGCTGAGCATCGCCGCGCCGGCCAGCGCCCGACGCCGCGTCCAGATCCGCTCGGCGCGGCGCCCGTCCCCGGTCCGCTTCCGAAGCCGGCGCCGACGCGGCCCGAGGATGCCGTGCGCAGCACGAGTCGCGCCCGGATGGCTCGACGCCCGCAGCGGTGGACGCACGGTCTGTCGCGTGCGTTTCGCACTCGACAGGGCCGGTGGGCGCTGATGGCGCTGGCGTCCGCCGCCGTGATCCTGATCGGCCTGCTCGGCTCGGGTTTCCTCTCCTCGCCCACCCCGGCCGTCCCGGTGCCACCGATTGCCGGGGACGTCGGTATCTCCGTCGCCCCGGTGTCGGTGAGCCCGGCCAAGGTGTCGAAAACGAAGGGCGCGGACGCCGGCATCATCGCTGACCCGGTCAAGGCGCTGCGGAACAATTTCCCCGACAATCCGCTCAACCATCTGCACGGTCCCGGCCTGCACCACGTCACGGTCTCGGCGCATGCGGCCGGGCCGATGGCCGTCGTCGGCTACCTGGTGCCCACCGGCCTCGGCGCGGCCTACGGCGCCGTGAAGAACCGCACCACGTGGTCGCTGACCCAGCAGGCGCTCGGTCGCGGTTACCTCGCGGCGATCTTCGTCCAGACGGGGAAGAGTGGAGTGCCGATCACCTGCCAGATCGTCGTCGACGGGAAGGTCACGAACACCGAGACGACGTCGGGCCAGTACGGTCGCGCGATCTGCCTCGGTTGAGCACCAACTCCATCGCTAGGCTGCCGACGATGAGTACCCAGCCGTCTCTCGTGCAGCGTGCTGCCCACCGGGCCAAGCTGCTCGTCCACCGAGCGGGCTTCGACGTCACGCGCGACACCTTCAAGCACCGCTTCGTCTATCAGCTGCACCAGCACGGCATCGACACCGTGCTCGACATCGGCGCCAACAGCGGGCAGTTCGGGCGGCTGCTGCGGCAGTCTGGGTTCACCGGCCGCGTGCACTCGGTCGAACCGCTGCAGAACGCGTTCCAGGAGCTCACCGCCGTAGCCAGGGCCGATCCGCGGTGGACGGTGCAGCGTGCGGCGGTGTCCGATGAACCCGGCATGCTCACGATGAACGTGTCCGGGAACTCGGTGTCGTCCTCCGTCCTGCCGATGCTCGACAAACACGCCGTCGCCGCGCCGAGCGCCCAGTACGTGGCCCGCGAAGAGGTGACGGCGACGACGGTCGACGAGATCGTCGACGAGCAGGCCTTGGTGCCGGAGCGGACGCTGCTCAAGATCGACGTCCAGGGTTATGAGAAGCCGGTGCTCGACGGCGCGGCCAAGACGCTCGGGCGGTTCGGATCGGTGCGCACCGAGATGTCGCTGGTGCCGCTGTACGAGGGTCAGGCGCTGCTACCGGAGATCGTGGACCACCTCGGCCGGCAGGGGTTCGACCTGTGGCTGATCGAGCCGGGATTCAGCGAGCCGGATACCCGCCGGCTGCTCCAGCTCGACGGCATGTTCTTCCCGCGGCCCTAGCCGGCCGAGCGCTTGGACCCGGGCGAGACCACGTGATCATCTCGCTCGCTGCAGGCGTGCAGACCTGCAACCGGCGAGATGATCACCGAGGATGCGAGGACCTGTCCCTTGCTCGGCCATGTGATCGCCCGGCCTAGCCGTCGCTGTGGCCCACGATCCGTCCCGCGGCCACGTGATCATCTCGCCCGCTGCAGGCGTGCAGACCTGCAACCGGCGAGATGATCACCGAGGACGAGCCGGGTGGGGTGCGCCTAGCCCACCCGGCGCTTCGACCCGGTCCGTGAGCGCCGCCGCGGATCGAGCCGGACGCCGACGCCGTACACACTCTCGACGACCTTGCGCTTGGTCAGCGGGCCGGATGGCTCGGTCAGCATGGCGGCGTAGCGGTCGATGGTCTTCTGCAGCGCGGCCGCGCGGACCTGCGCCGGATCCTGGTCCGGCAGGACTCGACGGGCCACGTGATCCCACACCTTCACGTCGATGCGGGTGCGGTGGTCGAGCAGCTCCCGCGTCCCGCCGGCCAACTCTGCCCCCAGATCGGGTCGCATCCGCCGCGGCACCGACAGGCGCTCGTTCGCCCGCGTCGGAGGAAGATCATGACCCAGCCACGCGCCCAGGTCGGACATCGAATTCGGGTTCTCGACCACGTTGGCGTGCCCGAACGAGTCGAGCCGGGCGAGCGCTGCCGCCAACAACTCATCGTCCTGCTCGGTGTCGATGAAGTCCGTTCTCGAGAGCAGCGGGTGCGGCCACGCCAGGAACCGGGTGATCGTGTTGTCGATGTTCGGCGCGATCAGCTGATGTTGCAGGTAGTCCCGCAGCGGCAGGCGCGCAACGCGAAACGCCTCGGCCGCCGGGCCCCAGTGCCGGATGTCGAACTCGGACAAGGAGCGACCATGCAGCCACTGCGAGAGCACCCGCACCTGTGGGGTGCGCAGGATCGTGATGTGGTCGGCGCCCGGGTAGCGCTCCATCGTCGTCGCGGGTCCGATGTGCCCGGCAACCAGCGTGGCCTCAGCGGGTAGCTCGCTGGGATCGAGGAAGAAGGTGGCTCGGGCAGCGGGATGGATCGAGTCGATGTCGTCGTACCCGGCCAACAGCGAGCAATCGACGCCCTGGACGAACACGGCCGGCCGCAGGCAGTTCTCGAGCGCGACCCGCAGCGACGTGCCGGCGGTCTTGGGGACGTGGCTGAACACCAGGGGATGACCCGGTCCGTAGTCACGCATCGGTGCTTCCCTCTTCGTTCGGGGCCGGGCTGATCACGACCGGGCCTGCCGGGCGAGCGCGTGGGACGGAACATATCGCGTGCCCGGAGCCGAGCGGGCCACCGCGAAACCGAGCATGACGCAGGCGATGACGCCCACCCCGCCCATCGTCAGGCTCACCCCCACGAGGTTGTGCGCGAGCGCGGCCAGGACGATCCCGAGAACGAGGAAGGGCGTCAGCGCGATCTCGATGACCGAAGCCTGGCCGCCCCGGTCGCGTCCCTGCAGGATCGCGATCAAGACCCTCCGGAAGTCCAGCAGGCCACTGGCCGCGACCAGCCAGTGGGCACAGGCCGAGGCCCCCTCGAAGTCGCGGCCGAAGGCGATCCGGATGATCGGGTCGATGACGAGTTCGAGCGAGCCCACTGCCCCGACGATCACCACGGCCGACAGGACGAGCCAGCGGCGCACGAGATGCTTCTCGGCGGCGGGATCGCTCTGCGCAATCGCCACGCGCGGCAGTATCACGAGGGCCAGGCACCGGCCGAGGATCGTCGTCAGGCCGGCGAGGGCGAACGCCACCGAGTAGAGGCCGAGCTGGACTGCCCCCAGGAGCGTGCCGACGAGCGTGCGGTCGATCGAGAGGCCATCGATCGGGCCGACGCTGCCGATGTGCGTGCGCCGCGCGAGGACGAACAGCTCGTGACCGTCGAGGGCGTCGGACTCCCGGTGCGTCGGTTTGGCCAGGACGCGGAGGCGCCCGACGAGCACGACCGTTATGCAGATGATCGTGACGGCCGCGAGCTCGACGGCGTTCCACGTGACGCCGACGAGGAACGCGGTGCTCAAGACCGCGGTGAGGAACGCCTGCGGCAGCAGCCCGGTCAGCGCGACGTGGAGCAGGTCGGCACCCTCGCCGAGCATCGCGCCGACCATGATGCTGGACGCCATCGTCTGAATCGCCATGATCATCACAGCGAGAGCCAGGCCGTACTTCGCGTTGCCCTCGCTGTGCCGCTCGACGAACAACAGGTAGCCGGCGGCCAGGATCGACGGCAGCAGCGACCACAGCGCCCACCGCGGCACCAGGTGGCGCAGGCCGTCGCGCGCGGTCACGGCGTGGTCGGCGAGTTGCTTGGTGACCGCGTTGGGCAGGCTCCCGCCCAACGTGAGTTGCGAGGTCATCGCCGCAAGTGATCCGACCAGGACGATCTGGCCTCGGCCCTCAACGCCGAGCATGCGGGCACTGAGCACGCCGGTCACCGTCGACAGCAATTGCGTCATCATGCCGCCGCCGACGATCATCAACATGGCTACGCCGGCGCGGGGATGAGCGCGTTGTGACGACGGGGCCAGGCGCTCGGTCACGCCAGGAGCATACGGGTCCGCTTCACAGAGGGCCCACACGAATCAGCAGGTGAGCCCGCCGTCTATCACGAGGACCTGGCCGGTCAGGTAGGTGTTCGCCGGATCGGTGAGGAACTGCGCCGCGCGCGCGACGTCCTCTGGATCGCCGAGGCGGCCGGCCGGGGTGCGCCGCACGATCTGGGTCAGCTGCGCATCGTCGAGCCCGTGGCTCATCTCGGTGCGCAGATATCCCGGCGCGATGCCGTTGACCGTGATGTTCCGGGAGCCGAGTTCGCGCGCCATCGCCCGGGTGAAGCCGTCGAGTGCGGCCTTGGTCGCGCTGTACACCGCGAGCCCGCGATAGCCCGACCGGCCGACGATGGACGAGATGTTGACGATGCTGCCGCCGCCGCCCTGGGCGAGCATCCGCCGGCTGACCAGGCGGGTCATGTAGATCGTGCCTTTGAGGTTCAGGTCCACGACGGTGTCGACGTCGTCGTCGCTGAACAGGCCGAGGATGCCGTCGCGCGCGACGCCGGCGTTGTTGATCAGGACGTCAACGCGCCCCCACGTCGCCGTCACCGCCTTGACGAAGGACTCCGCATCTTCTGCCCTGGACAGGTCGGCCGCGTGGAACAGGAAGCGATCAGCGAGGTCGGGGTCCGCGGACCACGCGTCCGTCTCCGGAGTCGCCGACCGCGAGCACGTCGCCACCCGGTCACCCGAGGCGAGATAGGAGCGGACGATGCCGGCTCCGAGTCCGCGGCTGCCGCCGGTGACGATGACGACGCGCGGGCTGTCAGTGCTCACCGGTGTCCCTTCTGACGATCTTGTTGCCGGCCATCGCCACAGTGTCGACGAACCGGATGCTGCGCGGACGAGCCGCCGGTGCGAGGTCTGCGCAGGCGGCGCGGATGGCATCGCGGATCGCGTCGGTGTCGGCGCCCGGTGCGGGCACGACCTCGACCGCGACGATTGCTCCGGTCATGGCATTGGGCCGACCATATACGCGCGCCACGTCGACACCGGGAACGCCACCGACCCGTTCCTCGATCGGGAGCGGGTGCACCTTGACGCCGCCGACGTTGATGATCTCCGAGGTCCGGCCACGGAACATGATGCGGTCGCCGACGATCTCGACGAGGTCGCCGGTGGGTCGCCAGCCGTCCGCGTCGACCGGGTTCTCGCCGTAGTAGCCGAGCATGCCGATCCGGGAGCGCACCCAGAGCTCGCCGTCGACGATCTTCATCGCGACGTCGGCGTCGTCACCACGGTCGAGCACGGTCAAAGCCAGCCCATTGCGGCCGTCGCGCATCGAACCGCTCGAGCCGAACTCGCTCGCCGCGTACACCTGCGAGATGCGCGCTGTCGGGAAGGTTGCGGCCAGATCGATCAGGAGCGGGGCCGGAATCGCCTCGCCACCAAGGGTGATCTGCTCGAGCTCGGGAACGGGCCCGCCCTGCGCGCGCAGCTCGGCGAGCAGGAAGCGCCAGTAGGTGGGCGTGGCGCTGGCGTGAGTAACCGCATGAGTGCGCATTGCCGCGAGCCCCTCGCGAGGACGGCGCGGCGCCGGGGCGACCAGGGTGGCGCCGGCGGCCATGACGTGCACGATGATCTGCAGTCCGGCGAACTGGTGCAGACCGTAGGCGAGCAGCCAGCGCTCACCGACCGCGGGCTTGATCCGGCCGGCGGAACGCAGCACCCGGTTCCAGTCGTGCCGCACGCCCCGCGGCGTCCCCGTGGTGCCCGTGGTGAGCACGAGCAGCGGACGCGTCGTGGGCGCATCGACCGGCGCGTCGGCCGACGCCGTCAGGTCGTCCGGGCGGACGCCCTGCAGCCCAGCAGGGAGATCGCCGCGATCGGTGACGAGGACGTGGTGGTCGAATCGCGCCGCCAACTCGGCCGCCTCGGCGATGTCGTCGATGGGCGGGTACTGGCAGCTCTCGGCTCCGGCGAGTGACCCGGCGGCGAACAGGGCCACCACCGTTGCGGCGTCATGGTCGAGCACGCCGAACCGGCTGTTCCCGCGCTCGGCGAGGCCGGCCGCGATCGCCTCAGCGCGCCGAACGAGTTCGCCGTAGCTGGTCGCACCGTTCTCGGTGACGATTGCGGGCCGCGCGGGATCCGCGCGACGCAGTAGCTCGATCAAGCCTCGGCGACGGCGGTGTCGTAGAAGTCGGCGATGTCGCCGACCGTCTGCGGCATGACGTCGGCGCTGAACGGGTCCCGACCGAATTCGTCCTCGAGCACGGCAGAGAACTCGGCGGTCTCCAACGAGTCCAGCCCGATGCCGTCGGCATAGAGCGGTGTGCTGCGGTCGAAGTCACGGTCCTTGTCGATCCGCTTGAGGAACGAGTGAAGGATCTCGTCGACGCGCTGGGAATCGCCCATCTTCTGCTGCTCTCCTACCGATCGAGTGGGGAGAAGATTATCCCAGCGCTTCCGTTGGCGCTCATCGCGCGACGACTTGGACGCCTTGTAGTCTGCCGCCCGTGACGACCCACAGTTTGTACGGACCGCCGCGCGGGTTACGCGGCAAGCTTCGCGCCGCCCTGGTCCGCCGCGTCCAAACCTGGATCTTCGGTCTGGAGGCCAACTTTCCCGGCGATCCGCGCCGCAGGTTGATCGCCGACCACACCGTCACGGCCGACCTGCGGCTCGTGCAATATCACGAGAACGACGGCTACCCGGTCACCATCGGCAAGTACAGCGGCCTGACCCACACCGCGGTGATCTACCACGGCGGGTTGCACCGGTCCGACTGGGTGAGCTGCGTGCATGCGCACTACACGCCGGACGGCTGGGTATGGCCCGACGGCGCGCTGCACAGCAAGGGCCCGATCGTTATCGGAAGCGATGTGCTCGTCGCGTTCGAGGCGCTGATCACCTCGGGCGTGACCATCGGCGACGGCGCGATCGTCGCCCCTCGCGCGGTCGTCGTCAGTGACGTCCAGCCCTACGAGATCGTCGGCGGCAACCCGGCCAAGCACCTCAAGTGGCGTTTCGACGAAGAGACCCGGGCCGCTCTGTTGCGCATCCGTTGGTGGGACTGGCCCGAGGAGAAGGTGCGGCGGCTGCGGCACGAGATCGACTCGCCGGACGTCGCCGGTTTCATCCGCCGGCACGACCCGGCGCTGCTGGGCGACAGTTGAGCTAACCGGCCGCGGCCTCGCCCTGATCGCGGGTGCCGACCCGGCGGGCCGGCGAACCGAACACCACCGCGTTGTCCGGCACATCGGACAACACGACCGAGTTCGCACCCACCACGGCGTTCGTCCCGATGCGTACCCCGCCGACCAGGACCGCATGAGCCCCGATCGTGGCGCCGTCACAGATCGTCGCGAACTCCTGCTCGTCGCGGTCGTCGTAGTAACGTGCGGCCGCTGTCACCCCGGCCGCGAATGAGACGTCGTTCCCGATCCGCAGGCCGTAGCCGATGTTGACGCCGACCGGGTGGGCCACCATCAGGCCCGTCCCGATCTGCATGCCCGGGCCGAAGTCGGCCCCCAGCACGACGATGCCGACCGTCCGGAGCATCGCCGCGGGGCGCGTCTTCCCGGCCCGAAACAGGCATTGCTGGGCGCGCAGGATGAGCGACGCGATCATGCCCGGCACCGTGAGGCAGCGCGCGAAGACCTTGAGCCAACTCGGGTTGGCGTCGGTCCGGTAGCGGGCGAGATCGGAGAACACGAGCTCCTTGAAGCTCAGTTCTGCGCTGGCGTCGGGGGTGGGCATGCGCAGACCCTAATACAGTCACAGCGCCTCGCCCCGGGACCTGTTGCGGCGCACGAATTCCTCGAAATGATCGAGCGCCGGGGCCGCGCGGTCGCCGCTGCTAATCTCCTGCCCAGCACTAGTCTGAGCCACTGCGCTGGGAATCGCCGTTCCCCCCGGAACTGATCTGGAGCCGCGACCGTCATGCCGAATCCGCTTCCGCTTCCGATCCGCGTGCTCGTCAAGGGCGCCTCGACCGTGGGGTGGCTGGGCGAGATGGGCGGCCCGCGCACGGACTTCGGTTTCCCCCGCGCCCTGGAAGCGACGCTGCTCGAATCAGGCCGACCGGTCGAGCTGCGCACGATCTCCGTGCCGTCCGAGCGGACCAAGACCGCCGTGCGGCGCTGGGAGGACGAGGTGATCGGGTTCTCGCCTGACGTTGTCGTCCTGGTGTACGGCCACTACGAGACGGTGCACCTGGTCCTGCCCTGGTGGCTCGAGCGGCACGCGAACAGCCGGGTGACGCCGGAGCGTCCCCTGCGCGAGCTCTACCGCACGCGCCTGTTGCGCCCGTTCTGGATGTTTCTGGCCCGGATGCAGGCCCGCGCCGATCGCAGATTCGACCCGACGATTCGCCGCCGGCGGCCGCAGAGCGTGGCGAAGGATCTGGAAAAGCTCGTCGGCCACATCCAGGAGGTCGGCAGTCCGCTGATAATCCTGTTCGAGCTGCTCCCGCCGGCCAAGCGCTACCAGAGTTGGTTCCCCGGCATGGCGGCGCGTATCGAGGTGATGAACGAGGCGATCGCCGGCGTGGTGTCGAAAGTGGACCGCCCCAACGTGCGTCTGCTGAAGGTCAGCGAGTTGGTGGCGAAGTACGCGGACGGTGACATCAACGTCGCCACACCGGACGGATTCCATTACTCGCCGCACCTGCACCGGATGATCGGCGAGGAGCTGGCGCGCGAGATTGCCGAATGGGCCGACACGCAACCGCATCTGCAGCCGTCGGCGAGCAAGCGGTCGAGGCCGCGCCGGGTGTCGCCCTCAGAACGCGTCAGCTAACACCGTCATGGCTGGTCCGCTCCCGCTTCCGATCCGCGTGCTCGTCAAGGGTGCGTCGACCGTGGTGTTTCTTGCGGAGTGGGGCGGGCCGCGGACGGACTTCAATTTCGGACGGGTTGTCGAGGCCGAACTGCTGAGCACCGGCCGCCCGGCTGACGTGCGGGTGGTGGGCGTCCCGTCCGACCTGGCGAAGTTCAGCCTGCGCACCTGGGAGCGCGACGTGCTGGGGTGGTCGCCCGACGTGATCGTGCTGCATCACGGGCATTACGAGTCGATCCACTATGTGATGCCGCGATGGCTGGAGCGCTACGCCAACAGCACGCGATGGCGTCCCGGGGGCCGGGTCCGCACCCTCTACCGCAAGAAGATCGTCCGGGCAGTGTGGATCACGCTCGCCAGCCTGCAGGCGCGGGCCGACAAGAGGTTCAACTCGACGTTGTTCGAACGCCGGCTGCGGCGCGTGGGCGCCGACGTGCAGCAGCTCATCGAGCATGTGCAGACGGTCGCCAGCCCACTCGTTCTCGTCCTGGAGGTGGTGCCGCCGGGACAAAGATGGTGGACCTGGATGCCCGGCCTCAGTGAGCGCACGGCCGTGATGAACGACGCGCTGGCCGAGGCCGTGGCTCGCGTCGACAAGCCGAACGTTCGCTTCATCCGGACGTCGGGCGTGCTGGCCGACCGGCTGGGACCGGACGAGGAACCGACTCCGGACGGCGGTCACTACTCCGCCCGCGCCCACCGCGTGATCGGCGAAACCCTGGCGGCCGAGATCGTCGAGTGGGCGAAGACGCAGCCGCACCTGCAGTCCGCGGCCGCCAAGCGGCCGCGGTCGGTCACCAGGACCGATCGGGTCAGCTAGCCAGCCCCTCGAGCGTCCGGGCGAGAGCCGCGATGTCCACGTGGATGTCGCGCACGATGGTGGACGCGCGGGTCGGCCGGCGACCGTTCCCGATGGCCGTGACGTAGCGGTAGGTCAACCCGGGGACACCGGACGCCAGCCTCCAGAAGTCGGGCAACAGACAGCCGGCGGGGAACAGTTCGACGACGGCCGCGCCGGGGCTGGCGAAGATCAGGTTCGCCAGCGCCGCGCCGTGCGGCGCCACGATGACGCGGGCGGTGGCGAAGGCCCGGATCTGATCGACCACCGACAGCACGCCCGGATCCACCGGTTCGAAGTCGTACCGGGCCAGCACGCCGAGCACCTCGGCTTCGTTCACGATCGAGCGGTTGTTGGCCGACGGTCCGCGGGTGACGTAGATGTTGTGACGTGGGCCCGAGGTGTCGACGGCGGGAAGCAGCCGATCCCGGAGGTACGCGATCGCCCAGGGCGGGTTCTTCTCCGTCATGGCCGGAGGTCCGGGCACGACCAGGCACTCGGCCCGGACGTGCGGATGAGTCGTGGCGTCGATCCGCCGGTCCGCCGCGATGCCGAACAGGTCCAGCAGCTCGCGGTGGAAACCGGTGTGCATCGGCACGTACCAGCGGTCCGGCGGGGCGATCTGCGGCGCCTGGTCGAGGACGCCGACGCGGGTCAGGCCGTCCATCAGGAAGTGGTAGTAGTTCCCGTCCCCCCGCGCCGCGAGCACGCCGAGCCGACCGTCGACCTCCAGCGGCGGCGCGGGAAACGGGTTGAGGAAGAGCGGGTGCTCGCGCGGGCGGCGGGTGCCGAAGTACCAACTGATCTCGTTGACCAGGTCGCCGCGGCCGGTGATCACCGCACGATGCGGGCCCAGCACCCGCCCGCCGGGGAGCTCGGCGACGGCGACCCGGTTGACGCTCTCGCCGTCACCGGGATCGGTCAGGGGCATCCGGGCGGGCAGCCCGTCCATCGTCGCGCGCTGGATCACCTCGGGCGGCCGGGCGACGACGCAGCGTCCGCCCGAGGTCTCCGCGGCGCGTTCCAGGGTCTCGACGACGCCGGTCGGCAGCCGGCCCCCACGCGCCCGGCTGAGCCGCTGGGACGTCGGGGCCAGAAGCCGGGTCGCGTGGACGTAGGCGGGCTTGAGGTAGGGGAACAGGGGCCGCAGCCGCGGTGGCAGTCGGACCACGGTCAGCGGGAGTGGACGGGCAACGGCTCGCGCGACAGCCAGGCGCAGCCGTACAGCTCGAAGGTCTCCCGGTCCTGTTCGAGGAGCCCGACCCCGGCGAAGAACTCCCGCAACTCGGGCCAGCCGTGGCCCGCGACCGGGTGGAACTCGATGACGACGCGCTGCACGGTGTCCCAGCTGTGCGGTGCCGAGTTCAGCACGAGGTCGTACTCGCCGCCCTCGCAGTCGATCTTGACGAAGTCCACCGGGGCGGGGGCGTTGGCGACGGCGTCGTCGAAGGAGATCGTCTCGACCTTCGTGGCGACACCGGAGGAGTGTCCGGCCGCGGCAAGACCGTTGAGCCCGCTGCCGGCGCCGTTGTCGTCGAAGACCGCATGGCCGCTGGTGGCCGCGAGCGCGCGTTCGAAGACGGTGACCCGGTCGGCGACGCCGTTCTGCTCCACGTTGCGCCGCAGGTAGCTCGCCGTGGTCGCCGACGGCTCGAAGGCCAGCACCGATGCCTGCGGGTGCAACTGCGTGAGGCGGCACGAAAAGGTTCCGACATGCCCGCCGACGTCGATGACCTGGATCGGACGGTGCAGCAACGGACCGAGGATCCACTCGAAGCGGTAGCAGTCCTCGGCGAAGATCTCATACACCGGGACGCGGGCGCCCGGCTGGTTCGGGGTGTCGATGCGCAGGCCCGTACGCGTCTTGAACGTCAGGTTCTGCGGCCCTCGTCCAGCGCGGCCCAGCGCCATGTCGCGCATGATCGGCGCCCAGTTGCGAAAGGTGCGCGGCGTCTGGGTGAACCGCCGCGCCCAATAGATTCGCGACCGGAGACCTTGGTTCATCACGCCGGTCCTTCCGGGCTGTCAGTGGACATTCGGGCCAGCCACGCGGTTCCGAGGCCGGGTGACTCCGAGTGGTGGTCGATGACGGTCAGGCCGACCTTTTCGAACCAGGTCCGCAGCTCGTCCCATGATTCGCCCGGCACGGGATGGTATTCCATCACGACCCGGCTCACGGCCGCCCAGCTCGCCTCCGACGACGCGTACACGAGGGCGTACTCACCGCCCTCGCAGTCCATCTTCACGACCTGCGGCGGGGACGGCGCCGCCGCTACCGCGTCATCGAACGTGGTCGTGGGTACTTCGATCGCATGCCGGCGGTCGAGCGCGTCCGCACCGTCGACGAGCCGGCGATCGGCGTGCATGAGCCCGTTGTGGACGCTGCCGCCCTCGTTGTCGTCGAGCAGGGCGGTGCCCTGGCTGTCGGACAACGCGACCGCGTGTGCGGTGATCCGGTCAGTGAGCCCGTTCTGGTCGATGTTGCGTTGCAGGTAACGCGCGCTCTGCGGTGACGGCTCGTAGCACTCGATGCGGGCCTGCGGGTGCAGCGTGGCGAGGTGTACGGCGAACGAGCCGATGTGCGCGCCGACGTCGAGGACCTGCACGGGCTGGCCCTGCAGCGGGGCGAGCAGGTCGCGCAGCCGATAGCAGTCGTCGGCGAACTGCTCGTAGAGCGGCAGCCGGGCACCCGGGACGTTGGGGCAGGTCAGCCGGACTCCGCTGCGGGTGACGAACTGGAGGTCCGGGCCGCCGCGCCCGAGTTTCTCGCCCGCCATCTGCCGCAGCAGGGCAGGCCAGTTCGCGAAGGTGCGGCGGGTCTGGGCCACTCGCCGCAGTTCGTACTTGGCGAGGGCGAGACCAGACGTCTGGGTGCTCAACGACCATCTCCTCAGGTGCGCGCGGGTTGCCGGTGCGGCGGCGCCGGACCGGTGGGTTGGTCCGCGTCGGGTTCGTGGTCGGCTTCGGCCGTGGCCTTCGCCGCCGCGTCGTCGGCGTCCAGAGTTTGCACCATGGCGATGAGGATCGCAGCCGGGACGTAGTAGAAGCGGTCGGTGAGATCGGCCTCGAACAGGTTGAGCACGAGGATCGCGAGCAGCGACCCGAGCAGCGCCGTACTCATGTCGCTGCGCTTGAAGTTGCGCCACGCCGTGATGATCGCGCCGCCCATGTAGATCTGCATCGCCGTGAACAGGATCAGTCCGCCCGACGCGAGTTCCTGCAGGTAGACCTCGGAGGCGTCGAAGGACGCCTGCAGTCCGATGCCCTGCAACGGCGAATGCTTGAAGTCCTCGATGCCCTGATGGCCCACCAGCGATCTGACCGTGTCGCTGCCCTGCGTGGCCGCGCCTCCCGAGAGCCGGGTGGCCACGAGGATCGCGTGGCCGACCGAGGGGACGAGGACCGCGACGACGCCCACCACGAAGATGCCGGCCAGCGCCGCGGTGGGGGTGTAGCCGCGGGTCCGCGGGTGCAGGACGAAGCACACGGCGAGGACGAGGAGCGCGCAGACGGCGCCACCGCGGGAGCCGCTCGAGTACACCCCGCCCAGAACACCGAACATGCATACGGCTCCGAGGAGCGGTTCCCGCCGCTTGCGAGAGGCGAGCAGCCAGAATGCGAACGGAATGCCCAGCACCGTCCCGGCGGCCAAGAAGTTGGGGTGGTTGGTGAACCCCAGCTGACGCCCGCCGGCGATGCTCGGCACGCGGGTGACGAAGTGCGAGACGTTGGCGCCCAAGCGGTCGGCCGTCGCCGCCAAACCGGACAGCGCCGCGCCGGCCGCGAACGCGATGCCGAGCCGGCGAGCGACGTGCTTGTCGATCAAGGCCGCTCCGGCGAACGCCATCGGCGTCGCGAAGACCGCCACGACGAACTTGAAGGCCACCCCGATGTTGGCCACGGGCAACGAGCTCGTCGTGTCGACGATCCGCTTGCCGGTCGCGCCGAGCACGGTTCGCCCGGCGAGGTAGACGGGATCGGGCGGGATGAAGATCGTGATCAACGCGACGAGAATGATCGCGACCGCAAGCTGTTTGACCCACCACGGTGGCGTCTTGAATGCGGCGTTCGGGTTGGCCACCAGCAAGAGCATGAGCGTGATCAGGATGAGCAGGTCGCCCGGCCGTACCGGACCGAGGAACCAGCCGTTCCAGGTCAGGGTGAACGCGCAGGCGTAGGCCGCGCCGAGAGCAATGCGGCTCATGTTCGCCCCGGTGGCGACGACGACGAGCGCCATTCCGCAGAAAACGGCGATGAGGATGATTCCGAGCGTTCCGGCGCGCAACGCGTATGCTTCGACGATTCCCATCGCGAGGATCACGGCCGGCACCGCAAGTTTGCCGCGCAGTCGCTCGAACATCCGGCTCCCCAGGAATGTGGCGTCAGGTCGACGTCCGTGCCGTCAGAGAATACGCACTGCATCGTCCGGTGCAGTCCGTCGTTAGTAGTACCAACGCGGCACCACGTTGAGACGCAACGCGTGTGCGGGGGTTAACATCTACATCACGCCGTTCGGGTCGGGGCGGCCGAGGTTGAGACACGACGAAAGGGTCTTCCGGTGACCTTGCGCGCCTATCTCCGCGTCCTGCGCGAGCGATGGCTCCTAATCGTGGTGTTCGTCCTGATCGCGACGGGTATCGCCCTGGTGATCACGACCTTGACGCCCAAGTCCTACTCGGCCACCGCCCAGGTGCTCTTCTCGTCGAGCACGAGCGCGGACCCGTCCGTCCAGGCGCAGGCGAACGCCTTCGTCACGACCCAGGTACCCACGTTCGCGAAGGTGATCAATTCGCCGGACGTGCTCAAGTACATCCA
>JAVHVH010000165.1:0-4887 GCA_032160665.1 Pseudonocardiales bacterium
CCGACGCGATGCCCGCACCGTCCGCAAACGACCCACCGACGTAGAGCGTGTTGCCGATTATCTGCAGGGCGTTGACGTTGCCGCCGAATGCCGCGCCGGGCTTCGTCGATGTACAGAACGGTGCCCAGGTCGAGCCGTCGAACACCGCGAGGAAGTCGGCGTCGGGGTTGCCGCCCGCGTCGTGGAAAGTGCCCCCGGCGTAGACCTTGCCCGCGTGATAGGCAATGGCAAAGATCCCGCCGTTCGCGACGTTCGTCATCGGGGCGTTACCGAGGGCGCTCCAGGCCGAGCCGTTCCAGCGGGCGATGTACTTCGCGTTGGTGTTGCCTCCGGCGGATGTGAAGCTGCCGCCGACATAGAGCACGCCCGGGTTCTGCGTGTTGAGGGCAGTGACCGTGCCGTTGAGCGACGCAGTCGTGGACGTCGACCCGTGGCCGACGTGGTCCCAGCCCCCTGGTCCGACCGCCGCAGCCACTGACGTCACGGTGACCGTCGCGGTGAAGGCGGCAGCGAAGGCGTACCCGGATCGGCGCATGGCAGCGGCTCCCAAACTCTCCCGGAGTTCGGAAGTCATCCACCAGGAGGGACCAGAGCGTGCGCTGATACCGATCCGGATGGGGGCCCGAGCGAGAACGAGACCGTATCGTCGCGCGGGACACCGGGGTGACGCCCCAGAACTTCTGGGCGCGGCATCGACGGGTGATCACGCCCGCAGAGCAGGGTAAACAGCGCAAGACCCCGCGAACCGACCCGGGATCCGGCGGCACCCGCGTGCTCAGCCTCCTGCGACGGCGGCGGCCAGGGCGGCCCGTGAGGCGATGCCCAGCTTGGTGAAGGTCTTGGAAAGGTGCGACTCGACCGTCTTCTCGCTCAGGTACAGACGGGCTGCGATCTGCCGGTTCGTCAGTCCGTGGGCAACGAGTTCGGCGACCTCGCGCTCTCGGCTGCTCAGCATGTCCAACCCCATGCCCCGAGCGCCGCGGGTGCCACCTCGGCCGACCCGCCGACCGATTCTGCGCAGCTCGCGCGCGGCCTCGTCCGCGGTCCGGAGGGCACCGCCGCGTTCGGCGAGTTCGTGCGCAGCGGTGAAGTGCCGCGCCGCTCCGTGCCGGTCCGTCTCGACCATCGCGACGCCGGCCAGCAGGTGTGCCTGCGCGGCATCGAGGTCGGCGCCGATCGACTCGGCTCGGCTCAGCGCGGACAGCGCCCACGTCGCTGCGGCGGCGCGGTCGCCGCGAGCGGCGGCCACCATCGACTCGGCCCGGTCCGCGGCCGACGCGGCGCCCGAGAGTCCGATGGATCCGGCCAGGACGCTGGCCCGAGCGGCGGTTCGCGCCGCCGCCTCGAGGTCGTCGAGCGCAAGTTCTGCTTCGACCAGTCGCGGCGCCCAGCGGCAGATCCAACCGGGCTCCAGGTCGTAGGCCGCCAGCAACGGTCGGGCTCGGTCAGGTTCTCCGGTCGCGAGCAGGACCGAGCCCAGGACGGCCTTGCTCACCGTCTGCAGAGCCGACTCGTCCAGGTGCTCGGCGAGCGCGACGCTTTCCTGCGCGCAGGCCAGCGCAGCATCGAGATCGCCGTGGTCCAAGAGCACCCAGGCCCGCATCCATAGCGCCCACTGGACGGTCTGGTGGTTGTGAGTCAGCCGGGCCACGAGTTCCGCATCGTCAGACACGTCCGCGGCCTCTCGAGTGCGACCCATCAATCCGAGGGTGCTCACCTCAGCGAGCAGATGGGGAACAGCCGCGACGCCGTTGCCGGCCCGACGCGCGGCGGTAGCCGAGCGGCGACTGACGATCAGCGCGTCCGGGAATCGTTCGACGGCGATGAGTCCCCATGAGATCGCCACGAGCAGTTCGGCGTGCTCGGCGAGCTCATCGTCGGTCGCGTCGCGCACGACGGCGACGGCGAAATCGGCCTGCGGATCTGACCCGGCTAGCTCACCGGCGAACCGATGTCCCATCGCGAGTATCGCCGCCCCGACAGCGCGGACCACCGGGGTGGCCGACGGTTCGTTGCGGGCGCTGGTCGCCCAGCTGACCATTTCGCCGTACTCGCCACGCTCATAGGCAGACAGGACGAGAGCGGCCATCAAGCCGGCCCGGGTGGCGGGGCTGGGGCTCGTGTCGAGTGATCTGAGCAGGCGCCGGCGCGACGCCTCGTGGCGCCCCATCAGCCGTTCGACCGAGCCGGCGGCCAGCGTGAGCCGCAGTCGGGCCTCGTCGGTTCCCCTGCCGTACGACAGACCCTCTACGGCGCACGCGAGAGCTTCCTCGAGCCGCCCCGACTGCACCAGTACCTCGGCCAGCTCCGAGAACATCGACAGGTCAGCGGGTGGCTCTGCCCGCTTCGCCGCGAGCAGCCAGTCAGCCGCGATCGAAGGGGCGTGGGACCGCAGCGTCGCGGCCGCCGCTCGGAGGAGCTGCGCGGCCGCGAGATCTCCGGGTGCGGCCGTGTGGGCAACGTGGCGGGCCTGGCTGGGCAACGGACTGCCGACCGCCTGGAGGACCTCGGCCGCGCGGGCGTGCCCGTGCAGCCGCCGGGAGACGGACAGGCCCTCATACAGCGCGGTCCGGAGCACCGGATGGCGAAACGCGAGGTCCCGCAGGCCGGCGGTCGGGCGCAGCAATGTTCGCTCGACCAGCTCGTCGACGGCCGCCAGCCCGACATCGCGCGAGAGCATGGCGATCTGCCGAGCGAGATCGATATCGAAGGGGTCGCCGAGCAGCGCACCCGCCTCGATGAATGCCCTGGCCGGCGAGCTGAGCGGGCTGAGTTCAGCCGATACCGCCGCGACAATGCCCTGCGGCACCGGGGTGGTCGATCCGGCGCGGGCCAGCTCCTCGAGCAGCAACGGATTGCCGCCGGACATCTCGAAGAGCCGGCCCCGGTCCTGCTCCGAGAGGTCGGCCCCGACCAGGGCGTCGGCCGCGGCTCGATCCAGAGGCGCGAGGTCGATGAGAGTCACGGTTCGGCCGGCCGCCTGGGCGGCGGCGAGAACTGCATCGGGAGTGCGTCCCGGCCGGCTCGAGACAACCAGCACGTGGGCCGAACTCGGCGGACGCCGCACCAGGGTGTCCAGCAGTTCCAGCGAGGCCGGGTCGGCCCAGTGCACATCGTCCAGGACGAGAGCGAGCCGGCGTCGCGCGGTCACGGTTGCAATCACTGAGTCGAACAGATGCCACCGGGACTCGCCGTCGCCGGCGGCGGGCAGGATCAGCTCCGGAAGCGCCGCGCGGAACAGGGACAGCGGGACGTCGGCCTCGAGCTCGGTCGCCCGCCCGGTGGCGATGTCGAAATGTCGTGCCGCGGCGAGTTCGGACCAGCGTCCGAGCAGTCGGGTCTTGCCGATGCCGGCTTCGCCGCGGACGACGATCAGCGGCCGCGATCCGGCAACGACCGGGTCGAGTACCGCCAACGCTGCCGCGATCTCAGTATCCCGGCCCACCATCTGCACCCGGTGAGCATCGCACCCTGATCCTCGTTGGACAGGGAATTCCCCGATGTCGGGAGCGGGCATCGATGCGAGCGTCATCGGCGTCAGCAATCCACCACACCTCGGAGGTCATCGTGACCAGCACTACCTCAGCTCCGGCCGTCCTCGCCTCGGCACGAGCACGCAACGAATCCACGTGGCGCGCGGCGGCAACCGCCCTGTACGCCGGCGACGTCGAGCAGTGCCTGACGTACTGGACGGACGACCCCCGCTACGCGGTGGCCTACCCGGTCGACGGCATGCCCGCCGTCGTCGAAGGCCGCGACCAGTTCCGGGCGCTGTTCGGCGGATTCGTGTCCGCTGCCAGCACGATCGAGGTTCACGACGTGCGCTTCCACCAGACCGATGACGCGCAGGTCGCGATCGTCGAGGAGCGGATGGTCGCCGACCTGCACAACGGTCTTCGCTACGAGAACCTGCTGATCATCAGGGTGACCTTCGTGGACGGCCTGATCAGCGACATGTTCGAGTACTACGGCGAGATCGCGCATCGGGCCATGCTTCGCAGCGTCTCCGTGGGTGCGTGATCGCATGCGCGAGCAGACGGCGGACATCGGGTCCGCGGCCGGGCTGATCGACGTACGCATGATGGTGGTCGTTCATTGCGGCTTTCGGCGTGAGCTGGGCCTGGCCGCACCCGCGGTGCGGTCGGTTGTGGCGGGTGACTCGCGACGGGCGGCGACGATCGCCGACCACGTAACCCTGTTCACCGACGCGGTGCACCATCACCACACCATCGAGGACGAGATGTTGTGGGATCGGCTCATCGAACGCGTGCCGGCTGAGACGAAGGCACTCGTGCACCTGATGGAGCAGCAACACGGGTCGGTCGCGGCGCTGCTCGCCGGGTGCCCCGACCTCGTCGGCAGGTGGCGGAAGGGCGCCACGGCCGCAGACCGCGACGCGCTCGCCGGGCACCTCGACCGACTTGTCGCCGCGCTCGGCGAGCACCTCGACGCGGAGGAGGCGCACGTGCTGCCGCTCATGGCCCGGTACGTGACCTCGGAGGAGTGGGAGGCCTTCACCGCCGCCGGGATGAGCTCGATTCCCAAGCGCCTCTTGTTCGTCGGCTTCGGAATGATGTTGTACGAGGGCGATCCTGAGGTCATGGCGATCGAGATCGCCAAGCTCCCCCGCCCGATTCGAGGCGTTGTTCCGACGCTCAGCCGAAGGGCGTATCGGCGCTACGCCACGAAGATCCACCGGACGCCCACGCCCTGATGCCGGGGATCGGCGCCGTCAGCACTCCTCCGTCAGCAGCGCGGCAAAACGCTGCAGGTAGAGCGGCCAGCCGTCCTCGCCGTCGACGCCTTCGCGCACGGCCGGCCAGCCAGGGCCGTGCCGGTCGAGGTGGCGGTGTTCCAACTCGACCCGCGTCCGCTTCGGGGCTTCGG
>JAVHVH010000172.1:0-6327 GCA_032160665.1 Pseudonocardiales bacterium
CGTCGATCGCGTCGCCGCCGCCCCCGCCCACCGACGTCGGGTAGGACAGCCCGATCAGGCCGAGCTCGGCGGCCCGCTTGTGCAGCGACCGCGGCAGCTCGCCGTCCGCCTCCCACTGATCCTGGAAGGGCCGGACGTCGCGCTGGACGAAGCCGCGCACGGTCGACCGCAGCGCCATGCGCTCGTCGGTGTCGACGATCGAATTCACAGCAGCCCCTCGGGGATGTCGACGACGCGCGAGCGCAGCCATTCACCGATCGCCTTCGCCTGCGGGTCGTGCCGCGCCTGCGACGCGACGCCCTGACCGAGCACGCCCTCGACGACGAAGTTGAGCGCGCGCAGGTTGGGCAGGACGTGCCGACTGACCGGCAAGGCCGCCGTCTCGGGCAGCAACCGGCGGAACTCCTCGACGGTCAGGTAGGACGCCAACCAGCCGAACGCATCGTCGCGGCGGGCCCACACCCCGACGTTCGCCGAGCCACCCTTGTCCCCGCTGCGGGCGCCGGCGATCGCGCCCAGCCAGATCCGTCGCATCGGCCCGGACGGCGCAGGCAACGGCAGCGTCGGCGAGGCGACCTCGTCCAGCACGCGCGTCTCTGCGGCGGGCGCGATGTCGACCCGCGAGCCATCGGGGTGGACGGCCACGTGCGGCACCTGCGCCGCGTCCACGTAGGCCGCGGTGAACACGCCATAAGGGGACGCGTCGCCGGGCGGGGCGGTCACATGGAAGCCCGGGTAGGACGCGAGCGCCAGCTCGATCGCGGCCCCGGAAAACGCCCGGCCCAACGCCTTCGGATCGGTGCCGCGGACGACGCAGTGCAGCAGCGCGGCCGCTTCCTCCTGCACGTCCGCGTCGACGTGATCGGTGCGGGCCAGCGTCCACGTCGCATCCAAGGACGCGAGCTGGGACTGCACGAACGACGCCTTGGCCTCGATGTCGAGGCCGGTGAGGACGAACGTGACCTCGTTGCGGAACCCGCCCAGGGTGTTGAGCCCGACTTTCAGCGTCGGTGGCGGCGGCTCGCCCTGCACGCCGCTGATCCGGACCCGGTCCGGACCGTCCTCGCTCAGCGCGATCGTGTCGAAGCGCGACGTGACGTCGGGTCCGGCGTAGCGCGCGCCGCCGATCTCGTAGAGCAACTGCGCGGTGACGGTGCCGACGGTGACCGCGCCGCCGGTGCCGGGATGTTTGGTGATGACCGACGAGCCGTCCGCGTGCACCTCGGCGATCGGGAAGCCGAACGGCTTGTCCAGCCCGGGAAGCTCACGGAAGAACGCGTAGTTGCCGCCGGTGGCCTGCGGCCCGCACTCGATCACGTGCCCGGCAACCACCGCGCCGGCGAGCGCGGCGTAGTCGGTGCGGGCCCACCCGAAGTGCGCCGCCGCCGGGCCGACGACCAGCGAGGCGTCGGTGACCCGGCCGGTGACGACGACGTCGGCGCCCGCGGTGAGGCACTCGGCGATGCCCCAGGCGCCGAGGTAGGCGTTCGCGGCCAGCGGCTCGCCCAGCCCCAACTCGGCCGCGCGGTCCCGGAGGTCGTCCCCCTCGACGTGGGCGACGGACACGTCCAGACCGAGGTTGTCGGCGAGCACGCGAACCGCGGCCGCCAGCCCGCCCGGGTTCAGCCCGCCGGCGTTGGCGACGATCTTGACGCCCTTGTCCAGCGCGGTTCCCAGCGACGCCTCGAGGTGGCGCAGGAACGTCTTCGCGTAGCCGAGGCTGGGGTCCTTGAGCCGGTCCCGGCCGAGGATCAGCATCGTCAGCTCGGCCAGGTAGTCGCCGGTCAGCACGTCGATCTCGCCGCCGGTCAGCATCTCGTACATCGCCGATGCGCGGTCGCCGTAGAACCCGGACGCATTGGCGATCCGCAACGGCGCCGTCACGCAACTGCCCCCGGCTCGCGTCCCGCACCCGGTGGCCCCGCGAACGCCTGGGCGATGTCGAGCCACTCGTCGGCGTCCGGGCCGATGGCCACGACGGCCAGGTCGGCCCGGTTGCGGCGCTGCGTCACCAACAGGCAGAAGTCCAGCGCCGGTCCGGTGACCTGTTGCGTCGCGTCCTCGGGTCCCCACACCCACAGGTCGCCGGACGGTCCCGCGAGCTCGACGCGGACCTGCTCGACCGGCGGCTGCTTGTCTCGGATCAGGTAGGCGAAGTCCCGGGTGCGCACACCGATGTGCGCGACGTGCTTGATGCGATCGGCGACCGGGCGCTGCACGCCGAGCGCGTCGGCGACGTCCTGCCCGTGCGCCCAGGTCTCCATGAGGCGGGCGGTGGCCATCGAGGTCGGGCTCATCGGCGGCCCGAACCACGGCAGCTTCGTCCCGGGATCCGCAGCGGTCAGGGCCTCGGCGAGCGCCCGCCGGCCAGTGCGCCAGGACGCCAGCAGGTCGCCCGGCGGCACCGTCGCGCGTTCCGTCGCGGCGCGATCGACGTAGCCGTCGAACTCCGCCAGCGCGTCCTGCAGCGCCGCGCCGAATGCGGCGGCGTCGGTGGCGGCCAGGGTCGCGATGTCGTCGGTCCAGGCCAGGTGCGCGATCTGGTGCGCGATCGTCCAGCCAGCTGCCGGAGTCGGGCGGGCCCAATCCTCGTCGGGCCGCCCGGCGACCAGGGCATCCAGCTCCGCGGTCTCGGCGCTCAGGTCGGCGAGCACGCCGGCAACGTCAGCCATGGGCCGAGCCTTACACGCGGCCGGAGAAGAATCAAGCCTGCATGCTTGTTTTCACCCGCAAAGGTGGCGCAAGTGTGCGATGAGCGCGACGTGCCGCAGACCGCACGCTTCTCGGCATGAACGAGACACCTGTCCCGAGCCGCCTGCGCCGGCTCTCCCTGATCGTGCTGATCTTCGCCATCATCGTCCAGGTCGCCATCGCGGTGGCCGCTGCTCCGGCCGCGAGCGCGGCCCCGTGCCTGGACTGCCCGGGCGGCGGCGGCAGTGGCGGCGGTACCGTCTGGCACTCGGTCACGACGATCACGCCACCCGTCACCGGCGCCGTCAACGTGGTTCTCGGCACGGCGCTCACCCAGAGCTGCTCCACCGCCTACCCCGCGGGATGCACGATCGACGACTCGTTGGTCGCGATCGCCCGCCCGACGTCGGGCTGGCCGACCTACACCTTCGCCTACGCGGGTCCGAGCGGCTACGCGAACTCCTGGACGGGCCGCTGCGTGGGTACCGGCGTCTGCACGTTCAGCAACGACCAGGAGACCTCGTCGGTCGTCGCGCATTCCTTCGATGCGCAGCCGCCGACGGTATCGGTGATCGCGCCGGCGCGGGTGAGCCCAGCCACCGCCATCCACGCGAACGCGACCGACAACGTCGGGATCTCCAGCTACTTGTGGTCGGTGTGTGCCGCGGACGGCACGGCGTGCCTCGCCTACGAGTACGGCCAGCAGCTCAGCACGATCAGCCTGCCGGGCCAGGCCGCGGGCGAGCACGTGGTGCGCGTCCGCGTGCTCGACCCCAGCGGCAACGAGACCTATGCGACCGCCCACGTCACGCTCGTCAACGAAGTGTCGATGACGTGGGCGGCGCTGCCGGCGCTGACCGAGCACCCGTCCCTCACCTTCCACTCCGACGACGAGGCGCACGTTCCCGCCGACGCCGGGCACCGGCGCTGCCGCGCCTATCCGACCGGCACGACGCCAAGTGACTGGGGCGCGTGCACGACGGACACGTCGTTCGCGCCGACGCTGGCCGACGGCGACTGGACGCTGCAGGCCGAGGAGATCGACGACCTGGGCCTGATCGGGCTCGTCCCGGCTCAGCCGACGACCGTGGACACGACCGCCCCGGTGCTGGCGTTCAGCGACGCCCCGGCCGAGGGCGCCACCGTCACGACGACGAGCCATCACGTCGGGTTCACGGTCAGCGACAGCACGCTCGCAACGGTGACGTGCCGGCTCGACGCCGCGACCGCAATGCCGTGCGCATCGCCCTATCTGGTGAACGGCTACGCCAACGGGGACCACACCGAGACCGTGACCGCGACCGATCAGCTCGGCCACACCACCACCCTGGTTCGCACCTTCTCGGTCGCGGTGCCGACCACCCTGCAGCCGGAGGCCTCGGCGCTGACGGTCACCTACGGTCACGCGGCGACCCTCGCGGTCACGGTCAGCCCAGCCACCGCCACCGGCACCGTCCAGTTCGTGACGTCGAGCGGATCCACGCTGTGCACGGCGACCGTCACGTCCGGCGTCGCCTCGTGCGTCACGTCGGCGGGGCTGACCGCCGGCGTGCGGACCGTCACCGCTCGCTACACCGGCGACTACACGGCGTCGGCCACGCAGTTGACGTTGACGGTCAAGAAAGCCGCGACCGTTGTGGTCGCCAGCGCGGCGATCAGTGTCCGCCACAACCGGACGCTGACCGTCTGGGCGTCGCACCTGCCGAGCCGGGCGACCGGGACCGTCACCGTCAGCCGCAGCGGACACGCGCTGTGCCACGCGACGGTGAGCAAGGGATCGGCGCACTGCTCCTTCGTCGCCACGATGGCACCGGGCACGTACCCGATCACCACGCGCTACGGCGGTGACCGCAACTACCTCGCGTCGAGCGCGGCGATTCGGGTGAAGGTCACGCGCTGAGGTCGAGATCGTCCGGATGCTCCGGGGCACCGCGGAGCATCCGGGCGTTCGGCATGACCAGGACGCCGGCGCGAGTCGCCATCGTCGTGTTCACGATGCCGATGCGCACGATCTCGGCGTCGACGACATCGTCGAGGTCGGGGACGTACACCCGCACGCTTTCACCTGGCGAGAACGGCCGGACCAGCGCGAGCCCGACGCCGGCGAGCAGGCTGGCGAGGGCCCGCCGGGTGGCGACCGCTCCGCAGACAGCCGCCGCCACTCCGACGGCCACGACGTCCGGTGCGGAGAGACCGAGACCGCCGGCGAGCAGCGTTGAGACGACGACGAGCGCGGACACGGCCAGCGTTGGTGCCGCGACCGAAACGGGCCGATGAGACACCCGCGAGCGGCGGACGGCCCACACCGACCGCTGACCCTCGCGGAGTTTGTTCATCAGTCTCACAATCCCTGTGTAGCAAGGGATTCCCGCGCAAAACCGGAATCGCTCAAGGACGTGCCAGGTATCGCACGTGAGGGTGGTCACGATCAGGCGAATTTGCTGATGAATCTCAACGGAGCGTGTCGCACGACCGCGGAGAGTGGCCGCCACGGCCACGGCGGAACGGCGGCCTCCGCGACCTCGCGATCGATCGCCCGCACCATCGCGCGTACCCCGTCGGCCGTGCTGGCGATGAACGGCGGCGGCTTGGCGACCTGGTCGTTCATCTCCGAGCGGATGTAGCCGGGGTAGAGCGTCGTCACCGTGATCCTGCTGCCGACCATCTCGGCGCGGATCCCCTCGGCAATCGTCGCGATGCCGGCCTTCGACCCCGCGTAGGCGGTGAGCGTCTTCGGTAGTCCGCGCATGGCCGAGATCGACGACACCACGACAAGATGTCCGTCCCCGGCCGCGCGGAAGATCTCCATCGCCGCCTCGCACTGCGCAAGGGCGGAGATCAGGTTGGTGGTGACGGTCGCCTTGTTGGCGTCAAACCGTCCGGTACCGATGGGCGCGCCCTTGCCGAGGCCGGCGTTGACGATGACGCGGTCCAGCCCGCCGAGTTCGGACGCGAGGTCGCGGAAGACCACGAACACCTCGTCGTGGTCGTCGACGTCGAGGGCGCGGATGAGGACCGTCCGATCGGGATGCGCGGCGAGGATCTCGCTGCGCAGTTCATCGAGTCGATCGACGCGGCGCGCGCACAGCGCAAGGTCGTGGCCCAGTGCCGCGAATTGGCGCGCCATCTCGGCGCCCAATCCCGAACTCGCCCCGGTGATCAAGATCCGGCGTCGCTCAGGCCGGGTCAAAGGGCCACCCGTGCTCGGTGGCGGCCTTGGCCTGCTTGCCCTTGAGTTCGAGGTGCTGGGCGGTCAGCTCCACGGCTTCCTCGGCGTCGACCCCGGTCTGGTCGGCGAGCAGGAAGACGCCGTAGGCCAGCTCCCCGAGCCGGTTCGACCAGTCCGGGCCGGGACGGAACGGGCGGCGCCCACGCTCGGAGCCGTTGGTAACCGTCGCGGTCAGCGCGCCGAGCAGCGTCTGCAACTCGAGCAGCAGGGTGGGCACGGCGGCATGCAGGTCGGCGGTGTCGGCGCTGCGCGCCACCGTCTCTTGCAGATCAGTCACGGTCGGCCTCGCTTCGCTCGGGCCGACCGGCCAAGCCCGGCACCTATGGTTCGCTCGCAAGCTTCGCTCACGCGGCCTCGCTTCGCTCGGGCCGACCGGCCAAGCCCGGCACCTATGGTTCGCTCGCAAG
>JAVHVH010000114.1:0-18236 GCA_032160665.1 Pseudonocardiales bacterium
TCGACGACCTGACTGGTCTTCAGGCTCAGCCGAGACACGCTCGCCGCCCCGCTGTTCACCACCCACAGATCCGAGCCGGACACCGCGAGCGCCTGCGGAGCGCCCCCGACAGGAGTCGTTTGGACGAGGTCATGGTTCCTCAGATCGATCTTCGACACTGTGTTGGCACCGGTATTGGCAACCCAGGCCGCGCCTCGGGCAAGGGCAACCCCGTCCGGACTGACGCCGACGGCGACCGCATCGTGAAACGACCCGTCTGCGTCGATTCGAACAACGCTGTTCGCAGGCAACGACCTGAGGCCGGATGATGACCGCGAGTGGCGCACCGCGTACCCGGCCGCCGCGGCGAGAACGACTGCGCTGACCACGGAGATCGCGACAAGGCGCCACGACACCCGATGCCGCAGTGGAAGGGCCGCCGGCTTGGTCGGCGGCTTGACCTCCGGCTGCGGCCGTTCCAGCAGCAGACCGGCATCCTGGTTGAGTATCGACTGATGGAGGTTCGTCAGGTCCGTGCCGGGTTCGATCCCGAGCCCATCCCGTAGCAGCCCGCGAACACTCCGAAACGCCGCCAACGCGTCCGCCTGCCGACCTACGCGGTACAAGGCCAAGATCCGTTGCGCCTGCAGATGCTCGCGCAGCGGATGCGACTCCACCAGCGAATTGAGTTCGGCGATCATCGACGCGTGGTGCCCGAGCGCCAATTCCGCATCGATTCGCGACTCGATCGCCCGCAACCGCAGCTCGTCGAAACGGCTACCTAAACGGGCGACGAAGTCATAGCCAGCCAGATCGGCCAAGACCGGTCCCCGCCACAGCGAGAGGGCGCGACGAAGGTCCGCCGCGCCCTCGGCCGGCAGACCGCGCGCAACGAAGCTCTCGCCGGACTCGATCAGGCACTCGAAGTCCGCTGCATCGACCGCTTCGGGATCGAGCTTCAGGCGATATCCGCCCGGTTCGGTGACCAGGACGTCCGGCGGGTCCCCCTTGGCTCGCTCGGGTTCCAGCACCTCCCGCAGATGGAATACGTAGGTCTGAATCGTCGCCGCATATCCGGCCGGTGGATGTTCCCCCCACACCGCATCAGCGATCTCAACCACGGAAACTGCTCGTCCCCGCTCGGCAAGAAGGAAAGCCAGCACCGCCCGCTGCTGAGCGCCGCCGACGGTTACCGGGTTGCCATCGCGCAACACCTGCAGCGGACCGAGAACGCGGAATTGAATCCGGTGGTGAGCGCGTCCTTCGTCTCGGCCCACAACAACACCACCTTGATGCCACGCGCACCGGCAAGCCACGCATCACGACAGCGCCGACGCCAGCAATCAATCACGCGGTGTCTGGATTGGCTAGCGCCAGACGCGAAAGCCACCATATGCCCCAGGATCGCCCCAAGCACGCGTGTGTCCGATAAGTCGGACTAGTCGGTCCGGCGGATCGCTCCAAGCCAGTTCCAAGCGGTGATACGCGGCGGCCGAGCCAATTCCGAGCAGGCACCGCTGGACTGAACATTCACGCGTCGCCAGCCGGAGGACCTTATGAAGATCAGAACCGCATTGCCTGTCATCGCCGTCGTCCTCGTGTTCGGCGCTGTCCCGTCCCTCGCATCGGCGCCGCGGAGCGACACAGTGCAACCCGATACCCCCAACTCATGCATCGAGGCCAACCAGGGCGATTGGAATGCCTGCAACGTCGGCAACAGCGGACGCGGCGACCTGCCCTACAAGCCCGTCACTACCCCGAACGAATGCATCGAGCGCAACCAGGGCGATTGGAATGCCTGCAACGTCGGCAACAGCGGACGCGGCGACCTGCCCTACAAGCTGCCATCCAAATGACGATCGCCCGAGCCGACTCACAAGGATGAGACCCAGAATCCACCTGCTGCCACCCGCACCATCTTGTCCGGAAGATCGACGCCCGGCGCCGGTTGGACGAGGTCACCACGGCGGTTGCCGGTGGGAACGGGTGGGCCCCGTCGGGCTCGAACCGACGACCCACGGATTAAAAGTCCGCTGCTCTACCAACTGAGCTAGAGGCCCGGCGTATGGGAAGAACCCCGGGTATAACGCTAGGAACAACCCGGCGCACAACTCGTCCGCTCTTCGCAGACTAGTCGGCCCCGTCTCACACCGCTGGACTGGCCGGGCCGGGCCGGGCCTGAAATGCGGGGAGTGTCATTCCGCGTTTGCGTGCCGCCGTCCCGGCCACCGGTGCCCGAGATGATGGGCTCGATGATGAGCTTGGAACCTCTGCGTCGGCGGTGCTCAGGACGGATGTCGACTCGCTCAAACGAGCAGCCGGCGGGTGCGCTCATAACGTCGAAAGGGCGCCCCGGTGTCCGGGGCGCCCTTTCGACCATTCTGTTAAGTCAGACCGATCTGATCCACCTGGCGACGGATACGTTGCCGAGCACCGTGGATGTGGCTGCAACGTAAGCCCGAATTTGGTACAGGCTGCCCTTGGCAGATCTCCAGCTGAACCGTGCCACCCCGCGGGCGTCGGTGGTGCTGTGCCCGATGGTGACCCAGCCGCGGCTGGTGTGGTTGTCGAATCGCACTGCGACGTTGGGCAGCGCCGGGTTGAGGGCGGATGTTGCGCTGGTGACGCCCCGCCTAGTGGTCAGGAGCAGCGAGACTCCGAACCGGACGTAGGCATGTGCCGTGGCGGAGGAGATGTTGGTGGTGCCGTAGGTGTTCGCCAGGTAGGCCCGGTAGGAAATGCTCTGCCTGATGGACAGGGGGAAGGTCCACTTGCCGTAGCTGTCGGTGTTCACGGTGCCGGCCAGGGTGCCGAATCCGTGGCCGTCGAACAGCCGGATCTCCACCATGTTGGCCGGCGCGGCGGTTCCGCTGACAGTGACCCGGCCGACGCCGACTCGGGTGACGTTGTTCGCCGTCGGGACCGTGTACGTGGGTTCGAAGTCGTAGGTGGTGGAAGCGACGACGGGCATACCGGCGTTGACGGCGGACAGCCCGAGGCTGACGTTGTCGACGGCGAACTGGCCGTTGCGCTGGTTGTCTCCGCCCGAACCGACGACGAGTGAAACCGCACCGCTACCACCGAAGGGCTTCGGGTTGCTCGCAAAGACCGCCTTCGGGTGGCGGGCCATGTAGGAAGGCAGGGTGATCAGCGCATCGGCGATCTCAGCAGGGCCCTCGACGACGCGGAACTGACCTGCGAAAGCGTTCCAGTGCTGCCATACGCCGTCCTGAACCGGTCCCTGGTCGGTGTTGTTGGCCGGTTCGAAGTTCAGCGTGGTGTCCTTGAGGAGGTTGCCTTGAGCGTCAGGTCCGTCGGAATCGATGGACAAGCGCAGATATGCGGGCTGCTGAAGATCAGCGCCAGCCGCGCCGGGCGTGTGCTCGGCGTAGCTGGAGTAGCCGAGGCTGCGAACGGTGTCGACCTGCTTGCCGTCGAGTGCGGTGGTCCGCCAGAACTGGGTGGCGTCGGAGTTGTCGTTGACGATCAGCTGCCGACTGCCCTTGCCCAACGGCGGGATCTTCGGGCCGATGACGTAGCCCTGCTTGATGGCGGTGAGTGCGCCGTTGCCGCCGTTGCCGGAGTAGTTGTAGGCCGATTCGTTCCAGGCGCCCTCGGCGTCCTTGACGACGACGGTCGTGCCGGTGGCCGTTCCCGAGTCGGGTTCGAAGTCCCAGAGGTGAGTCTGCCCGGCCGTGGTCGCCACGATCCGGTCGAATCCGAGGACAGCGTTCGACTGGTTGTCTCCCGCGCAGCCGGCGAGCACCGCGAGTCCACCGCCGGTCAGGTTGCCGCTGTCATTGTTGACGATGGTGGCCTGCGGATGAGTGGTGACGTAGTCGGCGAGGGTGGTCGCGCCCTCCGGGCCGCCGGTTGTAGTCCAAGTGGCGGCGGAGCCGGCGTTCCATGACTGCCAGGTGTCCTGCGCGATAGGGCCCTGGTCCGGGTTGAGCGCGGGCTCGAAGTACAGAGTCGAGTCCTGCACGTTAGTGCCGGTGCTGGAGATCGTCAGGCGCAGGTATGCCGGCTGCTTCGCGACGGCCGGATCGGTCCCGTGCTCAGTAGTGGAGTACTCGAGTGCGCTCAACTCGGACAGCGGCGTCCCGTCGAGCGTCGTGGTGCGGTAGAGCTCGGTCTGGTTGCCGGAGGATCCCATGCTGAGGAAGTGGGCGCCTTGACCGAGCGGAGCGCCCGCGGACAGCGCGAACGTCTGTTGTGGGGTGAGGTCATTGCCCTGGTCGCAGTCGTAGGCCTGCGCCGTCCAGTGCGCGGCCTCCCGGGTAGCGGGGGACACAACTGTGAGCGTGGTGGAATCTGACGCTGGGGCGGCATACGCGGCGGGCGGGAGCGCCAAGGGCGCCAATACCAGCGAGCCGATGGCCGCTGCGGCCACCAACCGGGGATGGGAAGATCTCATAGACGAACGGGCTCCGACTCTGGGGACATTGGGCGGGGTGACAGGCCCGGAGTCGCACAAAGGAGACGCGCTTCCCCGCCTGCGGCCCTCTCTGACGGTGTCCCCTGCTCACGGAGAGTGGCCGACGTAAACATAGAGTAAAGATGCGCATATCCTGACGAATGACATCACAGTGGTATAACAATCCTGTGAGGCAGCCTTTGTGGCCAAATCGCCGTTCATCGCCCGTAATGTCATGGACCCGTCAGTCGGCGACGTAGTGACCACCTGTGGGTTTGCCAGAGTCTTTGTGTGAGCGGCCTTAACGGCACATCGGGAACTGCCGGATCACCGGGTGCCGTCGCGATCGCAGAATGCCAGGTCGCCGTTCCCAGGGGGTCGGGGTAGTCGGCGCAACCCTCGGGACGGCCGACGCCCGAACCTCCGGCGTCAGCCTTTCAGATCCCCGGCCGGATGTTTCGGCTGAAGTCCTGCTGCCACTTAGCCGTCGATCCAACAAAATCCAACATTCGCCCTGATCGAAGCGTTCCGGGGAGGTGAGCGCGAGCATCGACGAGCGGCGTACCTGAACATCCGGTCAATCCGCCCTTAACTCTTGTTCCGGCCATGTGTAGCTGATAAGAAAGGTGTGCGGTCGTGTTTGACTCTGAGTGAACGTGAGTGTCGAGATAGGAGTGCGGGATGGACGAGTATCGGACCGGGCGACGGCGATTCGCCGCGGCGCTGAGCGCCTTCGGCCTGGCGGTCGGGCTTTGCGCCACCGCCGTTGTCGCCGAACAGGTGGTGGCGCAAACGCCCGCCGCGGCCATTGACAACGGCCTGGCCTTGACCCCGCCGATGGGCTTCAACGACTGGAACGCCTTCGGCTGCAACGTCAGCGAGGCACTCATCAAGCAGACGGCCGACTTCTTCATCAGCTCCGGGATGAAGGCCGCCGGCTACCAGTACGTCAACATCGACGACTGCTGGATGACCCACCAGCGCGATGCGCAAGGGCGGTTGGTGCCGGACCCGGTCAAGTTCCCGGACGGCATCGCCGGCACCGCCGACTACGTGCACTCCCTCGGCCTGAAGCTCGGCATCTACGAGGACGCCGGAACCGCGACGTGCGCCGGCTACCCGGGCAGCCTCGGCCACGAGGCGACCGACGCGCAGACGTTCGCCGACTGGGGCGTCGACTACCTGAAGTACGACAACTGCAACAACGCTGGGAGCACGACCAAGCAGCAGTACATCGATCGCTACACCGCGATGCGCGACGCGCTCGCCGCAACCGGCCGCCCGATCGTCTACAGCCTCTGCGAGTGGGGCGTGAACGAGCCGTGGACGTGGGCCGGCGACGTCGGCAACCTGTGGCGGACGACCGGCGACATCAGCGACAACTGGAACAGCCTGAAGTCGATCATCAACCAGAACGCACCGCTGGCGCCATACGCGCATCCCGGCGCGTGGAACGACCCGGACATGCTGGAAGTCGGTAACGGCGGGATGACCGACACCGAGTACCGCACGCACTTCTCATTGTGGGCCGAGATGGCAGCACCGCTGCTCGTCGGCACCGACCTGCGCCGGGCCACCCCGGCCACCATGGCGATCTACCTCAACAAGGACGTCATCGCCGTCGACCAGGACCCGCTCGGCGCGCAGGGCAACGTGATCAGCTCCGATGGCACGCACCTGGTGTTCGCCAAGCCGCTGAAGAACGGTGACGTCTCGGTCGCCCTGTTCAACGAGGGCGACACCGCGGCGACCATGTCGACCACCGCGGCGCAGGCTGGCCTCGGGAAGGCGCGCGGCGCGTACACGCTGACCGACCTCTGGTCCAAGAAGAAGACGGAGACGGCTGGTCGGATCATCGCTTCCGTGCCGGCGCACGGCACCGCCATGTACCGCGTCTCCTCGACCAGTAACTGGGACACCTACGCACCGGCGACCGTCGCCTCGGTCTCGATTGCGCCGGCCTACCCGGGTGGCCCGGCAGTCGTTCAGGCCGGCACCGCCAACACGGTGACGACGACGTTCACCAACACCGGCCGCACGCCGGTGACGGCCGTCGCCGTCTCGCTCGCCGCACCGACCGGCTGGACCGTCACCCCGACGTCGGCCGCGACCGACAACGAGGTCGGCATGAACGGGACGCTCACCACGACGTGGAGCGTCACGCCGCCCGCGGGCACCACGCCGGGCGGCTACTCGCTGACGACCACCGCGCGCTACCTGTGGGACGACGGCACGCAGTCCGACAGTGCCAGTGGCAGCGCGACGGTGCTCGTCCCGAATCCGCCGCCCAGCGGTACGGCCTACGTGAGCGATCTGCAGTGGACCAGCTCGAGCAACGGCTGGGGGCCGGTCGAGCGCGACCGCAGCAACGGGGAAACGGGAGCGGCCGACGGCCACACCATCACGATCGGCGGGCAGACGTACGCCAAGGGCCTCGGCGCGCACGCTCCGAGCGAGGTCGATGTCTACGTCGGCGGGCGGTGCGCCTCGTTCAGCAGCGACGTCGGGCTGGACGACGAGGTCGGCAACAACGGCTCCGTCGACTTCCAGGTGTGGGCGGACGGCAACAAGGTTGCCGACAGCGGCGTCGTGCGCGGCACCGACACCGCGAAGAGCCTGACGGCGAATCTGACCGGCGCCAGCTTCGTGCGCCTGGTGATCACGGATGCAGGTAACGGCAACACCTACGACCACGCCGACTGGGCCGCGGCCCAGGTCACCTGCAGCTGACCGACGAAGGGGACACCACCGTGACGCACCGCATCGGCCGCCTCGTGCGGAACGCCTTGTTCGCCGCGGTGCTCGCGGTGGTGGTCTCCACGGTTAGCGCCGCCGCCGGACCGACCAGTCCGGCGGCGGGCGCTGCCCCGACAGCACACACCGTCACCTATGACGGCTATTCGGTGATGATCGACGGCAAGCGGACCTATCTCTGGTCGGGGGAGTTCCACTACTTCCGCCTACCCAGCCCCGACCTCTGGCGCGACGTGCTGCAGAAGATGAAGGCAGCCGGCTTCAACGCCACCTCGATCTACTTCGACTGGGCCTACCACTCGCCGAAGAAAGGGGTTTACGACTTCACCGGTATCCGCGACGTCGATCACCTGCTCGACATCGCGAAGGAGGTCGGCATCTATGTGATCGCGCGCCCCGGCCCGTACATCAATGCCGAGGTCGACGGGGGCGGCTTCCCGGCGTGGCTCGGGACCATGCCCGGGCGCGACCGGAGCAACAACCCCACCTACCTCGCGGCCTCCGACGAGTGGATGGAGCGCATCAACACGATCATCGCCCGGCATCAGCTCACCAACGGCACCGGAACCGTGATTCTCGACCAGATCGAAAACGAGTTCTACGACGGCTCGGCCCCGGCCCGCGAGTACATGACCCACCTCGAGAATCAGGCCAGGGCCGACGGCATCACCGTGCCGCTCACCGGAAACAACAACGGCACCTTCAACAGCGGCGCCGGCGCCCTGGACATCGACGGGCCGGACTCCTACCCGCAGGGCTTCAACTGCGCCAACCCCACGTCCTGGCGTGGCGTGCCGGACATCTCCTACGATCACCCGGCGGGCAAGCCGTTGTACACGCCGGAGTTCCAGGGCGGTTCGTTCGACCCGTGGGGCGGACCCGGCTACGACAAGTGCCGCCAGCTCACCGGCGCTGACTTCGAGTCCGTCTTCTACAAGCAGAACATCGCCGTGGGGGCGACGGCGCAGAGCTTCTACATGACCTACGGCGGAACGTCGTGGGGATGGCAGGCCGACCCGAGCCAGGTGTACACGTCCTACGACTACGGCGCGCCGATCACCGAAGGCCGGCAACTCGGTGCGAAATACGACCAGGACAAGCTCATCGGGTACTTCACGCAGAGCGTCGCTCCGCTCACCAAGACGGACGCGCTGGCGGTGACGCCGCCCGCCAGCGCGTCAATCGTCGACACCGCACGGGTGAACCCCGACACCGGCACACAGTTCCACGTCCTCCGGCACGCGAACGCGACTTCGACCAGCACGGACCAGACCCACATCGCGCTGGATCTCGGCGCGCGGGGTTCCTACACCTATGACGACGCCAACACGGCCCTGCAGTACACCGGCGCCTGGTCGCATGTCGGCCCGGACGCCGGTTACACGTCCGGCGAATACAAGCAGACCGAGTCCTTCTCCAACACCGCCGGCGACAGCGTCAGCGTGCCGTTCAACGGCACCTCGATCCGGTGGATCGCGTCCAAGGCCGGCAACCACGGCCTCGCCGACGTCTACCTCGACGGCGCCAAGGTGGCCACCGTCGACGGCTACGCGTCGGGCACGATGAACCAGCAGGTGCAGTACTCGGCGAACAACTTGGAACCGGGCGCGCACACGCTGAAGATCGTCGTGACCGGTCAGAAGAACCCGGCCGCGAGCGGCACGTTCGTGTCCGTCGACGCCATCGACGTGCCGGTCAGCTCGGCGCGCGTCTACCCCAGCGTGCCGCAGCAGGCCGGCACCGCGCTCACCTTCGCCGGCCGCGACTCCAAGATCATCGTCGCGAACTACCAACTCGGTGCGACGCAGCTGCAGTACTCGACGTCGGAGATCCTGACCCACCAGCAGATCAACGGCACCGACGTGGCCGTGCTCTACGGCCGCAGCGGTCAGGACGGCGAAACCGTGTTGAACTACTCGACCGCGCCGACCGTGAAGGTGCTCGCCGGCGACGTCGCCTCGACGTACGACGCGGCCACCGGCGACCTGCGCCTGAACTACACGCACACCGGCCTCGCCCGGGTCCTCGTCACCGGCGGCTCCCGGCCGCTGCTGCTGCTCCTGGGGACCGACCAGGAGGCGGCGACGTTCTGGCAGCAGGAAACGGCCGCCGGGCCGGTGCTCGTCCGTGGCAGTCACCTGCTTCGCACGGCCACGGTCAGCGCCGGGACGCTCGCCCTCACCGGGGACACGTCCGACGCCGCGCCGGCCGAGGTGTGGGCCGCGCCGGCAGCCGCGATCACGTGGAACGGCAAGGCGGTCGCCACCGTGGCCACGTCGAGCGGATCGCGGCAGACGCAACTGCCCGGTGCCTCGCCGGTTGCGCTACCCGCGCTGACGAACTGGAAGCATGCCGCCGAGTCCCCGGAGGCCCAGCCTGGCTTCGACGATTCGTCGTGGCAGGTAGCCGACAAGATGACGTCGAACAGCACGTCGACGCCGGGGACGTTGCCGGTGCTGTTCGCCGACGACTACGGATTCCACCACGGCGACGTTTGGTACCGCGGCCGGTTCCGGGGGACCAGCGCGACGTCCGGCATCACTCTCGCCGCGATCACCGGACGCGCCGGCGTGTACTCAGCCTGGCTGAACGGCACGTTCCTCGGCAGCAGCGGCGACAGCACCCACACGTTCGCCTTCCCGGCCGGGTCGGTCCACGTCGGCGGCGACAACGAGGTGTCGGTGCTCGTCGAGAACATGGGGCACAACGAGGACTACAACTCGGCTGACTCCAACAAGGAAGCGCGCGGGCTCACCGGGGCCCTGATCTCCGGCTCGCCGTTGACGTCGGTCAGTTGGCGCATCCAGGGCAGCCGGGGCGGCGAGAACCTCGTCGACCCGGTCCGCGGCCCGATGAACACCGGCGGGCTCTACGGTGAGCGGGCCGGCTGGACGCTGCCTGGATATCCGGACGACTCGTGGCCGGCCGTCAGCCTCCCCGCGTCGGACCCCACGCCCGGTGTCTCCTGGTACCGCACGACGGTCGCGCTCGACCTGCCCAAGGGACAGGACACCTCGGTCGGCATCAAGATCACCGATGACCCGACCCGGCACTATCGCGCGCTGATCTTCGTCAACGGCTGGCAGCTCGGCCGCTACGTCAATGACGTCGGGCCTCAGCATGACTTCCCGATCCCGAACGGGATCCTGAAGCCGAACGGCAGCAACACCATCGCGATTGCCGTGTGGAACACCGACGGCACCAGCGGCGGTCTCGGCGCGGTGTCGCTCGAATCCTTCGGCTCGTACGCGTCGCCACTTCAGGTGTCCACGGTCGACGGCTCGCGCTATGACCACGCCACGTACGCGATGCCGGTGGCGCACCAGGCATCGCTCACGCTCACCGCGCCCGACACCGCAACCCCGGGCGCGACCAGCGAGGTCACGTCGACGTTCGCCGTGCCAGCGGGCGCCCCGCCAGCAACGAACGTCCGACTCGGATTGCCGGTGCCGGACGGGTGGACCGCAACGTCGACGTCCGCCACAACGGTGGCCACCGTCCGCGGCGGCGAATCGGCGAGCGCCACGTGGCGGGTCGCCGCGCCGGACACCTTGCCCGCGGTGTCGCAGCTGACCGCGACTGCGGACTACGTCCAGCGCAATACCGCGCAGCACCTGAGCGACGTCCGCAACGTGCGGGCTCTGCCGGCACCGCCGACCGGGACCGTCGCGGTGAGCTCGCTGCCGTTCTTCTCCTCGACCAACGGCTGGGGTCCGGTGGAGCGCAACACCAGCAACGGCGAGCAGGCAGCGGGCGACGGTAAACCGATCACCCTGAACGGCACGGTGTACGCCAGCGGTCTGGGCACCAACGCGGTCAGTGACGTCGGGCTGTACCTCGGCGGGAATTGCCGCCGCTTCACGGCTACGGTCGGCGTCGACGACGAGCAGGGTTCGGCCGGTTCGGTGACGTTCAGCGTGATTGCCGACGGCACGACGCTCGCGACGACACCTGTGCTCACCGGCTCGTCGGCCTCGGTGAATCTCGACGTCGACATCTCGGGCACGCAGCTCCTGGACCTGGTGGTCGGTGACGGCGGCAACGGCAACGGCAACGACCACGGCGACTGGGCGAACGCCCAGGTGAGCTGCAGCTAGCCCAACGGGAAAGAACGGTGATCACAGTGGCCACGTCTTCGGTCAGGACGAGGGCGGCGCGGTACGTGCGCATGGTCGCGGCCGCCGCCTCGGTGGTGCTCGCGGCGTCGGTCGTCAGCACGCCGAGCGCTGTCGCGACCGACGCGACTGCGTCGGCCGCAGTGGCCCACACGATTACGTTCGACCAGTACTCCCTCATGATCGACGGCAAGCGCACGTTCATCTGGTCCGGCGAATTCCACTACTGGCGGCTGCCGAACCAGGGCCTGTGGCGCGACATGCTGCAGAAGATCAAGGCCGAGGGCTACAACGCGGTCTCGATCTATTTCGACTGGGCCTACCACTCGCCCAAGCAGGGCGTGTACGACTTCACCGGCGTGCGTGACGTCGACGCGCTGCTGGATATCGCCCAGCAGGCCGGGCTGTACGTCATCGCCCGACCGGGACCGTATATCAACGCCGAGACCAGCGCCGGCGGCTTCCCGGGATGGCTGACCACGCAGGCGGGCCGCGCCCGGTCGGACGCGCCGGATTACCTGGCCGCGTCCGACGAGTGGCTGACGCACATCGACGCAATCCTGCAGCGGCACCAACTCAGCAACGGCACCGGCTCGGTCATCCTCTACCAGATCGAGAACGAGCTCGCGAGCGCCGGCACGTCGCAGAAGAACTACATGCGGCACATGTACGACAAGGTGCGCGCCGACGGCATCACGGTGCCGATCTTCCACAACGACAAGGGTCGCAACGGCATCTGGGTACCCCAGGGCGCCAACGTTCCGGGCACCGTCGAAGGACCCACGGACCTGTATGCCTTCGACGGCTACCCCGGCGGCACGTGCCACACCGACGCGACGCCGGGCAGTCCGTCCACCGCTCCGGACTGGGGCATCTGGGGGCCGGGCGGCGCGAAGGGCGGGGCGTCGGCATCTCCGAACACGCCGGGCTTCACCGCCGAGTTCGGCGGCGGCTGGTTCGACTACTGGGGCAGCAAGGGCACCTACCCGTGCACGGCCATTCGCCAGGGGCCTGGCTACGAGCGGGTGTTCTACAAGACGAACATCGCGAACCGGCTGACGCTGCAGAACTTCTACATGACCTTCGGCGGCACGTCGTGGGGCTGGTTGCCGGCGCCGGTGGTCTACACGTCCTACGACTACGGCGCGGCGTTCGACGAGGCTCGCCAAATCCGGCCGAAGGCCACCGCCATGAAGGAGATGGGGCTGTTCCTGCAGGCCGTCACGCCGATCACCAAGGTCGACAAGGGTGATGCAGTGCTGCCGTCGTCCACAGCGATCAAGATCTACCACGATGTCAACAACGACACGGGCACGCACTTCTACTTCGCCATGCACAACCCGTCGAACGCGACGACCAACGACGCGTTCAGCTTCCCGATCAGTACCGGCGACGGCAGCTACGCCGTGCCCCAGGCGGGCACGTTGCGGATCAACGGCCAAGATGCGAAGACGCTCGTCGCCGACTACGACATGGGCGGCCAGCACCTCGTGTACTCGACGTCGGAGATCATGACCCACCTGCAGCAGGCGGGAAAGGACGTCGCCCTGCTTTACGGTCGCGATGGCGAGGACGGCGAGACGGTGCTGCGCTACGCGGACCAGCCACACGTCAAGGTGCTCTCGGGCGAGGTCACGAGCAGCTATGACCCGGCGAGCGGTGATCTGCGGCTGGACTACACGCACAACGGTCTCGCCGAGGTGCAGATCAACGGCGGCGACCGGCCGCAGCTCACACTGCTGCTCGCCGACGACACCACCGCAGGCACGTTCTGGCGGCAGGAGACCGCCGCCGGAGCGGTGCTCGAGCGCGGGCCGGAGCTCGTGCGCACGGCTGCGGTCGACGGCTCTCGGCTCACCCTCACCGGTGACACGGGCACGGCCAGCGACCTGCAGGTTTGGGCGCCGCCGCAGGTGCACACAGTCACCTGGAACGGCGCGCAGGTGCCCACCACCTCGGGCGCGGACAGCAGTCTCGCCGCGACGACGAAGCTCGCCGGAGCGGCACCGATCTCGCTGCCGAACCTGAGCGCCGGGACCTGGCGATCGGCACCTGAATCACCCGAGGCGTCGCCCACATTCGACGACGCGTCCTGGGCGAGCGCCGACAAGACGACCACGAACAGCACGACGAAGCCGGCCGCCGGCCAGCCGGTCCTGACGGCTGACGACTACGGCTTCCACCAGGGCGATGTCTGGTATCGAGGACGCTACGTCGGCTCGCCGTCGGCCAGCACCGTCTCGCTGCGCTACGGCGGCGGGGGCGCAGGCTTGCTTCAAGCGTGGGTGGACGGCACGTACCTCGGTCAGAACATCATCCCGAGCGCGGTTGCGTCGCCGCCGACCACGGCCACGGCGACGTTCACGATTCCCGCGGCGCTGCGTACGGCGGGGGAGCACGTGCTCTCGGTCATGGTGCGCAACGACGGCCACAATGAGGATGGCGGCGTCAACGACGCGCACAAGGAAGGGCGCGGCCTGATCTCGGTGTCCATGACCGACACCTCGTCCGCGCCAGTGCCGACCCCGATCTCCTGGAAGGTCCAGGGGAACCTCGGCGGCGAGGACATCGTCGACACCGCCCGTGGCGTCACCAACGCGGGCGGACTGTACGGAGAGCGGCACGGCTGGCACTTGCCCGGATATCCGGATTCCTCGTGGGCGACCGCACCGGTGCCAGCGGACGGCGCAGCGCCCGGTACTTCCTGGTACCGGACCGGCTTCGACCTGAACATCCCCGCAGCGGACGACGCGTCGCTCGGCATCACGATCGGCGATCCCGCCACGCCGCAGTCGACCGCAAACTACCGCGCCCTGATCTACGTCAACGGGTGGAATGTCGGCCAGTACATCGCCAACGTCGGACCGCAGCACACCTACGCCGTGCCCAACGGCGTCCTCGACCCGCACGGCCACAACACGCTGGCCCTCGCGGTGACGAGCAACGGCGGGGCCGGGAACGGGCTCGAGAACGTGCAGCTGACAGACCTCGGCACTGTTCGTGGTGGAGTACCCGTCGCGACGAATGACGCGCCGGCGTGGTCTGCACAGGTGTGGGGTGACCCGGCCGTCCCGGCGCCGGCGTCCAGATCCTGACGCATTGCACCGGCTGATACCACCGGCTGTACACGCGTTTCACGGAAGTCGATCGCCCGTCACGTACGCGAAACGCACCGGTGCGAACGTCGATCCATGCGAACCGCACCGACCCCGCTCTGCGTCCGAGAGATCACCAGCGGCCACCCCGCCGGCCCTCGGCCCACCGAGAACGACGAACTCGCCGAGCTGGTCCGCCAGCCCTGGATCTTGCGCGTCGGACGAACGCCGCTGGTGGTGCGGCCGAGTTCCGCGCGTGATCTTGCCGCCGTGGCCCAGATGCACAGCCGATGCTCGGCCCGAGCATTGCTCGACCGCTACCGATACGGCGGCCGCCCGCCCGCGGTGGCTGCGCTTGACCACGCGCTGCGGGGGCCGTTCAGCATCGTGGCCGTGACCGCCGAGGGCGACGTCGTCGCCTCGGGAGCGCTGACCCGCGACCGTTCGCACAACCACTTGTGCACCGAGATCGGTCTGCTCGTCGAGGACCGATGGCAGCGTTTGGGGATCGGCGCCGAGCTGGTCACCCACCTTGCCGGCGTGGCGCAGGTGGCTGGCTTCCACGAGTTGATCGCCTACCCAGCGACTGCGGTCGCCGCGGTCCAACGACTGATGATCGACGTCGGCCGGACCCGGATGGTGCCCGACGTCGACGTGCACCTGCACACGTACCTGCCCGAGTCGGCGGCGCTGGGTCTCGGCTCGGTGCGTCAGCGGCTGGCCGGCTGATCGGACGGCCCGGACTGCCCGGCATCGCCGGGTGCGACGTCGGCCCAGGGCACGGTGAGTTCGCCGTGTCGCGCTCGTGCCGTATCGACCCGCCAGCCGGCCGCGGCGAGACCCGCGCACGCAGCGATCCAACGCTGGCGGGCGCCGAAGGTCGATACCGGTGCGGCGGCATCCCAGGCCGCGTCGAACGCACGCAGCAGGGTGTGGATCGCTTCGCCGGGAACGTTGCGGTGGATCAGCGCCTTGGGCAACCGTTCGGCCAGGTCGCTCGGCCGCTCGATCGAGTCGACGCGGCACGAGAAGGTGAGCGAGACCGGTCCGGCCCGATCGAGCAGGACCCAGCAGCCGCGCCGGCCGAGTTCGTCGCACGTCCCCTCGACGAGCACGCCGCCGGTCGCGAGTCGGGCGCACATTGTCACCCACGCAGCGGCCGCGGCGGGCTCGCCGTACTGGCGGAGCACGTTGGCCGCTCGCACGAGCACCGGGCGGTGCCCGGCCAACTCGAAGCCGCCGCGCGCGAAGGTCAGCCGCGGCGGTTCGGCGGCGGGCAGCGCGGCGGCCACCCGGTCCGGGTCGATCTCGAGGCCGACGACGCGCAGGTCCGCACGCAGGACGGCCAACCGATGGGCCAGCTCGACCGCGGTCACCGGCGTTGCGCCGTAGCCCAGGTCGATCACGAGCGGATCGGCCGCGCCGCGCAGTACCGGGGCGAGCACCGTCGTGATCCAGTTGTCCATCCGGCGCAACCGGTTGGGGTTGGTCGTGCCGCGGGTGGGCAGGCCGAGGGCACGGGCGCGCCCGGCAGCGAGGCGCGCCTTCGCGCGGCGCGGCTGCTGCGGATCGGCCACGACGATCAAGTTAGATGAGTCGCATGTCGCTCCCGCCGCCGCCCGGGCAACCGCAGCCGGATCCGCGGCCGCCCTACGGTCAGCCGCCCTACGGTCAGCCGCCCTACGGTGAGCCGCCCTACGGTCAGCCGCCCTACGGTCAGCCGCCCTACGGTCAGCCGGAGTACGGCCAGCCGCCCTACGGCCAGCCGCCCTACGGCTATCCCGGGTACGGCTACCCGGGATACGGCTACCCGGGCGGGGGATATCCGCAGCCGGCGCCGACCAAGGTGTCCGCGCCGCTCACCGGCTGGCTCTTGCTCGGGACGGCCGCATTGAGCGCAGCCGGTTCCGTGACGCCGTGGGTGCAGATCCAGTTCGGGAGTCTGTCGCAGGACGTCAACGGCACCGTCGGCGACGGAAAGCTCACCCTCGTGTGCGCCGTCGCCGTGGCTGTCACCGGCTTGGTGATCGCCCTGCGCCAAGGTCGTCTGTGGGCATCCATCGTGGCGCTGGTGTTCGCGGTGTTCACGGTGCTGATCGGACTTGCCGACCTGGGCAGCCTCAACCAGCTCTACGGACCCACCACAGGCCTGCCGTCCGACGTGTTCTCGATCGGCTTCGGGCTATGGCTGGTGATCGTGGGCGGGCTCGCGGGAATCGTGTTGTCGATCGTGGCGCTGGTGAGACGAAGCTCGCTCGGCCCGGCCCACTGATCAGCTGCGCGCGACCTTGTAGGGCGCAGCCTGCGCGAGCGGCTTCACCACGAGCAGGTCGACGTTGACGTGCGCGGGACGGGTGACGACGAACGCGATGCAGTCGGCGATGTCGTCCGCGGTCAGCGGCGCATCGACGCCGGCATAGACGTTGTCGGCGGCGGCCGCGTCACCACGCATCCGCACGAGCGAGAACTCCTCGGTGTGCACCATGCCCGGCGCGACCTCGGTGACGCGGACCGGTCGCCCGTTCAGCTCGAGACGCAGCGTCTCGACGACGGCGGTGGCGCCGTGCTTGGCCGCCGTGTACCCGGCGCCGCCTTCGTAGACGAGGTGCCCGGCGATCGAGCCGGTCACCACCACATGCCCGCCCGCTCCGCGCTCCAGCGCGGGAAGGAGCGCCTGGGTGACCCGCAGGACGCCCAGGACGTTCGTCTCAAACATCTGTTGCCAGTCCGCGGGGTCGGCCCGTTCGATCGGTTCGGTGCCGATCGCGCCGCCAGCGTTGTTCACCAGGACGGCGACGTCGTCGAGTTCTGCGGCCAGCCCGGCCACCGACTCGGCGGATGTGACGTCGAGGGTGACCGCACGAATCCCCGGTACCGCGGCGGCCAGCTCGTCTAGCCGATCCCGGCGTCGCGCCGCAGCGACCACGTCGTACCCCTCGGCGACGAGCCGCCGAGCGGTGGCCGCCCCGATCCCGCTGCTGGCTCCGGTGACGACCGCTGTCCCACGTGACATACCACCAATTATCCGGTACCAGTTGATCCGCCCCGCAACCAGGGCATGAATCACGACCAAGCGGTGTTAGCGCTCCAGAGACGTGTCGAAAGGACAGCTTTGCAGTCGATGAATCGCGCCCTGCGGCGCGTGGCCATGCTCAGCGTCCACACCTCTCCACTCGACCCGCCCGGTGGCGGCGACGCCGGAGGCATGAACGTATACATCGTCGAGACCGCCAAACGACTCGCCGAGCGCGGCGTCGAGGTCGAGATCTTCACCCGAGCCACGTCCAGCGACCAGCCGGCCGTCGTCACCCTGTGCCCGCGCGTGCACGTTCGGCACGTCACCGCCGGCCC
This sequence comes from Pseudonocardiales bacterium, assembly GCA_032160665.1. Lineage (GTDB taxonomy): Bacteria > Actinomycetota > Actinomycetes > Mycobacteriales > Jatrophihabitantaceae > Jatrophihabitans. Next base: position 17,712 of record JAVHVH010000114.1, read on the forward strand.
ATTCGAGGGCCTGGCCAAGAACGACCTGCCCGCCCAGCTGTGCGCGTTCACCGCTGGCGTCATGCGCGCCGAGGTGCACCACGAACCCGGCTGGTACGACGTCATCCATTCCCACTACTGGCTGTCCGGGCAGGTCGGTTGGCTGGCCCGCGAGCGCTGGGGTGTGCCCCTCGTCCACTCGGCGCACACTCTCGCGAAGGTGAAGAACGCGCTGCTGGCCGACGGCGACGACCCCGAGCCGAAGTCGCGGATCATCGGCGAGGAGCAGGTCGTCGCGGAGGCGGATCGGCTGATCGCGTCCACCGCTGACGAAGCCAACCAGCTGATCGATCTCTATGGCGCAGACCCGGACGCGGTCCGCACGGTCGCCCCCGGCGTTGACCTCGAACTCTTCACGCCCGGCTCGTCGGTGGCCGCGCGGCGCCGGCTGGGCCTGCGCGAGGACGCGCTGAACCTGCTGTTCGTCGGTCGGATCCAGCCGCTCAAGGCGCCGGACATCCTGCTGCATGCTGCGGCGATTCTCGA
>JAVHVH010000264.1:0-3304 GCA_032160665.1 Pseudonocardiales bacterium
GAATCGAGCAACACGTCGGCCGATTCGCGATAGCTCTGCGCGAGCTGGCCGCTCGGCATCCCGTCACCCCGTTGCGGCAAGGGTCGTCCAGCGAGCACCGCGGCGAACACGAGATTCTTGCCGACCAGGTGCTCGACCAGACGGTGCACGGTCCAATCCAGGCACGGCGTCGGCGCGGACCACTGGTCGGGTCCAATCGCATCGATCAACTCGCCCGCCGCGGCGAAGGAACGGGCGAGCCGGTCGAGCTGGACTTCGTTTTGAACGGCCACGAGGCACCTCTTACAGGCGGCGCCGCCGGGCAAGCTGATGAAGGTCAGCCAACTCCAGGAGGCGCGGAAACGGATATGAACACGGGACGTCGCACCTCCTTCCCGACTCGAACGGGTGACGACCAGTTTGGCACAGCCGCCGTGCGGCCGGGCTGGATCGCATCGATCAGCTCGCCCACTGCGGCAAACGAACGAGCCAGGCGGTCGAGCTGGATTTCGTTGTCTACGGCCACGAGGCCACCTCTCACAGGCGGCGCCACCGGGCAAGCTGCCCTAGGTCAGCAGACTCCAGGAGGCGCGGAAACGGTCATCGACACGGGACGTCGCACCTCCTTCCAACTCCAACGGTCGACGAGGAGTGTCGCACATCAGCCGTGCGGTCGGCCCGGAGATTCTCCGGCGCGAGGCTCGGTTAAGTGGTGGGTGCCAGTCCGAGTTGCTGGAGTACCGCGAGCTGGTCCAGCCGTCCCCAGCGCTCGACGATCTGGCCGTGTTGGATGCGGAAGATGTTGACGCCGCGCAGCGTGAGCGTTTTTCCGTTGCCGGGCACGCCCATGAGTTCGCCTCGGTGGGTGCCGCTGGCGGTGAAGACTTCGACGACGAGGTCGTCTTCGGCGATGAGTTGTTCGACGTTGCTGTGCCAGTCGGGTAGCGCCTGCCGGTAGCTGCTGGCTGCGAGCCGCATCCCTTCGGGCCCGTCTGGCGCTCCGGGGAACGGGGCGTCGTGGTTGACGAAATTGGGGTCGAGGTAGCGGTCGACGGCCCCGAGGTCGCCGTTGGTGAACAGGTCCTGGATGAACGCCTCGACGAGTTGCTTGTTCTGGCTGAGCTGGTCAGTAGTCATGGCGTGGATCGTGGGCTCGGTGGGGGAGCGCCACCATCCCATCTTGGTGGGATTTCTCCGGGCGCGCCGGCAGCGCATACTGCAGGCGTGCCGAGACCGGTGAGACTGGTTCGCGCCGAGCAGGACGCCGTTCGGCTGTGCCACAGCGGACTGGACGGCCTCGGTGTGCGGCGCGAGGTGCTGCGTGCGGTGCGCCGGCTCATGCCGGTTGACGCCGCCTTCTTCGCCACGGCCGATCCCGAGACGCTGCTGTTCACCGGCGCGTGGCCGGAGGAGCCGCTCGACGCGGCGACCCACCAGTTCTTGGACAACGAGTTCGGCCGCGCCGACGTCAACAAGTTCGCGGCACTGGCCGCCTCGGGCCGGCACGTCGCCTCACTGGATCAGGCCACCCGGCGGGAGCGTCGCGCAAGCCCGCGCTACCGCGAGATCATGCGTCCGCTCGGGCTCGGCGACGAGCTGCGCGCGGCGCTTGTTGCGGACGGCCGGTGCTGGGGCTATCTGTGCCTGCACCGCGAGGACGATCGGGTCGGCTTCGGCGCGGCCGAGGCCGCGGTGCTCGCCCGCCTCGCCCCACACATCGCGCACGCACTGCGCAACGCCATGCTGCTGCACGGCTCGTCGGCACCGAATCAGGCGCTGCGGCCGGGGGTCGTGCTGCTCGCTGAGGACCTCAGTTTGGTCGCGGTCACCCCGGAGGCCGAGCAGCTGCTGTCGCTGATCGAGCGTGACGAACCGAACCGGTTGCCACTGCCGACGTCCGTCTATGCGGTCGCCGCCGCGCTGCAGGCCATCGAACACGGCGGCCCGGTCGCGTCCACGCTGCCCAGTACCCGAATCGCGACCCGCGCCGGAACGTGGCTGAGCGTGCACGCATCCCGGCTCAACGGCCCGTCCGACCCACGCCAGCTGGTCGTGATTCTCGAACCGGTCGAACCCCGCTCGATGGTGCCGCTGATCTTGTCCGCATACGGGCTCACCACCCGCGAAGCCGATGTCGCCAGGCTCGTGCTACGCGGCCATGCAACGCACGCCATCGCCGACACGCTGCACATCTCGCGGCACACCGTCCAGGACCACCTCAAGTCCGTGTTCGACAAGACCGGCGTCCGCAGCCGCCGCGATCTCATCGGACACCTGCTCAACCCGCCCAGGACCTAACTGATCCAAGCCAGGTGAAACCAGCGTGGACGGCCCCGACGGACGCCATTACCCACCGAAACCGTCCCGATCAGACGAACGCCGATTCCGTTACGCGTTCGGCACAGCCGACACCCGGCCGCGTCAGGGACTGCCGCTCGAATGAGCGCCTGCGGGTTTGCTCCGTCTCCGGCGCCAAACGACCGACTCGAGCTTCGCAGGCATATCGGTGGGTTCTGGCCGGTATGCCGCGTCACCGGGGACGCTTCTCACTCGGGCTGAGTAGCGTCCGGTTACCGGCCCACATCCGGTGGTGCCTGAACGGGGGGGTTCTCATGCCGAAATTGATCGCCACGCACGAGGTGGACGACGTCGCGCATTGGCTGTCGTCATCCAAGCGGGCCGAAGTCTTCGCGTCGGTCGCGAAGGACATCTGCACCTACGTCGACCCGTCGAACCCCAACCGGGTCGGGCTGAGCATGGACGTCGCCGACATGGATGCGTTCCAGGCCATCATGACGAGCGACGCCGGCGCCGAGGCGATGAAGTACGACGGGGTCCGCCCAGAGACGCTCGTGGTGCTCGTCGCGAGCTGATCCGCCGCAGAGCGTCAGCCGGAGGCAGCGAAGTAGTCGGTGTCGCCGACGGGTTCGAGCCAGGAAGCGGCGTCGCCGTCGCGGGAGGCGTCGAGGATCGCGGAGTGGCACATCAGCGACATGTGCACATCGATCTGCGTCGCCAAACGACGTCGTTGGTCGGTCCCCATACGCATTCATATGCCCATGTCCGACAACCGAGGTCCGAACACGCAGAACGACGGGTATCGCGCGGAGGGGGTCATGACCAACCACCTGCGGACGGTCGGCGACTCGCATGGCGGCATGATGGGCGTATGACGACGCTGCCGTCCTCACGGATCCGCGATCCGCTCGATGCTCCGTCCATCCGGTGGGGTGTTCTGGCGCCCGGGGGCATCGCCCGTGATTGGACCGCCGCGCTGCATGCGACGACGGTGTCGCGGGTGACGGCGGTCGGCTCACGCTCGCTC
>JAVHVH010000266.1:0-6964 GCA_032160665.1 Pseudonocardiales bacterium
CGCTCGCCATCGCGATGAACCGCCTGGGCGCCCGGAGCAACACGGGCGAGGGCGGCGAGGATCCCGCGCGCTACGCGCGGCTGCCCAACGGCGACAGCAAGAGCTCGGCGATCAAGCAGGTCGCCTCGGGGCGCTTCGGGGTCACGGCGCACTACCTCGTCAACGCCGACCAGATCCAGATCAAGATGGCGCAGGGCGCGAAGCCGGGGGAGGGCGGCCAGCTCCCGGGCCACAAGGTCGACAAGTACATCGGCTCGGTGCGTCACACGACGCCGGGCGTCGGCCTCATCTCGCCGCCGCCGCACCACGACATCTACTCGATCGAGGACCTCGCGCAGCTGATCCACGACCTGAAGAACGCCAACGACCAGGCCCGCGTGCACGTCAAGCTGGTGTCCGAGGCCGGCGTCGGCACTGTCGCCGCGGGCGTGTCGAAGGCGCACGCCGACGTCGTCCTGATTTCGGGTCACGACGGCGGGACGGGCGCCGCGCCGCTCACCTCGCTGAAGCACGCCGGGTTGCCGTGGGAGCTCGGCCTCGCCGATACCCAGCAGACCCTGCTGCTCAACGGGTTGCGCGACCGCATCACCGTCCAGGTGGACGGTGCCATGAAGACCGGACGTGACGTCGTGATCGCCGCGCTGCTCGGCGCCGAGGAGTACGGCTTCGCCACTGCGCCGCTGGTCGTCTCTGGCTGCATCATGATGCGGGTCTGTCACCTCGACACCTGCCCGGTCGGCGTCGCGACCCAGAACCCGGTGCTGCGTGAGCGGTTCACCGGTAAGCCGGAGTTCGTCGAGACGTTCTTCGAATTCATCGCCGAACAGGTCCGCGAGATCCTGGCCGAGCTCGGCTTCCGTTCCCTGGACGAGGCGATCGGCCGGGTGGAGGTCCTCGACACCGCGAAGGCGATCGACCACTGGAAGGCCGACGGTCTCGACCTCAGCGCGATCCTGCACGCACCGGCCAACCCCTACGGCCAGTCGCTGAAGAAGTCCCGGGAGCAGGACCACGGCCTGGACCTCGCGCTCGACAACACCTTGATCCAGCTGTGCGAGGGAGCCCTGCTCGACGGTGCGCCGGTGAAGCTCGAACTGCCGGTGCGCAACGTCAACCGGACCGTCGGCACGATGCTGGGGTCAATCGTCACCCGCCGCTACGGAGCGGACGGTCTTCCGCCGGGCACGATCGACGTGACCTTCCGCGGATCCGGCGGGCAGTCCTTCGGGGCGTTCGTCCCTCGGGGCATCACGATGCGATTGATCGGCGACACCAACGACTACGCCGGCAAGGGCCTGTCCGGCGGCGTGCTCGCGGTGCGCCCGCACGAGGACGCGCCGTTCGCGGCCGAGCACAACGTCATCGCCGGCAACGTCATCGCCTACGGAGCGACCGGCGGCGAGATCTATCTGCGCGGCGTGGTGGGGGAGCGGTTCTGCGTCCGCAACTCCGGCGCCACCGTCGTGGCCGAGGGGGTCGGCGACCACGCACTGGAGTACATGACCGGCGGCACCGCGGTGATCCTGGGCGCGACCGGACGCAACATTGCCGCGGGCATGTCGGGGGGATACGCGTACGCGCTCGATCTTGACCGTGCGCAGGTCAACGGCGAACTCGTCGACATCGAGGCCGTCCCGAGCGAAGATGCGGAGCGCTTGCGCGGGATCGTCGAGACGCACGTCGCGTACACCGACTCAGCGGTGGGCAAGGCGTTGCTGGCCGATTGGTCGGCGGCGCTCGACCGCTTCACGGCAATCGTCCCGCGGGACTTCCGGCGAGTACTGCACGCGACCCAGCGGGCGACGGCAGCGGGCGAGGACGTCGACGAGGCCGTCATGGCCGCGGCGAAGGGCTGACCGTCCCGCCGCCGCGCTCGAGGAGACCTCAGGACCGGCGGTGCCCGACTGCGCCGAACAGCGAGGCGTAGACCGTCGGCCGCTGCTCGCCCAACCGGTCCAGGGCGGCCTCCCACCGGGCGATGTCCGCGGACGTGGCAACACCCGCGGCGACCATCGCGTCGCGGGCCGCCCACGCGGGTGGCCGGAGCCCGGACGGCGGCTGCAGGATGTTGTACCAACCCCGGTACGCGCCGACCTCCAGCCCAGCCGAGGTGAGCAGGTCGCGCAACCGAAGCCCGACCTCCAGGTCGTTCCCCCGCGCGGCGTGGAAGCGCCGGTAGGCGTCGGAAAGGTCCTCGACATCCGGATCGGTCGGCCGGACCCGCACGCCCGGTCCGTCGATGTCGACGAGGTAGACGCTGCCGCCGGGCTTGACGAGGGTCGCAAGATGGTCGACGATCCCCTGCTCGCTCGGCCCGTTGTGGGCCAGCACATGCCGCATCATCACGGCGTCGAACGAATCCGGCTCGAGTCCGGTCGCGTCCGCTTTGCCAACTCGCGTGGTGACGTTCGTCCACCCGTTCGCCGCGACCAGCGCCTCCGCCGCCGCGATCGCGTTCGCGTCGCCGTCGACCCCCACTACGCGCCCGCTGGTGCCGACCGAGTCAACGATGGCGGGGAACATCGCACCCGGGCCACACCCGACATCGGCGACCTTCGCGCCTTCGACCAGCCCGGCTAGTTGCCAGAGTTCGAACTCAGCCGTGCGCGCTGCCTCGGCCATCAGCGTGTACCGCTGGAGCTCGACGTCGCTCAGCGCGAGCGAATACTCGTTAGTAGCTGGGTCGGTCATGAGCGGAGATTACTGCCGACCGCGCCGCGCGTCTCCGCATGAATGTCGAGAGCGGTGCGGGACGCGGCTAATGTTGACGCGTGATCCGGCACGCCAAAATCGTCTGCACGCTCGGCCCCGCTACCGACACGCTCGAACGGGCGCGGGCGTTGGTCGAGGCCGGCATGGACGTAGCGCGACTCAACTTCAGCCACGGCGTCCACGCCGACCACGGTCGGCGCTTCCACGAGGTACGTCAGGCCGCCGCCGCGGCCGGCCGTAACGTCGCTCTGCTCGCCGACCTGCAGGGTCCCAAGATCCGGCTCGGCACGTTCGGCGAGGGTCCGGTCACGTGGGCGACAGGCGAGCGGATCCGCATCACCGTCGAGGACGTAGTCGGCACGCACGACCGGGTATCGACGACATACGCGAATCTCGCCGCCGATGTGCGGGCCGGCGACCGGCTGCTCGTCGACGACGGCAACGTCGCCCTGATCGCCGTCGACGTCGAGAACGGCACCGACGTCATCTGCGACGTCACCGAAGGCGGAGTCGTCAGCAACAACAAGGGGCTGTCGTTGCCGGGCGTGGAGGTGAGCGTGCCGGCGATGTCGGACAAGGACGCGAGCGACCTCGAGTTCGCCCTGCGCCTCGGCGTCGACTACGTGGCGCTGTCCTTCGTCCGCAATCCCGAGGACGTCAAGCTCGTGCACAAGGTCATGGATGAGGTCGGTATCCGTGTCCCGGTGATCGCGAAGCTGGAGAAGCCCGAGGCCGTCGACCGGCTCGAGGAGATCGTCCTCGCCTTCGACGGCATGATGGTTGCGCGCGGCGATCTGGGCGTGGAGATGCCGCTCGAAATCGTGCCGGTAGTGCAGAAGCGGGCGATCCAGATCTGCCGCGACAACGCCAAGCCGGTCATCGTCGCGACCCAGATGCTCGAGTCGATGATCACCCACTCGCGCCCGACCCGCGCCGAGGCCTCGGACGTCGCGAACGCGGTCATCGATGGTGCGGACGCCGTGATGCTGTCCGGAGAGACGAGCGTCGGCAAGTACCCCGTGCAAGCCGTCGCCACGATGAGTCGGATCATCCGGTCCGTCGAGGAATCGGGCACCGGGGTACGCGGACTGCAGCACAACCCGCGCACATCCGGAGGCGCGCTCGTCAAGGCCGCCAAGGACATCGGGGACGCGCTCGGCGCGGTCGCGCTCGTTGCGTTCACCCAGACCGGTGACACGGCGCGCCGGCTGGCGCGCCTGCAACCCACGCAGCGCCTGCTCGTCTTTACCCCGATCGAGACCGTGCAGCGGCAGATGGCGCTGCTGTGGGGCGCCGAGGCGCATCTCGTGTGGATGGTCAAGACGACCGACGACATGGTCCGTCAGGTCGACTCGGCCCTGCTGAACCGCGGCGTGTGCCACCCGCAGGACCTCGTGATCGTCGTGGCGGGCACGCCGCCAGACACCCCGGGTGCCACGAACACCATCCGCGTCCACCGCATCGGAGACGTCCTGCGTCATGGGTGAAGGGATGCTCGGTCAAGAGGCCGTCGACGGTCTCGTCCGGCTCCTGGACCTCGAGCGGATCGACCAGAATCTCTTCCGCGGGCAGAGCACGAAGTCGCGCTGGCAACGGGTGTTCGGGGGCCAGGTCGCGGGACAGGCGCTGGTTGCGGCGGGCCGCACCGTGCCCAGCGAGCGTCGGGTGCACTCGCTGCATTCCTATTTCGTCCGCGCCGGCGACCCGAGCGTCCCGATCGTGTACGAGGTCGACCGAGTGCGCGACGGGCGCTCGTTCTCGACCCGTCGGGTGATCGCAGTACAGGACGGCGAGACGATCTTCTCGCTCTCGGCGTCCTTCCAGCTCGAGCAGGACGGCCTCGACCACCAGATGTCGATGCCTCAGGAGGTCCCCGCGCCGGAGTCACTGCCGGCCCTCGTCAACCGCTACGGCCCATCACCCGAGGCCACCGAGTTCTACCGGTCGATGCCCAAGCCGATCGACTTGCGTTACGTCGACGACCCGCCGTGGCTGCAGCACGCGAACGGCCCGCGCGAGGGGCCGAGCCGGGTGTGGATGCGGGCCGACGGAGTCCTGCCCGACGACCCGCTGCTGCACGTCTGCGTCCTCACTTACGCCTCGGACCTGACGCTGCTCGACTCCGTCCTTACCCGGCACGGTCTGGCGCCGGGGCTCGACGACATCTCGATGGCCTCGCTCGACCACGCCATGTGGTTCGAGCGCCCGTTCCGAGCCGACGAATGGCTGCTCTACGCGACGAGTTCCCCGTCGGCGTCCGGCGGGCGCGGCCTGGCCACCGGCCGCTTCTACAAGCAGGACGGCACGCTCGTCTGCAGCGTCGTCCAGGAGGGCCTGATCCGGGTCCGCTCGCGCGGCGGCCGCTAGCCCGGGTGCTGTTGCAGTGACAGCGTGTTGGCATCCGGATCCCGGAACCAGGCAACGCGAGTACCGCTGGGCGCGGTCCAGGCGTCGTGCTCGTCCTGATCCATGCCGTCGTAGCGCGTGAACGTGATACCGCGTCCGCGTAGCTCGTCGACGGCAGCGTCCAGGTCGTCCACGTCCCAGCCGAGCACCGTGTAGTCGGCCGCGGCCTTCTCCGCGACCGCCGTGACGCGCAGCGTGGCGCCGCGCCCGTCGAGCACGACGGCGAACGGGCTGCGGTCGCGGGCGGTGAGGCCCAGGGTGTCGACGTAGAACGCCGCGGACCGGTCGAGGTCGGTGCTGGCGACGAAGGCGGTCAGCCGGGCAGATTCGATCACGTGCTGATCCTGGCACCGGTTCAGCCGGACAGCGCCTGCCAGGCGGCTTCGATATGCCGCCGTTGCGTCCCAGCGGCGCCGATCGCCAGCCGAAGCGCGGCCTGACCGTTCACCGTCGTGTGCGTCAGGTACAACTCACCCGACGCGTTCACCCGTCGCATCAGCGCCATGGTGTCGTCGTCGCCGGACCGCAGCCGGAACGTCACCAGCGCCAGTGGATGCGGCGCAACCAGCTCGAACCGCTCGTCCGCGGCCACCCACGATGCGAAGTCCTGCGCGAGTGCGACGTGCCCGCGAATGTGTTCGCGGAGTCCCTCAGCGCCATACCACCGGATCACCGCCCACAGCTTGAGCGCGCGGAACCGGCGCCCGAGCGGAACGTGCCAGTCGCGGTAGTCGATGACCGCGCCGGACTCGGTGGCCGCGTTGCGCAGGAACTCGGGCAAGATTGACAACGCCGCGACCAACGCAGTGCGGTCGGCCACCCAGAACGTGTCACAGTCGAAGTTGGTCAGCAGCCACTTGTGCGGATTGGTCGCGTACGAATCCGCGGCCTCGAGGCCGTCGTTCAGCCACCGGAACTCCGGCGCCACGGCGGCAACACCGGCCCATGCCGCGTCGACGTGCAGCCACGCTCCCGCATCGGCGGCGATCGCGGCGAGCTCACGCACCGGATCGACCGCGCCCGTCCCGGTGGCTCCCACCGACGCCACGACCAGCGCCGGCACGATGCCGGCCGCGCGGTCGGCGTCGACGAGTTCCTGAAGATGCTCAGGACGGGCGGCGAGCGTCGCCGGGTCGACGTCGATCTTGCGCAACGCGTCCGCGCCGAGTCCGGCGATCCGGCAGGCCTTCTCGACCGACGAGTGAGTCTGACCGGAGGTGTAAACGGCGTACCGGCCGGCCGGCACGCCCTCGTGTTCGGTGCGGCCGCCACTAGCGCGGTGCAGCGCCGCCAGCAGGGCGACCAGCGCTGCGTCCGAGGCGGTGTGCTGGATGACGCCGCCCCCGTCACCGTCGGATCGGAACCGCGCCGGCAGGTCGAGCAACGTCGCGAGCCAGTCCAGGACGTGGGTTTCGAGCTCGGTCGCGGCCGGCGAGGTGACCCAGAGCATGCCCTGTACGCCGAGCCCAGAGGCCAACAGATCACCGAGGATGGCCGGCCCGCTGGCATTCGCGGGGAAGTACGCGAAGAAGGACGGGTGCTGCCAGTGGGTGATGCCCGGCATGATCACGCGGTCGACGTCGGCCAGCACGGCCTCGAAGCTCTCACCGTGTTCTGGAGGTTCATCCGGCAGCGCGGCGCGAATGTCGCCCGGTGCGACCTGAGAGAGCACCGGGAACGACTCGATCCGCTCCTGGTAGTCGGCGATCCAGTCGATCACGGCGTGCCCGTAGCGCCGGAACTCCTCCGGTGTCATGTGCCCAGTCACGCCCCGCAGTCTGCCGGACTACCTCTTCGGCCCGACGTGGGCGTCCATCGCGGCCACCGCTTCGCGCCGCGCGATCGA
>JAVHVH010000120.1:0-3120 GCA_032160665.1 Pseudonocardiales bacterium
CCTGCGCGACAACCCTGACCTCGCTGACGAGATCGAGAAGAAGATCAAAGAGAAGCTCGGTATCGGGGCTCGGGTCGATGAGGCCGGCGCGCCGATCGTGCCGCTGCCGGCGCCGGTCGACTTCTGATCATGGCGGCTGGCTGGGGTCGTTCGTCGCGGCGAGCGAACCCTCCCGGCGGTGGCGCCGGTGAGACGCCACCGGGCGATCCGGAGCAGCCGCTGGGCGATCCGGAGACGGTGGCCCGCGAGATCTGCCTGCGACTGCTGACCCAGCGGGCGCGGAGCCGAGCTGAACTCGTCGACGCGCTGGCCCGCCGCGGCGTGCCAGCGGACGCGACCCGCCGAGTGCTGGATCGCTTCACCGAGGTCGGCCTGGTCGACGACGCCGCCATGGCCGAGACATTGGCCGCGGGCCAGCACCGCGAACGCGGCCTCGCCCGCCGGGCGGTGGCGGCCAAACTGCGCCAACGCGGCCTCGACGACGAGATCGTGGACGCGGCCGTCGCCGGCATCGATACCGACCGCGAGCGGGCCCGCGCCCGACAACTCGTCGACCAGCGCCGGCGAACGCTTTCGGCCCTGCCCGGCGACGTCCAGGTCCGGCGCCTCGTGAGCCTGCTCGCCCGCAAGGGCTATTCATCCGGTTTGGCCTACTCCGTCGTCCGCGAAGCGCTGGCGGAGGGCGACTCCGAGAGCGCGAGGCAGGTCGAGATCCTCGACGACGTCGCCTCGACGTAATGATCGAGTGTTGATCTGTACGCCGCGCTTACTTGATTTGTGAGCCCGGCGTTCATAGCCTCGACGCACACCAGGAGTAACGCCTGAACACACCCGCTGCGCCACCCACCCGTGACGCCGTGACATAGCCGCCGAATCGATCCGACGAGAGGAGCGCGTACACCGACCCGGTATCCATGCCGGAGTCCAGACCCACCTGCGATACCTCTGGGGCCGCATGGCCGCCAGAGTGAGCGTGTTTCGCGTTCGTGCTTCCTGGTTCCAGGCTCGACCGACGGTCAGGAGGCGCGGATGCACGGGGTCTTGTACGCAGGGATCGGTGCCGCGTTTCTACTCGGGCTCGTCTTCGTTGCGGCCTACTACCGGCGTGGGGCGGCGCCGGCTGGCCGGCACCAGAGCCCGGTAGTCGGGTTGTCCGACGACACGCTGGCCGACGCCAGGCAGGCGGCGCTAGCCGATGCCTCCGCGCTGCGCCTGGCCGCGCAGACCGAGGCGGAGGGCCTGCGTCGAGCGGCCGAAGCCGAGGCGGAAGCCACCCGCCGCAGCGCCCGTGCCGATGCGGAAACAGCACGGCGCGAGATCGAGACCTCCCACGCTCAGGCCCGCGAGCAGGCGGCCGTGGTGATGGCCGACGCCCAGCGCGCCGGATCCGCCGAGACCGCCAAGCTCACCGACGAGTTGCGCCGCCAGCAGGAGGCCAACGCCGCGCGCGCGGCCCGCCTGGACGACACCGAGTTGCGCCTCGACGGCCGCGAGGCCCGGCTCACCCAGCGGGCCGCCGAGCTGCAGGCCCAGGAGTCCGAGCTCGGCACCGTCCGGGCCGACTTGGACGAGCAGGCGCGGCTCCTGGTCGTGGATCGCGCCGAGCTGAGCGCGGCCGTCGTGGAGCATCAGCGCGAACTCGAGCGGATCGCCGGCCTGACCGCCGAGGAAGCCAAAGCCGAGCTGCTCGCCGGGGTCGAGAACACCGCCCGGCGCGAGGCAGCGATGCTGGTGCGGACCATCGAGAACGAAGCCCGCACCGAGGGAACCGACCGGGCGCGGGCCATCGTCGTCGAGGCCGTGCAGCGGGTCGCGAGCGCGCAGACCACGGAGACGGTGGTGAGCGTGCTGCACCTGCCCGCCGAGGAGATGAAGGGCCGCATCATCGGCCGGGAAGGCCGCAACATCCGCTCCTTCGAGGCCGTCACGGGCGTCAACGTCCTCATCGACGACACTCCCGAGGCGGTGTTGCTCTCCTGCTTCGACCCGGTCCGCCGCGAGGTCGGGCGGCTGACGCTCGAGAAGCTGATCCAGGACGGCCGCATCCACCCGCACCGCATCGAGGAGGCCTACGAGCAGAGCAAGCTCGATGTCGAGGAGCTGTGCCTGCGCGCGGCGCGCGATGCCGTCGCCGAAGTCGGGATCGGCGCGGTTGACGAGCGGCTGATGCCGACGATCGGGCGGTTGAAGTACCGGACCAGCTATGGGCAGAACGTGCTCGGACACCTCATCGAGACCGCCCACATCGCAGGAGTGATGGCCGCCGAACTCGGCATCGAGCCCACCCTCGTCAAGCGCTGCGCCTTCCTGCACGACATCGGCAAGGCGCTCACCCACGAAATCGAAGGCAGCCACGCCATTATCGGCGCGGAGCTGCTGCGCAAGTACGGCGAGGACGAAGCCGTCGCGCACGCCGTCGAGGCGCACCACAACGAGGTCCAGCCCCGCACGATCGAAGCCGTCCTCACCCAGGCGTCAGACACCTGCTCGGCCGCCCGGCCCGGCGCTCGCCGCGAATCGCTGGAGTCCTACGTCAAGCGGCTGGCCCGAATCGAGGAGATCGCCGGTGCGCGCGACGGCGTCGAGAAGGTCTTCGCCATGCAGTCCGGGCGCGAGGTCCGGGTGATGGTCCTGCCTTCGGAGGTCGACGACCTGGGATCCTCGGTGCTCGCCCGCGAGATCGCCAAGCAGATCGAGGACGAGCTGACCTATCCCGGGCAGATCCGGGTCACCGTAGTCCGCGAGTCGCGCGCGACCGAGATCGCCCACTAGCGACCGCGCTACGGCGCCTGCAGCCGGCGCATGATCGCGCTCGCGCCGCTGCTGAAGTTGGTGACGACTGTGCAGGTGCGTCCGGTCGTCGGATCGTGCGACGAGATGAACGACACCCCGGCGTCACCGCCGACCAGCCGAACCTCGGGTCCGTCCGCGGCCAGCCAGAAACCCAGGCCGTAGCGCAGGCCTTCGGCCGGAACGTCGACGTACGGACGGACGATCTCGGCCACGCGCGCGGAATCGAGAATCCGACCCGCGAACAGGGCGACCCAGAAGGAACGGAAGTCCGCGACGGTCGAGAACGCGCCGCCATCGCCGCTGCCACGTACCGGCAGGTGCAGGACG